>NZ_JBHUSG010000015.1:0-166622 GCF_042673745.1 Kitasatospora sp. NPDC057015
AAGCCGTCCACGCCGGCGTCGACCATGCTGTTCAGGTAACCGGAGATCTTCCCGCGGACGTAGTCCGACTCGGTGTTCAGGTCGGACAGCGAGACGAGCTGGCACTCCTGGACCTGGGTGACGTTGTTCCAGTCGTTGATGCCCAGGTTGGCGTTGGGGCAGGGCGGCGAGCCGTGGAAGTCGGCACTGCTGTACGGGATGTTGCCGTACGTGTAGCCGGCCGGGTTGAAACTCGCACCGCCGTAGGAGCTGGTGCTGCTCTGGTTCACACCCGCCGTGTGGTTGATCACCGCATCCGCGTACACCTTCACACCGGCGTTGTGACAGGCCGTCACCATCGCCTTGAACTGCGCCTCGGTGCCCATCCGGCTGTTCAGCGCGTACGAGACCGGCTGGTAGACCTCCCACCACGGGTGCGCGCCGTTCAGCTTGATCGAGTCCTGCGGCGGTGCGACCTGGACGGCGCCGTAGCCCTTGGGCCCGAGCACTGTCGTGCACTCGTTCGCGACGGAGTTCCAGTTCCATTCGAAGAGGTTCGCGATCACATCACCGCCGTTCGGGACGGCGGCAGCCTGCGCACTGGCCTGGAACGCGACCGGTAGCACGGCCCCGACCAGCAACGCACCGGCGGCGAGCAGACCCACCGGCCCACGCCGGAAACGGGCTGCGAAAGCGGAGCCGGACGGGGGACGCGAGCTGGGGACAGGTCTCGGCTGGCGGATCAGATAGGACACCGACGGACTCCCTTGGGTGGAGGGCTGCTGCTGGGCGGTGGGGGCCGCGACCGGCTCGCCTCGGCGGGACGGCTGCGGCGCTCGACAGGTCGGAGGAGCTGGTGTTGCGGCGATCAAGCCCCTCGGAAGTACGCCGCGCACCACATCTCTGCAGAATCTTGCTGAAAGTTTCAGCAAGGCGATGCGAAACCTACGGGTGCCCTGATCTGACGTCAATACCTCTCGCAATGGCGGACGTTGGACGGGGCGGTCGACCGTGCGCCCGGAGCGCGGCGCGGCGGCCCCGCCTGCGACGACCTGCCCTGGGCGCCCGGACGACCCGGCTCCCGCGGTCATGGCGTCGCCTCACCCTCCAGAGGGCGCCGCCCTCGGCCAGGGGTGTCGGCCGCCGCCTACCGGACGGCTCGCCCCGTTCACGGATGGCTCGCGGCGTGTCACTTTGGACACTGTGCGTGACCCAGGAGTAGGGTGCGCGCTGCCGCTTCGGGGGGTCTGGAGCGGCGGTGCGGAAGGGGCCGGGATGTCTCGTCCTGTTCGGTGGGCGGTGACCGTCCTGGCGGCGGTCGTCATGTTCGTACCGTGCCGCTGGCCGGCCGGGTCGGCATCGTTCGACTGGATACCCGGGGCAGAGGTCGACCGGTGGGTGCTGGCGACCTTCGCCACCCTCGGGGCAGGAGTCGTGGCCGCCCCTGGTTCACCGTTGACGGTCCGCCAGGAGGCCACCGCGGCGCGAAACAGTCACGTCCACCGGGCCACCGGCGACCACCGCACGAACCAGCCCAACCCATGACCGCGGACGAGACGCAGCCGACCGGCATCCGGCAGGACGCCTCCGCCTCCGACCAAGGCCATGTGTACCAAGCCGGCCGCGACCTGCACATCATGAAGATCACCAGGATGCGCTCGCAGCGGCCGCCGGCCCCGGCCGCCCTGCCCGCCGGCCCCGAACACCTCGTCGGCCGACAGGCCGAGGTCGACGAACTGCTCGCCGCGCTCGCCCCGGACCATGTGCGCGCGGCCAGATGGGGAAGGACGCCCGAGTCGACGGGTGAGGTCCCGGGCGGATCGGCGACCGTGGTGGTGTCCGCGGTGGCGGGTCTGGCCGGGATCGGCAAGACCGCCCTCGCCCTGCACACCGCCCACGAAGCGGTGGCGCGGGGCATGTTCCCGGGCGGGGTGCTGTTCGTGACCCTGCGCGGCTACGACCCCGCCGGCCCCGTCAGCACGGAACGCGCCCTCGGAGCCCTGCTGCGTCAGCTCGGGACATCGGGCGACGACCTTCCCGGCGAGCTGGAGGAACTCGCGGCCCTCTACCAGTCCGAACTCACCGGACGCGCGCACGAGGCCGGAGCCGTCATGATCGTCGCCGACGACGCCTCCAGTACCGCCCAACTCACCGCCCTCATCCCCGCCCACCGCGCGCACCGCCTGCTCGTCACCTCCCGCAACACCCTCACCTCCCCCACCCTCCGGGCCAGGCTCGTACGCCTGGAGGAGTTGGACGCCACCGCCGCCGCCGAACTCATCCGCGAAGCCGTGGCCCTGGTACTGCCCGGAGACCGGCGCTGCACGGCCGAACCCGAGGCGCTGGCCGAGGTGGTGGCGCACTGCGGACGCCTCCCACTCGCCCTGCAGATCGCCGCCGCACTGCTGATCTCGGATCCGGGTCTGTCCGTCGCCACCCTCGCCGGCGACCTGGCCGGCACCCTGGACTCGCTCCAGTTCCACGACACCAGCGGGCAGTTGCTGGCGGTGCGTGCCGCCTTCGACCTCTCCCACCAGCGCCTAGCCCCCGAACCCGCCCGGGTGTTCGGTCTCCTGGGACTGTGCGTCGGCCCCGACCTGTCCACCGAGAGCGCCGCCGCCCTGACCGACCGGCCCGTACGTGAAACCCGCCGCACCCTGGCCGCCGTCGCCGCCGCCGGCCTCCTCACCGAACACCCCGTCGGCTCCGGACGCTGGCGCATGCACGACCTCATCCGTCTCTACACCGCCGAACTCGCCGATCCCCGCACCGAAGAGAGCCGGGCAGCCCTGGACCGGCTGCTACGGCGCTACACCGACCTGACGGCCGCCGCCGCCGACCACCTCAAGGCATTGCCGGGCGACCCACCCCCGGCCCACTTCGACGACCGTCACCAGGCACTCGCCTGGCTGGACGCCGAACACCCCATCCTCGTCGCCACCACCACCCGGCACCTGCCCGCCGCCCTCGCCCTGGCCTTCCACCTCCACGGCTTCCTGCTGGTGCGCCGGCACTTCGACGACGCGATCACCATCGCAGAACACTCCGTCACCACCACTCGCGACCAGGGCGACCGCCACCACGAAGGCCGGGCACTGAACAACCTCGGCCTCGCACTCCGCGAGGTACGCAGGTTCCAGGACGCCATCGACAGCCACACCCGAGCAGCGGCCATCTTCACCGACCTCGGCGACCGCCACCGCGAAGGCCGGGCGCTGAGCAATCTCGGCAACGCCATGCGGGAGGTGCGCAGGTACCCGGACGCCATCGACAGCCACACCCGCGCCGTAGCGATCTTCGCCGACCTCGGCGACCGCCGGCGCGAAGGCGTGGCGTTGAACAACCTCGGCGCCGCCCTGCGGGAGGTACGCAGGTTCCAGGACGCCATCGACGCCCACACCCGGGCAGCGGCGATCTTCACCGCCCTCGGCGACCGCCACCGCGAAGGCCAGGCACTGGGCAATCTCGGCAACGCCCTGCGGGAGGTGCGCAGTTTCCGGGAGGCCATCCACGCACACACCCGGGCCGTGGCCGTCTTCGCCGACCTCGGCGACCGCCAGCGCGAAGGCGTGGCGTTGAACAACCTCGGCGCCGCCCTGCGGGAGGTACGCAGGTTCCAGGACGCCATCGACGCCCACACCCGAGCAGCGGCCATCTGCCGTGACCTCGGCGACCGCCACCGCGAAGGCCAGGCACTGAACAACCTCGGCCTCGCCCTGCGGGAGGTACGCAGGTTCCGGGAGGCGATCGACGCCCACACACGTGCCGCCACCATCTGCCGCGAGCTCGGCGACCGCCATGGCGAAGGGCAGGTGTTGAACAACCTCGGCACCGTTCTGCAGGACGTGGGGAGTTTCGAGGACGCCGTCGACGCCCACACCGGGGCCCTCGCCATCTGCCGTGACCTCGGCGACCGCCACGCCGAAGGCCAGGCACTGAACAACCTCGGCCTCGCCCTGCAGGCAGTGCGCAGGTTCCAGGAGGCCGTCGACGCCCACACCCGGGCCCTCACCATCTGCCGTGACCTCGGAAACCGCCACGCCGAAGGCACAGCACTGACCAACCTCGGCAACGCCCTGCCGGAAGTCGGCAGGTTCGAGAGCGCCGTCGACGCCCACACCAGGGCCCTCACCATCTGCCGTGACCTCGGCGACCGCCACCGCGAGGGCACCGTGCTGAACAACCTCGGCAACGCCCTCCAGGACGTGGGCAGGTTCGAAGACGCCATCGACGCACACACCCGGGCCGCGGCCACCCTGGCCGACCTCGGCGACCGCCATGGCGAAGGTCAGGCGCTCAACAACCTCGGCAACGCCCTGCAGGACGTGGGCAGGTTCGAGGACGCCGTCGACGCACTCGGGCAGGCCGCGACCATCTTCACCGACCTCGGCGACCGGCACCGCGAAGGCGTAGCACGGACCAACCTCGGTCTCACCCTCCAGGACGCGGGCAGGTTCGAGGACGCCATCGACGCCCACACCCGGGCGGCGGCCATCTTCACCGACCTCGGCGACCGCCACCGCGGGGACCATGCGCAGTGGCATCTGGCCGATGCACTGGCGGAGGCGGGCCGGGCAGGTGGTTGGTGGCGTCGGATACGGGCCCGCTGGCGACGCTCGTAGCCGATCGCGCGAGGTGGGCATCTCCTGGCCTCACGAGCGGCGCCCGTGGGAAGAACCGTCACGGCCGTCGCTCGGATGAACTAGCGTCCTGCCATGGCAAGCAGTGTTCTCTCCGAAACCGAGGCAATCCGAAGGCTGCGCGCCATCCTCGACAGGTTGGTCGATGCCTTTGAGGGAAGCTTCACGATCGAGGAATCGGACGAGGGCAGTTGCTGGGTTGTCTCCGTCGCGCCGCTCCGGCAGGGGGCGTTTGGGTTCCCGTATCGGTAGGGAACAGGCCGAACTTGATCTTTAGCTTGTTTCGGCGTGGTTCTGGGTTGCCGACCTGGGCTGTTCTCGTGGTTTGCGGGTTCGCGGGATCGGTTTGCGGACCGTGTGGGCGTTGTGGGCGTGGGGTCGCTCGGGGGTTCCTGGGGCCGGGCAGCCCTGACCGGCCGGCAGCCGAGACGAGCACGGCGGCCGAGATGCGCGACGGAACGAAACGACGGGCCTCGCAGTCGGGTTGGCGCGCCCATGTCCCTCACAGGTCGTCTTGGCCCGCTGCTGCCGGGCGCCAGTTGACCTCCCCTCCGGTCGATAGGCTGACGGGATGACAGACGTTCTGGAGTTCGGCGCACTGCTCGCGCGTCTGATGGAGCACCGGACGCTCGACACCGCCGCGCTCTCGGCGGCATCCGGCACCGACAGGAAGGAGCTGCAGGCCGTGCTCGACGGGCGGCCGCCGGGCGGACGGCTGCTCGGGGACCTCGAGCCCGTCCTCGGCCTGCACATCGCGGACCTGTTCGTCCTGGCCGGGCAGCCGGTACCAGACGACCTGAAGCCGGTCACCCGCAATCCGCACTGGTCGGTCAGCCACGTCGTCTACAACATGACGGCCATGCCCGCCGAGAACCGGCACCGGCTGCTGGAGGCGATCCGGGCGCAGCCCCCGGTGCAAAGGGAGGAGCGAGGCGGGCCCGACCGGCCGCACCACCGGTACGAGCCGGGCTTCGGCGCGGTGCTCCTGAAACTCACGCACAGTCGCAACCTCAACTGGAGCTGCACGGCCAAGGCCCTCCACGCGGTCACCGACGGTCGGATCTACCGGGCGGCGTCCACGATCGGCGGGGTGGGCCGCGGCACCGTCGAAGCGACCCCCGAACTGGTGGCCGGCTTCGCAGGCGTGCTCGGCATTCCCGCCCCGGACCTCGCCGCGCTCGGCAGCGTGCACCTGCCGGACGACCTCACGCCGCTCCACCCACGCGCCACCGACGTGGCCGCGGTCATCTGGGAGGCCCGCGGCCTGACCACCATCCAGCTGAGAGAGGTCGAGCGCACCTCCCACCACCTGGCCGGCCGCTGACAGCGCGGCGGCGGCCAGGACGCGTCACGCTCTCCCCGTCGCCCGGCCTCCTCGTCGTAGGAGACCGCCGTTCGGATCCCCGGGCGGTCCCCATCCGGTGACTTCCACGCGCGTCGCGTGCCCCCGCACGTCCCACGACGGGTAGACCGCCTACACAGACGACGACGCAGCACCCCAGTGAGGAGAGCAGCAATGTACGCAGTGGTTCGGCGGTACGAAGGGGTCATCGATCCGGCCGAGGCGGGACGCCGGGTACACGAGGGGTTCGTACCGCTCCTGCGCCAGGTCCGAGGCTTCGTGGCCTACTACTGGGTCGACGCCGGGAACTCGGTGATGGTGTCGACGAGTGTTTTCCAGGACCGCGCCGGCGCCGAGGAGTCGACCGACAGCGCGGCCGGCTTCGTACGGGAGCACCTCGCTGACCTGCTCCCCACCCCTCCCCAGATCACAGCCGGCGAGGTCGTGGCCCACTCGTAGCCCTTTGCCGGGCGGCGCACCATGTCTCGTTCGATCCATCGGCCGCCTCGAATGCCAGGCCTGGTGGTGTCCCGAGCGGCCGGGCAGAGGATCTCGCCGTAGCCGCCCATCGGCATCAACGGCTCCAGCCGGTCCCGCATCGCGTCACTGATCGCCAACCGGACGACCCGATCCGATCGACTGCGCAGCACACCAGAGGGGCACGTCGAAGACTTGCCCTTCGACCAGTGTGGCTCTGAGCTGGAGTACTGGGTCAGCTTCGAGGAGTCGCAGTTCGAGAGTGCTGGGGGGCGGTCCGTAGCGCGACCGAAGGCCTCTCGAAGAAGGAGATCATCCGCTGCCTCAAGCGGTTCATCGCCCGAGAGGTCTACCAGGTCCTGACCGCACCCCGCACCCCGCACCCCGCACCCCGCACCCCGCACCCCGCACCCCAAGCATCACCGCTGAGCGGCTCACCACCGCTGCTCGACATCCAAAAGAGCATCATCCCCCCGGCGAGGTGCCGGCCGGACGGCCCAGAAGCTGGAACAGGACACCTCCGCCGGAAGGCTGGAAGGCTGGAAGGCTGGAAGGCTGGAAATGACTGTCCCTCACCATCCGGGAATTGGGCCGACATCGAGGTGGCGCCCGCCTCACTGGCTACGCTATGAAGATCCCTCAGGAGGGTCACGATCGCGTGGCCCGCGCGAACGGGGGATGTCACGTGAAGCCCATCGAGAGAAGTCGCCGCACGACGGTCCTGGCCTGCCTGACCGCGGTCGGCACACTCACCCTGGCCGCCTGCAGCGGCGGCGGGTCCGCGGTGGAGACCGCAACCTCCGCGCCCTCCACCACTCCGGCGGCCACCCCGACCGCCACTGCGAGCAGCGCGCCCGTCACCACGGCCCCCTCGGTCACCACGGCCCCTTCGATCACGGCGGCCGCACCGACGAGTCCCTCGGCCGCCCCGGCACCGGCCGTCTCCGGCCCGGCCCCGGGCACCACCGTCAAGATCGGCGACGCCGTCCGGCTGCCGTTCTCGTTCGCAGGCTCCGAGGGCGCCATCGCGCTCACGGTCACCTCGATAGAGAAGGCCGACCCGACCGACCTCGCCTCGCTGAGGCTCGACGACAACACCAAGGGCCTGGTGCCGTACTACATCCATTACAAGGTCACCAACATCAGCGACGCCGACCTCTCGTTCTCCAACCTCAGCCACATCAGCGGCCTGCTCGCGAACGGCACCAAGGCACCGGCCCTGATGGTCTTCGGGACCTTCGCCAAGTGCTCCGACGGCTCGCTGCCCAGCGAGTTCACCAACGGCAAGTCCGCCGAATTCTGCATACCGGTGATGTCCCCCACGAGCTCCAGGGTCGCGGCCGTCACATACTGGGACGACCCCTACACCCTCGACGAGGGCATCACCTGGAAGTGATCCACGAGCAGCCCTCATCGAAGGCGGGTTCCGCGGCACCCAGTTCAGGGCGCCGGCGACGCTCCCGGCCCGCCGCGCCCCACCGAGCGGCGGGCACAGCCAGCGGCGAGCGGGGTGCCCACGGTGGGCTACGACTCGGCGGGAGTGCCCTCGCCCCGGACCGCCGTGCCCAACGGCCACGCCTCGATGTCGCGGTAGTGGATCGGCCCGGGGCCGCGGCCGAAGTTGCTGCCGACCAGGTGGAGACGCTCGGTGCGCCACGGGCGGCCGACGAACCCGGTGAGGGCGGCCGCGGCCTGCGGCACGCTGGTGGGATCGTCGCGACGGGAGCGTGCCAGGGTCAGATGGGGGCGCAGCGGGCGGTCGCGGAACTCGATCCCGCAGGACCTGACCTGGTCGCGGACGTCGGCGGCGAGCAGGTGCAGTCCCTCCAGGTCCCCGTCGATCCCGCTCCACAGCAGTCGCTCGTCGAAGTGGCCGCCCCCGCGCAGGCCCAGCTGCAGGGCCGGGTGCGACGCGGCCCGGCCGGCCAGCACCGATCGCAGCAGGGGCACCGCCGTGGAGGGCAGTTCGCCGAGGAAGGCCAGGGTGATGTGCCAGTCCTCGATCCGGTTCCACCGCAGCTGCGGGTACCCGGCGTAGACGGGCTGCAGGGCCCGGGCCAGCTCGTCCTTGGCGTCGTCGGGCGGTGCCAGCGCCACGAAGACGCGCAGGGTCGAAGGCTCGGGGGGAACGTCCACCAGGGATTTCTAGCACGTCCGACCCTCCCGGCCGACGGGCGGACCCCGCCTTCGGCGAGGACGACGCGGCGGCGCCCGGAACGAACCGGGGGAACGACGCGTCGGATCCCTCAGCCGAGCGGCGGGACCGGCCGACCACACCCCCTTCCCCCTCTACCCGGATCCCTCCTCTGCCCCCGCAGGGTCCGTGATCGGGATCACCGCGCCGACCGGCCGTGCTCCAGGCGGCCGTCCACCCGCCGCGGTACGCCCAGCGGGTTGCCGTCGTGCAGCTCGGCCGGCAGGAGTTCCTGCGGGACGGTCTGGTAGCTGACCGGCCGCAGCCAGCGTCCGATCGCGCCCGCGCCGACCGAGGTCGACGTCGAGGTGGAGGCGGGGTAGGGCCCGCCGTGGTGCATGGCGGGGGCGACGGCGACACCGGTCGGCCAGCCGTCGGCCACGATCCGGCCGGCCAGCGGGACGAGGCTGCGCAGCAGTGCGGCGGCGTCCTCACCGCGCTCGTCGGCCGCGAACTGGACGGTGGCGGTGAGGTTTCCGTCCAACCGGGCGAGCACGACCGCCAGCTCGGCCGGGTCGCGGTAGCGGGCCAGTACGGTGACCGGGCCGAAGCACTCCTCCAGCAGCAGCGCGTGCGGGCCGTCGGCGGCGAGCAGCTGGGCGGGCACCGCCAGCACGCCGGGGCGGACGGCGAGCGGCGTGTCCGTGGTCGGCGCCTCGACCGCGGCGAGCAGTTCCTCGACGTCGGGCAGTGCGGCCCGTTCGCGGACGCCGGCCAGGAACGCCGTACGCATCCGGCCGTCGAGCAGCGGGGCGGCCGGGGCCCGGCCGGCGGCCTCGACCACGGCCTTCTCCAGCACACTGCCGTCGGCCTCGCCCGCGGGGATGAGCACCAGGCCCGGCTTCACGCAGAACTGGCCGTTGCCCAGGGTGAAGGAGGCGGCGAGGCCGGCGCCGATCTCGGCGGCTCGGCCGGCTGCGGCGGCCGGGGTGACCACCACCGGGTTGAGGCTGCCGAGTTCACCGTGGAACGGGATCGGTCGGGGCCTGGCCGCCGCGATGTCGTGCAGGGCGCGCCCGCCGCGGACGGAGCCGGTGAAGCCGACGGCGGCGGTGAGCGGGTGGCGGACGAGCGCGAGCCCGGCGTCGAACCCGTGCAGCAGGGAGACCACGTCCTCGGGCAGGCCGACGGAGGCGGCCGCGGTGCGCAGCAGTCGGGCGCAGAGTTCGCCGGTGGCGGGGTGGTCGGGGTGGGCCTTGACGACGACGGGGCAGCCGGCCGCGAGGGCGCTGGCGGTGTCGCCGCCGGGCACGCTGAAGGCGAGCGGGAAGTTGCTCGCGGCGAACACGGCGACGACACCGAGCCCGGTGCGGATCCGGCGCAGATCGGGGCGGCCGAGCGCGGGGTCGGCGTGGTCGATCACCACGTCGAGGTAGGCGCCCTCCTCGACGATCCCGGCGAATTCGCGCAACTGGTAGGTGGTGCGGGCCAGTTCCCCGGCGAGCCGGGGCGCTCCGAGGGCGCTCTCCGCGTCGGCGACGGCGATCACCTCGTCGGCGGCGCGCTCCAGGTGGTCGGCGGCGGCTCGTAGCAGGGCGGCGCGCAGCGGCCGGTCGGCCAGTGCGTGGGCGGCGCCGGCGGCGGCCCGTACGGCGCGGTCCACGTCGGACGAGCCGGCCTCGACGGCCACCTGCGCGCGGTGCTCGCCCGTGCGCGGGTCGGTGCTCCACACGGGCGCGGGCTCGGTTGTCGCCGGCCGGGTGGTCGAGGCGGTTTCGGTGGTCACGGCGCAGGCCTCCTCATCGGGGTGGCGGTCCGGTAGCGTCCGCTCCGGGGCCCGGGGAGGGCCCTGCGAGTGGTCTGTGCCACAGTGTCCACACACCATGCATTTGTTCAGTATGCTGAACGCCATACAACTCGTTGAACTCGCGGGACGATACGCCGCGCGACAAAGGGGGTCAAGGGCATGACCACACCGACCAGCCCGGGCGCCGGCACCGGTGCGCAGGTGAAGTCCGCCGTGCGCACCGTCGAGCTCCTGGAGTACTTCGCCGGGCACACCGGCATGCACAGCCTCACCGAGGTGCAGGAGCAGACCGGATACCCGAAGAGCAGCCTCTACATGCTGCTGCGCACCCTGGTCGAACTCGGCTGGGTGGAGACGGACGCGACCGGCACCCGGTACGGCATCGGGGTGCGGGCGCTGCTCGTCGGCACCTCGTACATCGACGGCGACGAGGTGGTGGCGGCGGCCAGGCCGACGCTCGACCGACTGGCCGACGACACCTCGGAGACCATCCACCTGGCCCGCCTGGACGGCACCAACGTGGTCTACCTGGCGACCCGCCAGTCCCAGCACAGCCTGCGCCCGTTCACCCGGATCGGACGGCGGCTGCCGGCCCACTCCACCTCGCACGGCAAGGCGCTGCTGGCCACCCACACCGACGAGCAGGTCCGCCGGCTGCTGCCGGCCGAGCTGGAGCCGCTGACCGAGCACACCCACACGGACCGCGAGAAGCTGATCGAGGAGCTGCACGGGATCCGCGAGCGCGGCTACGCGGTCGACCGCGAGGAGAACACGCTCGGCCTGCGCTGCTTCGGCACCGCGATCCCGTACCGCAGCCCGGCGCGGGACGCGGTGAGCGTGTCGGTGCCGATCGCCCGGTTGACGCCCGGCCGCGAGCAGATGATCCGGGACGCGCTGCTGGACGCCCGCGACCGGCTCACCCTGGCCACCCGACACCTCTGACGAACCGTCACCCTCCGGCGGCGCCCCGCACTCCGCGTGCGGGGCGCCGCCGTTTGCATGCCCGCCGGACTTATTGACAAGGCCGCGCCCCGCTCTCTAGTGTCCGGCCATGGATGCGATCAGGATTCATACTTGTGAACCTGACGGCGGCGCCTCGCCGCGCATCCCCTCCCGGTGCGCCCGCCCGCGCGCCGCTCCCCCACCAGCGCGCGCCCTGCGCCAAGCGCCGCACTCCCAGGACGAGGAGCCCACCCATGCGCGTCTCCCGATCGATCCGGCCGGCCGGCACCCTGCTCACCGCGACCGTCCTGTGCCTCGGCCTCGCCGTCGTCTCCGCCCCCGGCGCCGCTGCAACCGGCTCCGGCCCCGGCCGCGCCGTGCTCGCCCCCAACGACGGCTGGGCCTCGGCCACCACCGGCACCACCGGCGGCTCCCAGGCCGACGCCGCGCACACCGTGACGGTCCGGACCCGGGCCCAGCTGGTCGCCGCACTCGGCGGCGGCAACGCCACGAACGGCTCCAACGCCATCCCGAAGATCATCTACATCTCGGGCACCATCGACCTCAACTCCGACGACTCCGCCGGGCACCTGAGCTGCCAGGACTACAGCACCGACGGGTACTCGCTGGCGGCCTACCTCGCCGCGTACGACCCCGCGGTCTGGGGCACCGCGACGGAGCCGTCCGGTGCCCAGGAGGACGCCCGCGCGGCCTCGGCGAAGCTCCAGGGCGAGAAGGTCCAGATCAACGTGGGCTCCAACACCACGATCGTCGGCGTGCACGGCGGCCGGCTGCTCGGCGGCGGCCTGGTGGTGAAGAACGTCGACAACGTCATCATCCGCAACCTCACCGTCGAGGACGCCGCCGACTGCTTCCCGCAGTGGGACCCGACCGACGGCGCCACCGGCAACTGGAACTCGCTGTACGACGCCGTCGCGCTCTACAACGCCACCCACGTCTGGGTGGACCACAACACCTTCACCGACGGCGCCAACCAGGACGCCGCCCAGCCGCTCTACTTCGACCGGCCGTACCAGGTCCACGACGGCCAGCTGGACATCACCAAGGGCGCCGACCTGGTCACCGCGTCCTGGAACGTCTTCAAGGACCACGACAAGACCAACCTGGTCGGCAGCAGCGACAGTTCGACCGTCGACGCGGGCCACCTGCGGGTCACCTTCCACCACAACTTCTGGCAGAACACCGTCCAGCGCTCGCCCCGGGTGCGCTTCGGCCAGGTCGACGTCTACAACAACTACTACACGCCCAAGTCCGGGGACTTCGAGTACGCCTTCGGCGTCGGCAAGTCCTCGCAGATCGTCGCCGAGGCCAACTACTTCAAGCTGCCCGCCGACATCGCCGCCGCCAAGCTGATCTACAACTGGGGCGGTACCGCGCTGACCGACTCCGGCAACCTCGTCAACGGCAGGGTCACCGACCTGATCGGCGCGTTCAACACCGCCAATCCGACCAAGCCGCTCGCCGCCGGCGCGGGGTGGACGCCCACCCTGCGCGCCCAGGTGTCGCCCGCCTGCGCCGTCCCCGGGCTGGTCACCGCCAGGGCCGGCGCCGGCCGCATCTGATCCGCTCCACCTCCACCGCTCCCCTGCCTCCGTTCCGCGGGCCCCGGCGCGCCCCCCCCCGCGCCGGGGCCCGCTCCTCCCCGCCCGGCCCCGACCGGCACCCCGCGCCCGACCGCCGCCCGGGAGCCCCGCCACCACCAGGGAGAACCGCCGTGCCCCTACCCCGCCGCACCCTCCTGCTCGGCACCACCGCCGCGCTCACCACCGCTCTGGCCACCCCCGCCGGAGCCGCCACCAGACGGCTCTTCGGCCCGTACGGCACACCGGCCGCCCGCCTCAACTCCCTGACCCTGTACGTCGACCCGGGCGGCCGGGGCGACCACCGCACCCTCCAGGCCGCCGTCGACGCGAGCAGCCCGGCGGGCGGCGGCGTGATCGTGCTCGCCGCCGGAACGTACCGCGAGCGGGTCCTCGTCCCGCCGTCGCGCCCGTCCCTGACCCTGCTCGGCGCGACCGGCCGGGCCGCCGACACCGTGATCGTGCTGGACACCGCGGCCGGCACCCCGAAGCCGGGCGGCGGCACCTACGGCACCACGGGCAGCGCGACCGTCACACTCCAGGCCGACGGCCTCACCGCCCGCCACCTCACCTTCGCCAACGACTGGCTGCGCGCCGCGAATCCCACCGTCACCGCCACCCAGGCCGTCGCCGTCAAGGTCACGGGCGACCGCTGCGCCTTCCACCACTGCCGCTTCCTCGGCCACCAGGACACCCTCTACGCGGACTCGGCCAACCTGTCCGCCTTCGCCCGGCAGTACTTCGACCACTGCTACGTCGAGGGGGACGTCGACTTCGTCTTCGGCCGCGCCACCGCCGTCCTGGACCACTGCGAACTGCGCACCCTGGAACGGGACGTGACCTTCACCCCGCAGGGCTTCGTGTTCGCACCCAGCACGGCCCGTGCCAACCCGCGCGGGTTCCTGGCACAGCACTGCGCCTTCACCAGTACGGCGGCCCCGGGCGCCTTCCGGCTCGCCCGCCCGTGGGTGCCGAGCAGTGACCCCACCGCCCATCCGATGCTGACGGTCCGCCGGAGCAGGATCGGCGCGGGCATCCATGCGCCGGCGCCCTACACCGACATGTCCGCCGCCTACCCCTGGCAGCAGCAGCGGTTCGCCGAGTACGCCAACGAGGGCCCTGGCGCGGCGATCACCGTACCGGCCGAGCGACCCCAACTCAGCAGGGAACAGGCGGCGTTGCACACCCGCGAGAGCTACCTGACCGGCACCGACGGCTGGACGCCGTGGGCCTGACCGACCCCAGCGAATCGGAGACCGATCCATGACCAGTCACAGCCGCCGCCGGTTCGCCGCCGCGGCCGCCGCCCTGCCGCTGCTCGCCGCACTCCCCGGCACCCGGGCCGAGGCGGCGCCGCGCCGCACCACGGTCTTCGTGGCCGGCGACTCCACCGCCTCCGTCTACGCCGCCGACCTCGCGCCCAGAGCGGGCTGGGGCCAGGCCCTGCCGGTGTTCACCGCCTCCCGGCTCACCGTCGACGACCGCGCCCTCTCGGGAGCGAGCTCCAAGAGCTTCGCGGACCTGGGGCTGCTGGACGCGCTGCTGGAGGACGTCGGCCCGGGCGACCGCCTGCTGGTCTCCTTCGGGCACAACGACGAGAAGACCGGTGACCCGGCCCGGGGCACCGATCCGTACACCACCTACCAGGAGTACCTGGGCCGCTACGTCGAGGGCGCCCGCCGCCGCGGCGCCCTGCCCGTACTCGTCACCCCGGTCGAACGCCGCCGTTTCGACGCCGCCGGGCACGCGTACGCCTCGCACGGCCGCTACCCGCAGGCCATGCGGGACCTGGCGAGCCGGGAGCGGGTGCCGTTGATCGACCTCCAGGCGCTGAGCCTGGCCCGCTGGGAGGCGCTGGGGGCGGAGGCGAGCAAGGAGTACTTCCTCTGGTCCGCCGCCGGCGAACTCCCCACCTACCCGGACGGCGTGGCGGACAACACGCACTTCCAGGCCCACGGTGCGATCGAGGTCGCCCGTCTGATCGCCCGTGAGCTGCAGCACCGGCACCTGCTGCCGCCCGGCAGCCTGCGCCGCCTCGGCGACCGGCACATCGCGGACGCCGAGCTGCACTGGCCGCCGGCGGCCTGACGGGCGCCCCGCCGCTCCCGGCCGGCGGGCGGCGGGGCGCCCGTCAGCCGAGGGCGCGGAGCGCGGCGGCCGCCTTCCGCAGGTCCTCGTCGGAGGCCAACCCGGCGTGGTAGAGGCGGAGTTCGGTGGCTCCCTCGGGGACGTGGAGGCCCGCCGGGTCGCCGCCGGCGCCCGCGATGATGCCGAGGTTCGCCGCCAGCACGGACCGGGCCGGCATCAGCGCCGCCGCACCGGAGGCCAGGGGCGCCGGGACGACCAGGCCGTCCGCGAACTCCATGACCCGGGGCACCTCCACGCCGCAGTTGGGACCGCTGTGGTGCGCCTGCGGATCGGCGTGCAGCAGGATCCGGAACCCGGGCCCGGCGACGGCCCGGACGGCCTCGACCGCCGTCCGCTGGAACGCGTACGCCGCCGCCGTGCGGTGGGCGAGCGCCGCGGCGGCCAGGTCGTCGCCCAGCAGCGCCGCGATCCGTTCCTGCTCGCTGCCGCCGGACGGCTCCGCGCCCCCGCGCCAGAGCGGCTCCAACACCGCCCGGACGGCGACCCGCAGCGCGGCGGGGTCGGCGCCGGCCGCGGCGTAGCCGCGCTCGCACGCCGGGCAGAAGCACAGCGACATCAGGTACTGCCCGACCGGGCCGAGCGGCACACCGGCGATCTTGTCGTGGGCGTGCAGGTGCGCGAGTCCGTACCAGCCGCAGGACTCCAGCTCCACGCCGCCCGCCCCCGGCCGCACGGCGGCCTCGGCCGCCAGCAGCGCGGCGTACTCGACCACCTCCGGCTGTGCGACGCAGAGCGCCCAGGGGTAGCGCTCGCCGTAGGCGTTGCGCACCGCGATGCGCGGATTCTCGTCGCCGAGACGCGAGTTGTGGGCGAGCACCACCCAGGAGTGGACATCGATCCCGGCCTCCGCCAGGGCCGACCGGGCGGCCTCGAACGGATCTGCGCCCGGCACCCAGCCCTGCTCGTACGGGCGCAGTGCCCGCCCGCGCCAGCGGGCCGGCTCGGGCCGGTAGTAGACGGCGGAGTGCCGGGCGGTGACGATCCGGGTGTCCGGGTGGCGCGGGGTGAGCGCCCGGGTGGAGTGGTAGGCGGCGGCGAGGGTGGCCTGCCGGACGCCGAGCGCGGCGAGCCGCCGCGGGGCGCCGGGGTCGCCCACGACGTCCCAGGGGTAGAGGAAGGCGGAGCTGCGCACGGCCGGTTCTCCTGGACTGGATCGGAGGGAACGTGGGCGCCGGGGCCCGGCGCCCACGGGCGGTCCTGGTCAGATCAGGGTGCGGGCCCGCTCCAGGAGTGCGGCGAGCTGCGCGATGTGCTCGGGCGCGGCCTCGGTGAGCGGGGAGCGGACGCCGCCGACGTCGAGGCCGTCCATCCGCACACCGGCCTTGACCAGCGAGACGGCGTAGCCGCGCCCCTGGTTGCGCAGTTCGACCAGCGGCCGGTAGAAGCCGTCCAGCAGGCGGTTCACGGTGTCGTCGTCGCCGCTGCCGAGCGCCTTGTGGAAGGCCAGGGCGAGGTCGGGGGCGAAGCAGAAGACCGCCGAGGAGTAGAGGGTGATGCCGATGCCCCGGTAGGCGAGGCCGGTGAGTTCGGCGGTCGGCAGGCCGTTGAAGTAGCGGAACGGCAGGCCGGGACGGGCGGTGCGGACGGCGCTGACGATCCGCTGCATCCGGTCGAGGTCGCCGATGCCGTCCTTGAATCCGACGATGTTGTCGACCTCGGCGAGCCGGACGACGGTGTCCGGGTCGAACACGGCGTTGTCGCGCGCGTAGACGATGATCTCCAGCTCGGTGGCCTCGGCGAGCGCGGTGTAGTGCCGCAGCAGGCCCTCCTGCGAGGGGGTGACCAGGTAGGGCGGCATGGCCAGCACGCCGTCGGCGCCGGCGCGCTCCGCGCGGGCGAGGAACTCCAGGGCGAGGGCGGTGCCGTGGCCGACGCCGGCCACCACGGGGACGGCGCCGGCCGCCTCCTCGACGGCGGCGGCGACGACGCTCTCGTACTCGTCGAGGCCCAGCGCGTGGTACTCGCCGGTGCCGCAGGCGGCGAAGACGGCGACCGCGCCGTGGTCGATGCGGGACCTGACATGGGCCCGGAAGGTGGGGACGTCGATGCCGCCGTCGGGCCCGAAGGCGGTGACGGGGAAGAAGAGGAGGCCGTCGAGGCGGTCGACGAGGGGCGGGACGATTTCTGGCATGGCGGGTGCTCTCCGGGACTCGGTGGAGGGTGGAGGGGTTTCTGGGGGTCTCAGCGTTATACATCATTCTGACCGCTGGACACATCCGTGAACGCCGAACTGGCCAAAGCGCCCTCGATTCCGCGGATTTCCCGGGCTGTATCAGGGGGTTGACGGCGGGACAGCGCAAACCTAGGGTGTCCAAGCATGTGAACTCTGTCCATGAGCGTGTCGCCTTCGTGTCGCCTTCATGGCAGCGGCCTCCCCGAGACACCGTCACACCCCCTGCCCCCACCGCACTTCGCCGTGCCGAGCTGCCGACTCCCGCTGCCGGGACCCCCGCCGTCGGGGCCCCGGCACCCGTGGAACCGGCCCGAGAGGAGGCGAGCTCACCGTGGCTCTCGCCGACAGGACCACCGTCAGGCCGCCCGCCGTCGGGCCACCACCCACCGGGCAACGAGGGCCCCGCCTGCGCAGGGCCCTCGCCCCGTACGCACTCATCGCCCCGACCGTGCTGCTGCTCGCGGTCTTCCTGCTCGTCCCCGTGGGCAGCGTCGTCTACTACGCACTGCAGCACCACGTGGTCAACGAACCGTACGACGACGCCTTCGTCGGCCTCGGCAACTTCAGGACGATGTTCGGCGACGAACGCTTCTGGAGCAGCCTGGCGTTCTCCGCCAAGTGGGTCTTCGCCGAAGTCCTGCTGCAACTGCTGCTCGGTCTCGCCCTGGCACTGATCGTCAACGAGACCTTCGTCGGCAGGGCGATGGCCCGCGCGCTGGTCTTCTCACCCTGGGCCGTCTCGGGCGTGCTGACCACCAGCATCTGGATGCTGCTCTACAACCCCGCCACCGGCGTCTTCCACTACCTCTCCGAGATCGGCGTCGGCAACGCCGGCACCTCCGTCCTCGGCAACCCCGACACCGTGTTCGGCGCCGCCGTCGTCGCCGAACTCTGGCGCGGCGTACCGTTCTTCGCCATCCTCATCCTCGCCGACCTGCAGTCCGTGCCCAAGGAGCTGTACGAGGCGGCCTCGATCGACGGCGCCGGCCGGGTGCGCAGCTTCCTGCACGTCACGCTCCCGCACCTGCGCGACGCGATCGTGCTGGCCACGCTGCTGCGCTCGGTCTGGGAGTTCAACAACGTCGACCTGCTGTACACCCTGACCAACGGCGGCCCGGCCGGCGCGACCACCAGCCTCCCGCTGTACGTCGCGCAACTCGCCCGCAAGTCCTACGACTTCGGGTACGGCTCGGCGCTCACCACGGCGGCGTTCGTGATCCTGCTGTTCTGCTCGGTGCTCTACCTGCGGCTGAGCAAGTTCGGACGGCAGCGGTGACCGGCCTGCAGCACGCCCCCCTTGACCGGACCGCACCCGTGGAGAGCCCCGCCGTGACCACCGCCACCGCCGTCCTCCCACCGGCCGCCGCCCGCCGGGGCGAGCGGGGCAGCAGGTTCCTGCGGCTGTTCCTCCCGCTCGGCCTCTACCTGGTCTTCACCGTCGTCCCCTTCTACTGGATGCTGCTGTTCGCCCTGCGGCCGGCCGGCTCCACCTCGCTGCTGCCCTGGCCGCTCACGCTGGAGCACTTCGGCACGGTCTGGAACGACATGGGCTTCCGGGTCTACTTCCAGAACAGCGTGTGGATCGCCCTGTTGACGCTGCTGTTCGTCACCTTCTTCGCCCTGATGGGCGGCTACGCCCTCGCCAGGTTCGAGTTCCGCGGCCGGCGGCTGTTCATGCTCGCGCTGCTCTGCACGCAGTTCGTGCCGGGCGCGATGATGCTGATCCCGCTCTTCAACATCTTCCAGACCCTCGACCTGATCAACTCCCGATGGAGCCTGATCATCGCCGAGAGCACCTTCCAACTGCCGCTGGCGATGATCCTGATGAGCGGCTTCGTCCGGAACGTCCCGGTCGAGCTGGAGGAGTCCGCGATGGTGGACGGCTGCGGCCGGATCCGCGCCTTCCTCGCCGTCGTACTGCCGCTGCTGCGCCCGGGGATCGTCGCCGTCGGCTCCTTCGCGTTCATCGGCAGCTGGAACAACTTCCTCTTCGCCCTGATGTTCCTCAACGACCCGGAGCTGCAGACCGTCCCGGTCGGACTGCAGACCACGATCGGCGAGAACACCGTCGACTTCGGGGCTCTGGCCGCCGGCGGGGTGGTGGCCGCCGTCCCCGTCGTCCTGGTCTTCGCGGTCGTCCAGAAGTACCTCGTCCAGGGCATGAGCGCCGGCGCCGTCAAGGGCTGAGCACCACCCGGCTCACCCCCGGTCGAGCACGCCGACCGAGCACGTCGACCGAGCACGTCGACCCAACGCGCCGACCCAACGCGCCGACCCGACGCGCCGACCGAGCACCCCACCCGTCACCCACACGTCAGGACCCCCTCATGTCCAGCATCCTGCGCACCACCGCCGCCGCCCTCGCCGCCCTCGGGCTGCTGACCGCCTGCAGCTCCACCGGATCGTCAGCCGACTCGGGCGGCGGCGCGAAGGTCACCATCACCTACTGGGACAACAACGCCGGCCCGGCCAGAACGCCGCTGTTCCAGCACCTGATCGACGAGTTCGAGAAGGCCAACCCGAACATCACCGTCAAGTACGTCGGCGTCACCAGCTCCGAGGTCGCCGAGAAGTACAACACCGCGATCGCCTCCAGCAGCACCCCGGACGTCGGTGGCGTCACCACCGCGCTGCTCGCCTCGCTCACCGCGCAGAAGGCGCTCGCCCCGCTCGACGACCTGTACGCCAAGAGCTCGTTGAACGGCAAGCTCGCCGCCAACTTCCTCGCCACCTCGAAGGCCGCGAGCGGCGGCAAGGGCCTGTTCCAGCTGCCGTCCTCCGGCAACCAGGACGTCATCTGGTACCGCGCCGACAAGTTCAAGGCGGCCGGGCTCGCGGCACCGAAGACCTGGGACGAACTGTTCGCCGACGCCGCCAAGTTGACCGACAAGGGTGCGAACCAGTACGGCTTCACCATCCGCGGCGGCTCCGGCGCCGGCTTCCAGGTGCTCTCGGAGGCCTACGCCTACTCCGGGGTGGCCGAGATGTTCGACGCGAGCGGGAAGTCCACGGTCGACGACCCGAAGAACGTCGCGCTGATCGAGAAGATCGCCGCGCAGTACAAGACCACCACACCCGAGGCCGACGTCTCCAACGCCTACCCGCAGATGCTCGCCCAGTTCCAGGCCAACCAGGTGATGATGGTGCACCACAACCTGGGCTCCACCAAGGACGTCAAGACCGCACTGGGCGACAAGGTCGCGGGATTCCTGCTGCCGGCCGGCCCTGACGGCACCAGCGTGCTGGCCAACCCCGTCGACGGCTTCGGCCTGTTCAAGAACTCCAAGCACCAGGCGGAGGCCTGGAAGTTCATCGAGTTCCTCGACTCGCACGCCTCCAACAGCTACTGGAACGAGAACGTCGGCCAGATCCCCGCCAACACCGAGGCGTACGCCGACGAGTGGTACGCCAAGTCGGGCATCACCAAGGAGGCCGGCGACCTCCTCAACGCGTCCGGCACCAAGCTCGTCCAGCCGCCGGTCTACCTCCCGCAGTACTCGAAGATCACCAAGACGGACGCCGAGCCCGCCTTCCAGAAGGTCCTGCTCGGCAAGATGTCCGCCGCCGACTTCGCCAAGAGCGTGGCGGACGCCCTCAGCAAGGCCCAGGCCGACTACAAGTCCAAGAACGGGTGAGCCGGATGACCCCGACGATCGAACGCATCGAGGTGTCGCTGTTCACGACCGTCGCCCGGACGGCCGTCGACCCGCACGGACACCGCCACCCCTCCCCCGCGCACGAGGTGCAGGAGGCGCTCCTCACCGTCACCGACACCGACGGCGCCGCCGGCCGCGTCCTCGTCCAGCCCGACCACCTGCGCACCGCCGTGCTCGACAAGCACATCCGCCCGGCGCTGATCGGCCGGGACCCGCTGGAGCGCGAACGGCTCTGGACGTCGCTGGCCCGCCGCCAGCGCGGCGCCCACGGCGGCCTCACCGACCGCGCGCTCGGCTTCGTCGACCTCGCGCTGTGGGACCTGGCGGGCCACCGCACCGGCCTGCCCGTCTGGAAGCTGCTCGGCGGCGCTCGCAGCAGCGCCCCCGCCTACGCCTCCACCATGTGCGGCGACACCACTGCGGGTGGCCTCGCCACCCCCGCGGACTTCGCCGCCTTCGCCGTCCAGCTCGTCGAACAGGGCTACCGGGCCATCAAGTTGCACACCTGGATGCCGCCGGTGCCGGGAGCGCCGTCGGTGGCCCTGGACATCGCCGCCTGCACCGCCGTCCGCGAGGCGGTCGGCCCGGACATCGACCTGATGCTGGACGCCAACCACTGGTACTCCCGCACCGAGGCGCTGCGACTCGGCCGCGCGCTGCAGGAGTTGGACTACTACTGGTACGAGGAGCCGATGGAGGAGGCATCGATCTCCTCCTACCGCTGGCTCGCCGACCAGCTCGACATCCCGGTGATTGGCCCCGAGACGGCATGGGGCAAGAACTTCACCCGCGCCGAGTGGGTCACCTCCGGAGCCTGCGACATCCTGCGCACCGGCACCACCGACGTCGGCGGCATCACCCCCGCCGTCCGCACCCTGCACCTCGCCGAAGCCTTCAACATGGACTGCGAGGTGCACGGCAACGGCTCCGGCAACCTCGCCCTGCTCGGCGCCGGCACCAACGGCCGCTGGTACGAACGCGGGCTGCTGCACCCGCAGTTCGACTTCGACGAGGTGCCGCCGCACCTGAACTCCGTGATCGACGCGATCGACGCCGACGGTGTGGTGCGGTTCCCGCTCCGCCCGGGCCTGGGCGACGATCTCGACCTCGACCACATCAAGTCCCACACCGTCAGGACACTGTGATGACCCGGACCATCCTGCTCACCGGCGCGGCCGGCGGCGTCGGCACCCTGCTGCGCGACCTGCTCCCCCCGTACGGCTACCGGCTGCGGCTCGCCGACCTGCGACCGGTCGAGGGCGCCGCGGACGCGCTCGTCTTCGACCTGCGGGACGCGGGCGCCGTCCGTGCGGCCGTCCGCGGGGTCGACGCCGTGGTCCACCTCGGCGGCATCTCGCTGGAGGACACCTTCGCCGCCGTCCTCGGCAGCAACATCGAGGGCCTGCACCACCTGTACGAGGCCGTGCGGCTGGAGGGCGTGAAGCGGGTCGTCTTCGCCAGCAGCAACCACGCCGTCGGCTTCACCCCGCTGACCGGCGAGGGCCTGATCGGCACCGACGTCACCCCCCGGCCGGACACCTTCTACGGGCTCTCCAAGGTCTTCGGCGAGGGCCTGGCCTCGCTCTACGCCGACAAGTACGGTGTGGAGACGGTGTCGATCCGGATCGGCTCCTGCTTCCCCCGGCCGCGCTCGCCCCGGATGCTGTCCACCTGGCTCAGCCCGGCCGACTGCGCCCGGCTGGTGCACGCCGCCCTCAGCGCACCGGAGGTCGGCCACACCGTCGTCAACGGCATCAGCGCCAACACCCGCGCCTGGTGGAGCCTCACCTCCGCCCGCGCGCTCGGCTACGAGCCCCAGGACGACGCCGAGGCGTACGCGGCGGAGGTGACGGCCGAGCACGGCGAACTCGACCCCGACAGCGCCGACGCCCGGCTGCTCGGCGGGTTCTTCACCACCGTCCAGCCGCCCGCCTGAGCCCTGCGGGCGGTGGGGAGGCGCACCCCTCGGGCGGGCGCCTGCCCGGCTGTCGGGCCGCCCGGTCGTGCGGTCGTGCGGTCGTGCAGGCTGTACGGCCGTCATGCGTGCGAAGTCCCGGGAGAGGAAGCCCCGGCCGGTGATCCGGCCGGGGCTTGTCCGTGTCCGGCCGCGGAGCGCTCGGGCAGGGGCGTCGGGGTGCCCGCGGCTCGAATCAAAGTGTTCACGGACATGAACAACAATCAGATACACGTCTATTGACGCGTGCACGGTAGCCCCCCTAAGGTCCGAGAGGGCACCTTTCCCACCCGGATGTGACATTCGGGTCGCACGCACTGTTCACATATCCGAACACGTCGCGTTCCCCACCTCGAACCGCGACAGCGGCACCGACCCCACGCGCCGCTCCCCGCCCACCCCGTACGGCACGGCCGTGCCGAGCGCGGGATCGGATCGGACCGCCCCCACCGCGCAGCTCCCCCACCGCTCGTCCCGCCGACCACCCCGGCCGGACGAACCGACCCATCTGGAGACGACAGATGCAACTCAGGGCATTGATCGCGTCCGCAAGCCTCCTGGCCGGCGCCCTCGTCACGCTGTCCGGCACGGCGCAGGCCGCGTCCACCACCCGCTACGAGGCCGAGAGCTCCCCCGCCACCTGCGCCGGGACCGTCGACTCCGACTGGGCCGGCTACTCCGGCAGCGGGTTCTGCAACGGCACCAACGCCGTCAGCGGCGTCGTCCAGTTCACCGTGAACGCCCCCGCCGCAGGCACCGCCACGCTGAAGGTCCGCTTCGGCAACGGGACGACCACCGCCCGGCCCGCAGGCCTCACCGTGAACGGATCGGCGGCCTCGACGGTCTCGTTCGAGAGCACCGGCACCTGGGGCACGTGGGTGACGAAGACGCTCACCGTTGCGGTGACCGCGGGCAGCAACACCATCCGCTTCACCCCGACCACCGCCGCCGGCCTGCCGAACATCGACTACCTCGACGTCGAGGTGGCGGACACCACCACGCCGCCGCCGTCGGGCAGCGCGCTCTACGTCGCGCCGGGCGGCAGCGACGGCGCGGCCGGGACGCAGTCCGCCCCGACCACGCTCACCTCGGCGATCAGCCGCGTCACCCCCGGTGGGACGATCTACCTGCGCGGCGGGACGTACTCCTACGCACAGACCGTCACCATCCCCGAGGGCAGGAACGGCACGTCCAGTGCCCGCACCACGCTGTCGGCCTACCCCGGCGAGACCCCGGTGCTCAACTTCGCGGCACAGACCGAGGACCCGGCGAACCGCGGCCTCGCCCTCAACGCGTCGTACTGGCGCATCAACGGCATCGTCGTCGAACGCGCCGGCGACAACGGGATCTTCGTCGGCGGCAGCAACAACGTCATCGAGCGCACGGTGACGCGCTTCAACCGCGACTCGGGACTGCAGATCTCGCGGATCTCCTCCACCACCCCCCAGGGCCAGTGGCCGTCCGACAACCTCGTCCTGAGCTCGGAGTCGCACGACAACGCCGACGCCGACGGCGAGGACGCGGACGGCTTCGCCGCCAAGCTCACCGTCGGGACGGGGAACGTCTTCCGCTACACCGTCTCCCACAACAACATCGACGACGGCTGGGACCTCTACACCAAGACCGACACCGGTCCCATCGGCCCGGTCACCATCGAGGACTCGCTCTCCTACGGCAACGGCACCCTCAGCAACGGCACCGTGAACGCCAACGGCGACCGCAACGGCTACAAGCTCGGCGGCGACGACATCCCGGTCAACCACGTCGTCCGGCGCAGCATCGCCTACAACAACGGCCATCACGGATTCACCTACAACAGCAACCCCGGCACGATCGCGGTGTCGAACAACGTCGGCGTCGACAACGCCGAGCGCAACTTCTCGTTCGACAAGGGCACTTCGGTCTACCGGAACAACACGTCGTGCCGCAGCGGCAGCGGGTCGAACGACAAGACCGTCGGTGACGCCGACAGCTCGAACCAGTTCTGGGCCGGTACGAACGGATCCCGGTGCTCCGCGTACACCGGCGCCCTGAAGTGGTCGTTCGCCTCGGACGGCCACCTCGTCGTGACCTTCGGCGGCGCCGTGGTGACGCCGTAGCCGACCCCGGCGGTCCTGTTTCCGCTCCCGGCCGCGGTCGCCCGGGCCGCGGAGGCGTTGACTGCGACGCTCGCGGCCCGGCCGGCCACGAGAAGGGTGATCCCGGACGGCCCCGGCGGGCCCGGTGTGACCCAGGACACACGGTCGGGGTGCATAGCGGGGCGGGGTCCAGCGTCTTTATCAGGGGTACAGGGACGCGTCCGCGATCGTGCGGCGCGCGTGGTCGACCGCACGCGCCGCCCCCGGCGCCGCGGGACCGCGGCCGGGGCCGGCGTGCTCGGCGGGGAGGCAAGGGGTCAAGGGTGACGGGGCAGGCGCGGGCCGACGAGTTCGACCGCTTCGTGGCGGCCCGCTGGCCGGTGCTGCTCCACCTGGCGCGGCTGCTCACCGGCGGGGACCGGCACCGGGCCGAGGACCTGCTCCAGGAGGCGCTCGTCAAGCTGTGGCTCGCCTGGCCGAAGGTGGCCGAGCAGGCACCGGAGGCGTACGTGCGCACGATCCTGGCCCGCGCCGCGGCCCGCTCGGCACGGCGCCGCTGGTGGGGCGAGCAGCCCGCCGACCGGCTGCCGGACCCGCCCGGTGGGGCGGACGAGGCCGCGGACGCGGACGAACGGACCAGGTTGGAGGCCGTGCTGGCGTTGCTGCCGGCGCGGCAGCGGGCCGCGGTGGTGCTGCGCTACTACCAGGACCTGCCCGAGGGGCAGGTCGCGGAGGTGCTGGGGTGCCCGCTGGGTACCGCCCGGTCGCTCACCTCCCGTGGCGTCGCACGGTTGCGGCAGCTGCTGGCCGAGACGGTCAGCCCGGTCGAGTGAGGAGGGGAACCATGGATCGCTTCGAGCAGGAGCTGGTGCGGATGATGCGCGAGGGGCAGGAGGACGCGGTGTATGAGGACCGCCACCGGCACCGCCTGCGCGCCGGCGTACGTGCGCGGGAGCGGGCCCGGACGGCATGGACGGCCGCCGGGTCGGTGCTGACCGTCGCCGGCCTCGGCGTCGCGCTGCTGCTCCTGCCGAGTGCCCTCTCCCGGGGCGAGCCGGCCGGCCCCCGGCCGCGTCCCCTCGTCTCCGCCGAGTCGGTGACCATGACCTCGCCGGGCCGTGCGGCCTCCCCCGCCGAAGGCGCGCCGGCGCCGTACCGCCGGTCGACGCCCGGGCCGGTCACGGGGCCGGGCCGGGTCTCGGTCACCCGGCCGGCGCCGCGGCCGGGTGCGGGCGGTCCGGTCGGGTGAGATCGCCCGCCGGCGGGGCGCCCCGCCGGCCGCCGGGCACCCGGCCCACGCTCGTCCCGCCCTCCACCCGGACAAGGCCCACCACGTGATCCCCGAGAACGCGACCGCCTCCGCCGCCCCACCGCGACAGGTGCTCGATCCCCCGCCGGGCCCCTGGGAACGGCAGCTGCGCCGCGTCGGGTACGTCGCGCACCCGCACCTCTCCGTGCACGACCGGCTGACGGCGCCGTTTCCCGACCCCGGGTCGCGGTTGCGGCACACCCTCGGCCTGTCCCCGGCGACGGCGCGGCGGCCGGCACGCTGGTCGCCCTGGGGCTGGCCGCTGCTGGTGACGCTCCTCGCCGGGCTGCCGCGCTTCCGGCGGCTCGGCAGTCCGCGGGCGGTCGTGTTCGACGAGACGTACTACGCCAAGGACGCCTGGTCCCTGCTGCGGCTCGGCTACGAGGGCGGTTGGCCGGACCGCCTGGTCGCCGATCCGCAGATCCTGGGCAGCCCCCAGGTGGTTCCGCTGTCCGACCCGGGGGCCTTCGTCGCGCACCCGCCGGCCGGCAAGTGGGTGATCGCCCTCGGCGAGTGGATGTTCGGCCTCGGCCCCTTCGGCTGGCGCTTCATGACGGCGGCCCTGGGCACGCTGTCGGTCCTGATGCTGTGCCGCATCGGGCGCCGACTGTTCCGATCGACCCTGCTGGGCTGCCTCGCCGGGGCACTGATGGCGGTGGACGGCCTGCACTTCGTGATGAGCCGCACCGCGCTGCTCGACCTCGTCGTCATGGTCTTCGCCCTGGCGGCGTTCGGGGCCCTGCTCGTCGACCGGGACCGCACCCGGGCCCGGCTCGCGGCCGCCCTGCCGGTCGACGGGGACGGCCCGGCACGCCCGGACGGCCGCACCGGCGACCGCGCCGGGACGGGCCCGCGGCCCTGGCGGATCGCGGCCGGCGTGTTCCTCGGGCTGTCGGCCTCGGTCAAGTGGAACGGTCTGTACTTCCTCGCCGGCTTCCTCCTCCTCACCCTGCTGTGGGACGCGGGCGCCCGCCGCACCGCGGGGGCCCGCCACCCCTACCGCGCGGTGCTGCGCAGGGACTGCTGGTCGGCGCTGTCCCTCGCCGTGGTCGCCGCCCTGACGTACCTGGCGACCTGGACCGGCTGGTTCCGGTCCGACCACGGCTACGGGCGGCACTGGGCGGACGGCCGCGGCGGCACCTGGTCGTGGGTCCCCGCCGCGCTCCGCAGCCTGTGGCACTACGAGTCCGAGGTGTACCGGTTCAACGTGGGGCTGCAGACGCCGCACCCGTACGAGTCGAACCCCTGGAGCTGGCTGGTCCTCGGCCGTCCCGTGCTGTTCCACTACGCCCAGGCGGAGCCCGGCACGGCCGGCTGCCGCGCGGCGACCGCGTGCTCGCAGACGATCCTCGCCCTGGGAACACCGCTCCTGTGGTGGTCGGCCTGCTGCGCGCTGGTGTACCTGCTCTACCGGTGGGCGCTTCGACGCGACTGGCGCTCCGGCGCCGTCCTGTGCGGGGTGGGGGCCGGCTACCTGCCCTGGTTCCTGTACCAGGACCGTACGATCTTCTCCTTCTACGCCGTCGCCTTCGTGCCGTACCTGAGTCTCGCCGTGACGATGATGCTGGGAGCCCTGCCGGGGCCGCCGGGGGCGAGCGACCGGCGCCGGGTCCGGGGGGCGGTGCTGGCGGGGCTGCTCGTCCTGCTCATCGGCTGGAACTTCGTCCACTTCCTCCCGCTCTACACGGGGCAGTCCATCCCGTACGCCGACTGGCGCGCCCGGTTGTGGCTCGACGGCTGGCTCTGAGCCCGTGGCGAGCGCCGTCAGCGGGTCGTGCGGCTCGGCGGGGTGTCCGTGTGACACCTGTCATCCCGTAGTCGTGACGGTGCTTCATGGTGGGGGCGCTCGTACGGGCGACAGAATCGTGTCCGGCGGGCCGGCCGACCAGCGTCCGGCCCGACACCGACCGTCCGCGGGGGACCCACCGTCATGAGCAACGCAGTCGCCACAGCCACAGCCGTCGACACCGACACCGACACCACTGTGACCAGCGGGGACGGCACCGGCGGTGCCGGCGGTGCGAAGGCTCCGCTGTCCGCCGCCGAGATGTCCCTGCCGGTGTGGTTCTTCGGCTTCGAGGGCGTGCTGGCCGCCGCCTTCGACATCATCAAGGCCTTCCCGCAGGCGTGGCCGGCCCTGGTGGTGCTCGCCGCGGTCAACATCACCGTCTCGCTGACCCTGATGCGCAGGCGCCTGCGGCTCGCCAAGGCGCTCTGGCGCGGCAAGGGCACCCGCAAGGTGGCCGTCGCCCTGGTCGCGCTGCGGGTCGCGAGCCACTTCGTCCTGGAGGCGGTCGGCCTCGCGGTCACCTCCACGCTCGGCCATGTGCTCCTCGGCCTGGCCATGGCCGCCCTCACCGTCGCGCTGCTCGCCTTCACCCAACGCACCGCCCTGCGCGCCCTGGGCGCGCGCTGACCCACCCCGCCGTCGGCCACCGGCCCGGCCGGCAGCACCGGCGGTCGTCCGGATCCGCCACCCCCACGAGGCCCGTCGCGGGCTCGCGAGGTGGCGGGTGCGGTGGTCAGGGCAGCTTCTGCTCGGCCCAGATGATCTTTCCGGTCTCGGTGTACCGCGTCCCCCAGCGCTGGGCGATCTGCCCGACCATGAAGAGCCCGCGCCCGCCCTCGTCGGTGGCAGCGGCCAGCCGCACCCGCGGTGAGGTGCCGCTGGCGTCGGCGACCTGGCAGATCAGCACGCGTCCGTACAGCAGGTGCACGCTGATCGGGGCGGCGCCGTACCGGATCGCGTTGGTGATCAGCTCGCTGAGGATCAGTTCGGTGCCGAGCACCAGGTCCTCCAGGCCCCAGCGGCGCAGCTGGGCGGTGGCGGCGGCCCGGCTGGCGGCGACCGCCGCGGGCTCGGGCGGGACGTTCCACTCGGCGATCCGGTCGGCGGGCAGTGCCAGGGTGCGCGCGACCAGCAGGGCGATGTCGTCGGCCGCGTCGGCCGGGAGCATCGCGTCCAGCACGGCCTGGCAGGTCTGCTCCGGGGTGCGCGAGGGGTGGGCGAGGACGGCGCGCAGCCGGTCGAGGCCGACGTCGATGTCGTGGGTCCGTGACTCCACCAGCCCGTCGGTGTAGAAGACCAGTTGGCTGCCCTCGGGGATGTCCAGCTCGATGGTGGTGAACGGCAGTCCGCGCAGGCCCAGCGGCGGGCCGGCGGGGGTGTCGGGGATGTCGACCGTGCCGTCGGGGTGGACCAGGACGGCCGGCAGGTGCCCGGCGCGGGCGAGTTGGCAGCGGCACGAGACCGGGTCGTAGATCGCGTACAGGCAGGTGGCGCCGATGACGGCTCCCTCGCGGCCGCCGGCCGTCTCCTCCTCGTCGATCCTGCTGACGACCTCGTCGAGGTGGGTGAGGAGTTCGTCGGGCGGCAGGTCGAGCATGGCGAGGTTGTGCACGGCGGTGCGCAGCCGGCCCATGGTGGCGGCGGCGTGCAGGCCGTGGCCGACCACGTCGCCGACCACCAGCGCCACCCGGGCGCCGGACAGCGGGATCACGTCGAACCAGTCGCCGCCCACCCCGGCGTGCGCGGGGAGGTAGCGGTGGGCGGCCTCGACGGCGTCCTGGGGCGGAAGGCCGTGCGGCAGCAGGCTCTGCTGGAGGGTCACCGCGAGCCGGTGGCCGCCGCTGATGGCGGCCGTGAGCTGCTCCTGGCTGGTGTACCTGGTTTCGAACACGCCGTTGTTCCGGCCCAGCCGGAGCACCGCGATGCGGTCGGCGACGGCCTGGATGTCGTCCAGGTTGTGGCTGATCATGATCACGGCGTGGCCCTGGTCCCGCAGCCGGCGGATCAGGTCGAGTACGAGGGAGGTCTGCTCCAGGGGGAGGGCGGCCGTCGGTTCGTCGAGGACCACCAGGTGGGGCCGGCCGATCAGGGCCCGGGCGAAGGCGACGGAATGGCGGTGCTCGGCGGAGAGCGACGTCACGGGGACCCGGACGCTCGGCAGGCGGACGGAGAGCCGTTCGAGCAGCGCGATGGACCGCTGCTCCATCTCGACCTCCCGCAGCACCCCGAACCGGCGCAGCTCGCGACCGAGGTAGAGGTTGGCGACCACGTCCAGCCGGTCGACGAGCGGCAGGTCCTGGTAGACGGCGGCGATGCCGAGCCGTTGGGCGTCGACGGGTCGGCGCAGCTCGATCGGGCGGCCCTGCCACTCGATGGTGCCCGCATCCGGCGGGCCGACGCCGGAGACGACCTTGATCAACGTGCTCTTGCCGGCCCCGCTGTCGCCGACCAGGCCGAGCACCTCGCCGCCGTCCACCTGGAGGTCGACCGATTCGAGGGCCTGGACGGTGCCGTAGCGCTTGGTGATCCCGCGCAGGGACAACAGCGGGACCTGGGTCACTCGGGTGACCTCCTCACTCGCCGCGGTCCCTCCGGTGGCAGCCGGTCCTGCCGCCTCGCACCTGGGCACCTGGGGCACGGGTTTTCCACCCTGATGCCGATGGCGCAGGCAGCGCCGCCGACACACGGGAGACTGCCCCGTTCGGTGGTATCCCGTGCGCCTGGGCCCGGTCGCAGCAGGAGAGCGGCGGCTGCCCGACGACGACCGGGGTTCCGAGCGGCGCGCCGGGCACCGGACCTGGCGGGCGGAACACGGTGCCTCCCCGTGCACCGCCGCGGGAGGGGACCCTCGGTGGTCAGCTGCGCCCGGCCGTCCGGAGGAAGGCGTCGATCGCGTCGAAGGTGGCGTCGGGCCGCTCGATCTGTGGCAGGTGGCCGGCCTCCGCCAGCAGCACGAACCGGGCGTCCGGGATCGCCGCGGCGAGCCGCCGCCCGTAGTGGGGCGTGACGATGCGGTCGGCGGCTCCCCACAGGACGAGGGTCGGAACGCGGAGCGCGCCGAGCCTGGCCAGCAGGCCGGGGTCGTGCATGTACGGGTCGCCGGCGAGGTCGCGAAGCGTGGCGGCGTTCGCCTGCTGGACGGCGACCTGGGCGCGGGTCAGGCTCGCCGGGTCGACGGCGAAGCGGCCGGGGTCGTGGAAGGCGTGTTCGGCGATGCCGCGCGGGTCGAGGGCGGAGACGTCACGGATCGGCTCGCCCTCGACCAGGACACCGACCGAGTTGACGAGCACCAGGGCACCGATCCGCCCGTCGGCATCCCGCAGGGCCGCTTCCAGGGCGATCCAGCCGCCGATGGACGATCCGACGACGACGGCCCCGTGCACGTCGTCGTCGGCGAGGAGGCCGAGGTAGGCGTCGGCGAGATCCGCGACGGTGCGGACGGCGGCGGAGCGGGCGGTGCCGTCCCAGCCGGGGTGGGTCGGGGTGAGGGCGCGCATCGTGCCCGCGAGGTGGCGGGCGAGCCCGTCGACCGTCCGGGGGCCGCCGCCTCCGTGCAGGACGAGCGCCGTCCGCCCGGTGCCGGCCCCGGCGGGCTCGGCGTCGAGGCCGGGGCCCGGCCGGCGGGCCGGGGCTGCCGGGGCCGGGGTGGTCGGCGTGGGGGTGGTCGGGGTCATGGGGTGGCCGCTTTCGGTCGGGAGGGCTCGGCCGGTGCGCCGGGCTTCCCTTCCCACGGTAACTACATATACGTATATACGCAACCATAGATACATGGGTTAGGATCGGCCCATGGCTGTAGACCTCGAAACCCTGGGCCGCGCCGTCAAGCAGGCGCAGTACCGCCACCACCGCGCCCTGGACACCCGGCTGGCCGGCGTCGGCACCACACTGGCCCAGTGGGACGCCCTGCGGGCGATCGCCCGCGCGCCCGGCGCCTCCGGGCACGAACTCGCCGTGGCGACCTTCCAGGGCGACCAGGCCTTCGGCACCCTCGCCAACCGACTCGCCGCCCAGCACCTGATCGAACGGCTCCCGGGTCACGGCCGGCGGATCGAGCACCACCTCACCCCCGCCGGCGAGCGCGTCCTCGCCGCCGGGCAGGTCGTGGCCGCCGAGGTCCTGGACACCTCCTTCGCCCCGCTCACCGAGGACGAACGCGCCGCCCTCCTCGGCCTGCTCGACCGCATCGGCCTCGACCTGGCGACCGGCTGAAGGGACGGTCGGCGGTGACCGTCGGCAGGAGTTGACGGCCCGAGCGAGGTGGCGCCACCAACCGAACGCCGGCCGGCCCGGACGGGGAGAGCGGGCCGGTCAGGGCGGGCGGGCCGGGCAGGGCGGGCGGGCCGCAGAACTCGGATGCCCCGCTGGGACAGGCGGTCCATGATGTCGGGATGACGGAGGAACAAGCAGGAGAACCCGACCCCGCGTTGCTGGGCGTCGGCATCGCCGCCAACATCGTCCAGCACACCGTTCAGGGCCACGGCGGACTGGAAGTGCGACGCGGGACGAAGCACTTCTCCCCGGGCGCCAAGGTCTGGGTGGTGCCCCAGCACTGGGACTGGAGTGAACGGCTGTACGTGGTGGGGCGTCACCGCGGCCGCTTCAACCGCTGGATAGCGGTGGTGATGCGCACGGACCGACTGGAGAACCTCCGGATCCGCGGTGTCTACAGCCCGGCGCTGGGCCGCGCCCTCTCCGAGGTCGCCGGCCGCCCGTTCTGGAGCAGCTCCGACGACGCCCAGACGATGATCGACAGGTTCGACCGCCTGGTGCCCGCCGCACGGGCGACACCTCCTCCCGCCCTCCCGTAGCACCGACCGAACGAGCCGGGCCGGCCACGGCGGGCGGGAGAGCCCGCCACGACCTCGTCCGGGCTGCCGCCCTTCCGGTAATTCGATGGCGCGGAGCGCGCCCGGCGTCGACCCTGGTCACCGTGTCAGAAGCCAAGCATCAGATCCGCGCCCTCCATACGGACGCCACAGTGACGGTCTACCAGGCGTACTCGCCGGAGATCGGCCGGCCCGCAGCACTCGACGGCCGCTTTCCCGCGGCCTGGAAGCGGGACCGAATGACGTGGATCAAGCCGTCCTTCCTCTGGATGATGTATCGCTGCGGATGGGCGACCAAGGAAGGGCAGGAGACCGTCCTCGCGATCGAGATCACCCGCGAGGGCTTCGAGTGGGCCCTGGAAAACGCCTGCCCGGCGCACTACGCACACGGGCTGTACCCCGACCGCGCCGCCTGGAAGCGCCGACTGAAGCGAGCTCCGGCCCGGGTGCAGTGGGACCCCGAACGCGATGTGCACCTGCGGCCGCTGGCCCACCGCTCCCTGCAGCTGGGCCTCGCCGGCGAGGCCGCCGAGCGCTACGCGGATGAGTGGGTCGTCTCGATCAGCGACGTCACCACGCTCGCGCACGAGGTCCACGCCCACGTCAGGGACGGGGCTCTGGACGCAGCACAGCAGCTCCTCCCCGCGGAGCGCCCCTATCCCGCGAGCGACACCCTGCTCGCCCACCTGCGCGGTTGACACCGTCCCGCCTCCGTCGCGCGGGTACCGGTGGCCGGGGGCGGCTGCCTGCAGACCTGTCCGGCACCGGGCTCAGACTCCGATGTACACGAAGCCGGCCCAATGCTCCGGCGCGCCGAACGGACGTTCGTCGGGCTCGTGGAAGGCGACGACCTCGAAGCATCCGTCCAGCACGTCCGCCGGAGGCCACGCGGCCCCCGCCTGACGCGCCCCGGCGATGTGGGCCCGGATCCGTGCCGCCGTGACGTCGCGCAACCACCGTTGGGCGCCCCTCAACGCCTCGGGCGGAGCGATGCCGGAGCGCAGCCCTTCGTAGAACCTGAGCATCAGGATCAGGCAGGCGTCGTCGGGCACCGGCCACAACGTGGCGATCACCCCGGCCACCCCCGCCTGGAGCAGTGCGGCCGGGAAGCCGACGACCTCGTCCGGCATGTCCCTCCCCACGACACCCGTCCGGCAGGCGGACATGACGACGAGGCGGGCCCGCAGGTGCCGTCCCAGAAGCTCTGCCATGGTGAGGGAATCGCCGGCGGCCAGGATCAGGGAGCCGGCGAGGGGATCCTCCGGAACCGCCCGGGCGTGGCCGGCGAAGTGGACGATCGCCCCGCGGCCGAGTGCGGCGAGCAGCGCATCGCGCGCCCCTCCGGTGCGGGCGTCGGCGCCGTCCAGCACCCGGCCGCGGCCGAGCGCGGCGGACGCGAGTCGCGCCTCGACGGCCGCGTGCCGCAGTCGCGGCGCGCCGCCCTGGCCGCCGACCGCCAGTGCTTCGTCGTCGGTCCGCCCGTGGGCCGCGGTGGCGGCCGCCGCCAGCACCCGCGCGTTGGGCGCGTAGCGGATGTCGGCGACGTCGAGCCCGGCCACCCCGGGCCGGCCGGGCAGACCTGCCGCGTGCAGCGGCAGCAGTCCCAGCCGCCCGCCGGCCAGGAACACCACCGGCCGGCCGTCACCGGCCACCGCGTCCGTCACCGGACCCGTGACGCGGCGACCCAACTCGGCGAGGAGCGAGGGCAGCAGGTCGCCGACCCTCGTCGCGGGAGCTCGGCTCAGGGCCGTGGCGGCGCCCGCGACCCAGGCCTCGGTCAGGTCCGGCAACGGCACCGCGTCGACGTCCGTCACGTCGCCGGCGCCGCGGACGACCAGGGCGAGACCGCTCCACTCGGTGACGAGCAGATGCACCTGGACGAAGCCTCCGGCGAGGTCGCGTTCCACCGATCGGGCGGCGCCGGCACGTTCGAGCTCGGCGCCCACCTCCTCCAGTTCGCGTACCAGGGCCGGCACCTGCCAGCCGTCGGAGCTGAGCACCGCCCCCGGGGTGCCGGACCGCTCGGTACCCAGCCGGTTCAGCCTCAGCGTCAGCCGGTTCCAGCGTCTGACCAACTCGTCGTGACCGCGGCTCTCGGCCAGTGCCAGTTGCCGGGGCCGCAGGTCGAGCACCCTGGTCAGCTCCGTGGCGCGGGCGCTCTCCACCAGTTCCACCGCCCGTGCCGGGTCGCCGGCGCGGGCGGTCGCGTACGCGGCGAGCAGGGGCAGATCGCCGTCCCTCCGCAGCCACGCCTCCCGTTGCCGCCGCAGCGGCTGTCCCTGCACGAGGAGTCGGCGCGCGGTGGCCCCGAGAGCGAAGGCCTCCGCCGCCTCCGCCCAGCGCGAGCGGGCGGCCAGTTGCCGGCCGACCGTCCCGGCGAGCCGGACGACGATCTGGGGTGACCACCCGGGCCCGTACCGGAGGGCCTGCCGTGCCTGGGCGAGCGCCGCCTCACCGGCCGCCTCGTCACCGGTGAGATCGGACAGCAGGAGGAGGTTCCGGGCCAGGTCGGCCTGGTAGCGGAGCCGGAACGGCGAGTCCGGGCCGATCAGGTCGAGGGCGCGGCGGACATGGGCACCCGCGGACCGCGCGTACCCGGCGTCGCGGCGGTGCGCCGCCACCGCCTGCTCCACGTTCGCCAGGTTCACCAGCCGGCGCGCCAGTCGTGACGACCCCGCGGGGGTGAGCGCGACCGCGAGTCCGGCCGCCTCCAGGGCCTCCGGGAGGTCCTCGTCGCCGTGGTCGCGGTCGATGGCGCGGGTGGCCAGGGCCGTGCCCAGGTTGGTGAGGAGGCTCGGCAGCGTGCTCGCCCCCGCCAGGGCCTGCTGACGGCCGGTGCGGAGGAGCCGGATCGCGGTGTCCAGGTCGGCGGGGTCACCGGTGGTGTCGAAGCGGTCCTGATGGACGGTCCCCAGTGTGCCGACCGCCTGGGTGTGCGCGTGGCTTCCCTCCTCCGAGCCGATCACCTCCTCCAGGAGAGCGATCGCGCTCTCCAGGTCGGCGAGCTGGCCGGTGTGGTGGAACCGCCGGCGGTAGAGGACGGCGAGGCTGTTGCGGGTCACCAGCGGCCGGCCCGCCCGCGTGGAGGACCGGTCGGTGACCCGGATCGCCTCGTCGAGCAGCTCCAGCTCTCCGGTCAGCTCGTGCTGCATCATGAGCGCCTCGGCCAGCAGGCTGCCGTGCCCGGGTTCGGTCCGGTGGGCGGCGCGCAGCAGGCCGACCGCCTCGTCGAGGTCGGCCGCGGTGCCGTCGCCGCTGCTCACGTGGAACATGAGGGCGTGCGCCCGGTCGGCCAGGAGGTCGTGCTGCGCATCGGCCTCGACGTGCGCCGTCAGGGCGAGCGCCCGGTCGACCGCCGCCCGGTCCGGCACCCTCGCGGCCCGGCTCAGCAGCATCCGCACCCGGGCCGACCGCAGGTGCCGCGCGTCCTGGTCGTCGGCCTGTTCGGCGATGGCCTCGGCCGAGGCGGCCACCCGCTCCACCAGCAGCCAGAGGTCCTCGGTCGGGTGCCGCTGGTACGCGTCGACGACGGCGTGGAACAGCGACAGCCGGTCGCCGCTCCGACCGGGCATCGCCTCGGCCCTCGCCACCGCGTCCGCCACCTCGGCGGGATCGCCGAACCGTACGGAGTACACCAGGAGGCGCCAGGTGAAGAGGACGTACGCGTCCGGGTCGACGGCCGAGACCTCGTCCAGCGCCGCGTGTGCCTCGCGCACCGCCGCGGGACGGTAGCCGGCCGCCTGGCCGGAGGTGGCGATGTCGACCAGGTCGAGCAGCCAGTGGCCGCGCCGGTCGGGATCGGAGGTCAGCTCGATCGCCCGGCGCATGGCCGCCACCGCCTCCGCCCGGTCGCGGCCGTCCCCCTCCCGGTGGGCGGCCCGCCGGTCGAGGACTGTCGCGAGGCTGCGGTGCACCATCGCGAGATCCGTGTCCGGGCTGCCGTCGACCACGGTCCGGTGCAGTTCCACGGCCCGGTCCAGCGCGAACTCCCGGTAGGGCGAGTCGAACGCGTGCATGTAGCCGGAGATCAGCAGGGCCCGCATCGCTTCGAGCGCCCGGGGCGGGGCCCCGGCCGGGGCGAGTCGCACGATGACTTCCAGGAGGCCGACCAGGCGCATGCCGTCGTCCGGCGACCTCTGCTCCACCTCCGCCTGAAGGTGCCGGACCAGGTGCTGGAATGCGCGGTCGCTGAGCGAACTGCCCTCCCACATCCGGTAGTCCGCCATTCGATGGCCCGCCCGGAAGGCGTCGAGCCGTTCCGCCCGCCACCGCTTCTGCCCGTTGGGGTCGTCGTCCAGCATCTCCGCCAGCGCCGTGTGGACGACGTCGGAGCGCAGGCCGGGGAAGCCGACGAACAGCACCTCCTCCTCCGCCTCCGACCGCGCGTGCACGAACGCGTCCAGTGCCGTCATCGCCTCGTACCGGTCGCGGGCGGCGATCTCCTGCAGGGCCCGTACCGGGCCGATCTCCGCGGCCCGGTCGAGCAGCCGCCCGACGAACTGCCAGCGGAGCCGGGCGTCGGGCGTCTCCCCCCGCAGGGACGTGTGCACGTGCTCGCGCACCGCCTTCTCCAGCAGGACCGGGTGCTCGGTGATCAGCGCGACGATGTCGTCGACCGCCGACATGTCCTGCAGTTCGTCGAGCAGGTCGACCGCCTGCAGCGCGAGCACCTGGTCGCGCCCGAGCACCTGGTTCCCCTCGGCGCGGAACCTGCGCAGGGCCTGCAGCCAGCCCTCGGCCCGGCGCCGCTCGTCGACGTCCACGATCTCGTCGACCAGTTCGGCGAGCACCGCGTCGGCGCCCTCCTCGACCAGCGGGATGTAGCCGGCGACGGCCGACGCGATCGTCGCGTCGTCGTGCGCGGGACCGTGGGAGAAGAGGTCGCGGGCCACCTGCTCCAGCACGGCGCGGGCGGGGTCGGTCTCCTCGGCCCGCCGCAGCAACCGCGCGACGACGCGCAGCCGGTGGACGGCCGCCGGATCGGACTCGCCCTCGATCAGCACCTCGGCGATCCCGGCGACCACGCCGTGCAGCAGGTACGGCCGCGCCTCCATCATCCAGCGTCGCTCGATCCACCGGGGCAGCGCGAGCATCTCGTTCAGGAGGTCGCGGTACCAGTCGGTGTCGGCGTCGAACCCGGCCTCGTCCTTGACGGGCGTGGCGTCGCCGAGCGCGATGTCCACGTCCGCGTCGATCGTGCCCTGCAGCAGCCGCCGGTGGTCGACGAACCGGGCCCGCGAGTCCTCGTCGCCCCGCGCGGCGGCGATGCCCTCGTACCGCTCGAACAGTTCGATCGCCTCGGCGTCGACCAGGTGCGGGTGGTCGAGGATCAGCCGCCGCGTCTCGACCCAGCTGGTGGCCTCGTAGAGGCCGTGGACGAACGCGTGCAGCTCGGCCCCGTGCTCGTTCGAGGCCGCCGGCATCGCGACCACGGCCCCCGGTCGCGGGCGCCCCTTCTTCGTGCGCCGCCTCAGCAGGCGCCCGAGCCTCCCCGCGATCCCCCGCCCGGCGCGAACCGACTCCCCATCGCCCACTCGAACCACTATGCCGTGCACGGCCGCCGGATACCGCAGTTCCGCCCGACCGGACGGCCTCCGCTCACCTTTGGGCGACGCGCGCAGGACTTCCGTCGGCGTAGCCGAGGCCGGTCGGCGTGACGCCGCGGCGCAGGAACACCGTCAGGGCGTGGCCGGACGCGACGTCCTGTGACGGGTCCGCGGGCGGCGGCCAGTGCACGGCGGCGTAGAGGTCGAACCGGTGCAGATCGGTGGCCGCCACCACGAGGTCCCCGTAGGTGCGGGCGGCCGCGAGCGCGGCGCCGTAGTACGAGACCGCGCACACGATCGGCGACAGCAGGAGCATCCACCAGGCCAGGGGCGCGTAGAGGAGCAGCACGAGCCCCCAGAGGAACGAGCCGGTGGCGGTCTGCAGAGCGGCGCGGGCGCCGGTGAGTTCGGCTCGCTCGCCGTCGTCCAGCAGCAGCCACAGGTGCGGCCAGCAGACGACGGGATCGATCCCGTACCGGTGCCGGGGCCGGTCCTCGGCGGCGCGCAGCAGGTTGCCCAGCCGCGTCGGCATGACCGAGTCGTGGTCGGGCGGCACCGCGGAGATGCGCCTTTCCAGGCGCGCCAGCCGCTGCCGCGCGGCTGCGTCGAGCGGGGCCACCGCGTGCGCACTGTACAGATCCGTCGCGGCGGCGCGATCGGCCTGCCGCTGCGCGATCCGACGTCGGACGAGGGGCTTCGCGGCCCATCCGGACCAGTACCCCTCAAGCAACCGGAGCAGCGGGACGGACACCTGGCGCCCGACGACGCCGAGCGCGTACACGAGGACGATCAGGACCAGCACGAGCGCGAGTTGCTCGGAGGCCTCGAGCCGCCCCAGTTCCGCCGAACGCTCCCGCCAGTGGTCGGGCTGCAGGCCGGAGAGACCGTGCCGGTGATAGGTCCAGGCGGACCATCCGGCGAGCAGCACCAGGAGCGGGCCGCCGAAACCGGCGGAGCCCCGCTCCCCCAGCTTGCCGCCCAGCCCCTCCCAGAAGCCGGTCAGCACGGCACGAACGGAACGTCGTGGTGGGAGCAGCGCGGTACGGCCTCGCCGGCGTCGAAGCGGTACCACTCCTGGTCGCCCTGCGGGCAGACGTAGCGCGGGGGCAACTGGGGCTCCGGGTCACCGGGGAGGGCGTCGAACAGGCGGTACTGCTGATCGCCCGTGAGGCGGCCGCGCACCGCCCGGCGCAGCTCCTCGTGTGCTGCCAGCAACGCCACGAGATCGGCGCGGACGGGCTCCCCGGCCTCGGCGCGATCCAGCAACTCCACCAGCCGCGGCCGGACTTCGGCTGCCCCGTCGCCGAGTATCCCGTCGAGGTCCTGAGCGATCGACCGGCCGACGTTGATCAATTCCTGATCGTCCACGGGCAGCACTCTGCCACACGTCGGCCCACCGGGAGGTCTGTTCAGCAACGGGATCGGTACCTGATCGCCGATCCCGGGCGGCGGACCGGGCCTTGAACGTGAATCCCGCGTCCGACGTGGAGCCGGCACGGTTCCCAGCCCGGTTCAGCAGTCGGTCGGGGCCGCGGGGGCCGGCCGCCTTCGTCCGGCACGCTCCGACGGCCCGGGCCGGCCCGGGCCGGCCCGCGCGGCCCGGCAGGTGGACCCGCCGACTTCCCCGTACCACGGCGGCATCTCACCGCCGACGGCCATCCGGAGCAGCAGACGGGCACCCGGCCCACCTCCCCGGGCAGACTGGCGGCGTGTGCCACTACTGCGGATGCCGCGAGATCCCTCTCATCAAGGACTTCGTCGCCGAGCACGAAAGCGTGACGAACCTGGCAGGCGGGATCGTCCACGCTCTGGACCACGGCCGGGCGCACACCGTGCGGGGTCAGCTGGACACCCTCGCCCGCGAGCTCGCATCGCACTGGCGCGGTGAGGAGACGGGGCTCTTCGCGGTGATGCGCGGCAACCCCGAGTTCACCGACTACGTCGACCGGTTGGAAGCCGAGCACCGCGAACTCGCCGCCCTGCTCGCCGCCGTCGACCTCACCCGCAGTGCCGATCGCACCGAGCTGGCCGCCGCGCTCGGCGCCCTGCACCAGCACATCGCCAAGGAGGAGGACGGCCTCTTCCCGGCCTCGCTGATCGCTCTCACCGCCGAGGACTGGGACCGGTCCATGGCCGCCTGGCGGGCGGCCCACGCGGGACGCACACCCGCGCCGTGACGTCGCCCGCGGTGGCGGCGAAGGCGTCACCGTGACGCTCGCCGGTCGAACGCGGGTGCCCGTCCCGATGCCGTGACCGGCTCCCGGGGCGACGGGTCGATCGTGCGGCCGAACCCGCGGCGGCGACGGCTCAGCCGAGGACGGCGGGCCTGAGCACCTCCTGGCACCACTGGCGGAAGGTGGTGGGTGCGGGTGTGGTCAGGGCCTGCTGCTCGACGTCGTAGATGCCGTTGCTCTGGGCGATGCCCATGTCGACCAGGCCCTGTGCCCAGGCGTCGCTCATCCCGTACCCCGTCATGGTCGCCCGGTGGGCGTCGTTGCCGACCTGCTGGTAGCGGACGGGGCGCTCCAGCACCTCGGACATGACCTGTGCCATGCCGTGGGGGGACAGCGTGTCGGGGCTGACGACCGGGACGGTGTCCTGCCCGTCCCAGGAGCCGTCGGCCAGCAGGCGGGCGGCTGCGGCGGCGATGTCGCGGGTGGCGACGACGGCCAGCGTCCGGTCCGCGGTGTTCGGCATGAGGAACACGCCCTCGCCCCTGATCGTCCGGACCTGGTGGAGGAGGTTCTCCATGAAGTACGGCATCGCCAGGGCCCGGTAGCCGACCCCGGTGCCCTCGATCGCGGCGTCCATCGCGAAGGCGGACGACAGCTGTCCGGCGTGCCCGCGGTAGCCGCGGCCCAGGCTGGTGACGCCGACGACGCGCTTGACGCCCTGGGCCTCGACGGCGGCGCAGGCCGGGCGGGTGAAGCCGAGGTAGTGGTCGTCGAGGTCGTCGGCGCCCGGGTTCGGGGGCACGAGCCACAGGACGCTGTCGGCGCCCTCGAACGCCTCGGTGAGAACCTCGGGATCGCGGTGGGAGCCCTGGACGATCTCGGCGCGCTCGCGCGCCTTCGGGGCGAGCCGGGCGGGGTCACGGGCGATGACCCGGACGGGCTGTCCGGCGTCGAGCAGCGTGTCCAGGACCTGGTGGCCGATCTGGCCGGTGGGAGCGGTGATGACGATCACGGAGGCCTCCTCGGGAGGTGGTTCGCAGGGGTCCCGCGGTGGCGGGATGTCGGTTCGGCAGTCGCTGGGTGCTGACGCCCGCAGCGCCGTTTCCACTGATAACGGTCACACGTTAACGATCATCTCGCAAACTGCTAACACCGAGCCGTTATCATCGGTAACCATGGAGACCGATCGTTCCGCCGCCGCAGAGACCAACCGTGACCGGATCATCGAGGCCGCCACCCGGCTGCTCGCGGAACAGGGACGCGAAGCGGTGTCGACCCGTGCGGTGAGCGCCGCGGCGGGCGTCCAGGCGCCGACGATCTACCGCCTCTTCGGCGACAAGCAGGGCCTGCTCGACGCCGTCGCCGCACACGGCTTCGCCCGCCACCTCGGGGAGAAGACCGCCCTCGCGCCCACCGACGATCCGGTCGAGGACCTGCGCACCGGCTGGAACCTCAACCTGGAGTTCGGCCTCGCCAACCCGGCGCTCTACACCCTCATGTACGCCGAGCCCCGCCCCGGTGACCCCTCACCCGCGGCCGTCACCGCACTGGGCATCCTCACCGCCTACGTCCGGCGGATCGCCGAGGCCGGCCGCCTACGCGTCGACGTGACACGTGCCACCCAGCTGATCCACGCCACCGGCGGCGGGACCACCCTCGCCCTCATCGCCGCTCCCCCGGAGCAACGGGACCTGACCGTGTCCCAGCTGGCTCGGGAGGCGGTCATCGCCGCAGTCACCACCGACGCCCCCACCGCCACGGCGCCCGTCACCACGGCCCCCGATCCCGCGACGGCCGCGACCACCCTGCGAGCCCTCCTGCCCCGGACCGACGTGCTGACGGCGGGTGAGGGCGCGCTGCTCACCGAACTGCTCGACCGGATCTCCAGGGCCGGGTGACGCCGCGGCACTCCCCGGGACCCGGCACGGCCGAGGCCACGGCTCACCGGAGGTCGTGGGAACCCTGACCACCCCGGGCTGGGTCCAGTCCGGACAGCCGCTCTGCCTGATCGGCGACTCCGGCACCGGCAAGTCGCACCTGCTGATCGGGATCGGCACCGCGATCGCAGAGGCCGGCGGGCGGGTCCGCTACACGACCGCCGCGAACCTGGTCAACGAGCTCGCCGAGGCCGCCGACGACAAGCAGCTCGGCCGCACGATCAAGAAGTACGGACGGGTGGCCCTGCTCTGCCTGGATGAACCGGGCTACATCAAGCTCGACCGGCACGGCGCCGAACTGCTGTTCCAGATCTTCACCGAGCGCGAGGAGCGGCACGCGATCGCAATTGCCTCGAACAGGCCGTTCACCGAGTGGGACCGGACCTTCACGGACAAGCGGCTCTGCCAGGCGATCGTGGACCGGCTCACCTTCGAGGCCCACATCATCGAGACCGGCACCGAGTCCTACCGGCTGGCCGCCACCACCGCCAAGCGCAAGGCAGCCGCCGGCGCCTGACAGTCACGATCTCCATGAGCGCCTCCCGGCGGGGCCGGGCCCGCTGCCTGACCGACCGTGGTCCTCAACGCGCTTGGCCGCCCCGTTCGGGAGGGGTTCGTGCGACCCGCCACGCTCAGATTCTGACCAGCCGTTCCAGCATGAACTGGTCATCAGGGAAGGCCTCGATGACCAACGACTGGACAAGATAGCGGCCCTCGGGAATGTGCACCCGGATCGCGTCGCTCTCGGCGACGTCATCACCGGCGGCCATGCAGTCCATGAGCCGGTAACTCCCACCGAGCGAGACCTCGAAGGCATCCGTCCAGTCGTCCGAGCCCATCGCCTGCTCCACCGCCTGCTCCAGCCCGCTGTCATCATCGGCCGCGTAGTTGCGGACGAAGGTCATCCGGCGATCGAGGTAGGTCGCCGGAAGCGCCTCCCCGCCCAGAACCAGCACATCGCCGTGCTCGGGCAGTACGACCCAGCCGACGTAGTCCTCAAACGCGTCCATGAACTCAGTACAGTCCCAGGCTGCGACATGGGATTCCGGACACAAGACGTAGTAGCCGAAGTCCGTCCCGTCGATCCACTTCACCGTGACCACCCGATCCCCACCGCTTGCCGTGCCTACCAGGCGATCAGGCTACCCACGGGCGCGTCAGCTGCGTGATCTCCATGGGGACACCAAGCCGGTCGACAGCCCGACAGATCTGCTGACCGTCCTCGGGCGGGCCCCGGAAACAACGGTGCCCGCCCGATCGCATCCTGTCGGGGATGCATCCGGGCGGGCTCCGCACGGCACACGCTACCGGTCGTTCCCGCGAGTTCCTCCGCGCCGCCACACCTATGCGGGACAGGCCGCGAAACCTCACCCGATCGAGGGGTGGGGCCACACGAACCCGGAACTTCTCACGCCCACTCAGCACCATCACCCGACCAGAGCAGTAGTGGGGCCACCGGAACCCGGAAGGGTGGGGCCAATAGAACCCGTTGGAAACACCCACTCACCGCCGGGCGGGCGGGTTTCCGGCGGGAGCAGAATCCTTTCCACCGGCCCGCGCCTCTTATGGACGTACCGGCGAACGTCGGTCATGGGGACCTGGAGGTAGTTGTGCTCATCGGTATCGGTATCGCGGTCGCCCTGGTGCTGCTCTGCACCTGCGTGCTCGTCATCAAGCGCAAGGGCGCCCGGCGTGGCTGATGCGAGCTGGCCCGGCGAACAGCTGATCCTCGCCGCGCAGGGGGGAGACGTCGACTCGCTCTCCGCCCTGGTCTCGGGGTCGTACCCGAACGTGCAACGGTTCGCCCACTCGCTGTGCGGCTCACCGCAGGACGCGGAGGACGCGGCCCAGGAGGCCCTGATCATCCTGTACCGGAGGATCGGGATGCTGCGGGCCGGTGGCGCGCTGGCGTCGTGGATGTTCCGCATCGTCCGCAACGAGTGCCTCCGGCGCGCGCGGATCGGCCTGCGGATCGAGCCGGCGCCGCTGCCGGACGCGACCGCCGTGGCCTCGGCCGAGGACGAGGTGCTGCAGCGTCTGGAAGCGGGCAGGGTGGCCGCCGCGATCGCCGCCCTGCCCGCCGATCAGCGCCGCGTGCTGATCATGCGGGACATCCAGGGCCACAGCGGCCGGACGGTCGCCGACGCACTGGGTCTCAGCACGGCCGCGATGAAGTCGCGGCTGCACCGGGCCCGGGCCGCGGTGCAGCAGACCCTGCGTCCGCTCCCCGAGCGCGTGTCCGAAGGGAGGGACGAGCGGGATGAAGTCCGGTGGCAGGTCTGACGGGTTCGACTTCGCGAGCGCGACGCTGGCCGGGCACATCGGCCGCGGCGTGCTGGGTTTCGGCTCGATCGTCGGCTCGATCGTCCTCGTCGGGGTGGTCGGGCCGGTCGCTCTGGTCCTCCTGCCGGCCGGTCTGTTCGCCCTGCGCGGCTGCCCGATGTGCTGGGCGGTCGGCCTGATGCAGACCGTCTCCCGGGGGCGGCTGCAGCGCGGCTGCGAGAACGGCCGCTGCACGCTGACCGTCGCCGGACGGGGCCGTGACCACGAGGGGGCCGCGGTCTGACCCCTCCCGGGTGGGGGCGGGCCGGCGCCGGCCCGCCCCCACCCGGGTCCGCCTCAGCCCTGTCCGGCGGTGCGGGGCGGCCGGGTGCGGGCGGCGAGCAGGACGTTCTCGGTCGCCCCGAAGCCGCTGGCGCCGATGATCCCGGCCTTGCCCGTGCCGTGGTACCGGGCCCAGCAGCCCGCGGCCGCGCCGCCGAAGAGCACCGGGCTCAGCACCGGGGCGATGTCCACCTCCTGCGGCTCGGGGCCGGCCTCGCGGGACATCTGCATCCGGTACCGCCCGGGCTCCACGTACTCCTGGACGATGGATTCGCCGTCGGCGAGGGCCGCGGCCACCACCTCGCCCCACTCCTGCTCGGTGGTGTGCGGGCCCAGGGTGACCTGGAGGCCCATCATGCCGATCGCCTTCTTCAGCACGAAGTCCCGCCGGTGTTCGAGCAGCAGGGTCGCGAGGTCGTGGCGCCGACCGTTCCACACGACCTTCCGGGGATGGACGAGCCGTGTCCAGGGCAGGTAGCGGGCCACCAGTTCGCGGTCCTCCTCGGTCATCCAGGGCTGCCCCTCGGAGATCCAGGCGAGCGTCTTCTTGTTCGCGAGGAGGTAGCTGCTCTGCGGGGGGAACAGCAGGGCTCCCCGGTCGACGGCGCGGTGCACGGGCTCCAGGTCGATCCCCAGGTCCCGCCAGTCGTCCACCGCGAAGTAGCGGTGCAGCAGGTCGTACCGGGGGCCGCCCCCGTCACCTCCGGTGAGGTCGGCCGGCTCCAGGAACTCGGAGGCGAGGCCCTGCCGGCGGAAGTACGCGGACTCCAGCTCGTAGTAGCGCGCGCTCTGCGCCCCGGGCCGGTCGAGGCGGCTGCCGAGCAGCGCGACGGCGGGCGGCAGGTTCAGTTCCGCGCACACCCGGCGGTAGAGGGCGGCCCGGGCCGCGAACGGCTCGTACCCCTGGAACGGCGCGGCGTCGGAGCCGCCGTAGATCCGGGTCCAGGCCTCGGTGAAGAGGTGGATCTCGGCGGGGCCGCCGAAGGTGCCGCTGACGTTGAACTCCAGGAACTTCGGACCGTCGGGGCCGATCACCACGTCGGGGCGGGCCATCGTGGCGGCGTAGCGGATCTCGAAGTCCTCGTCGGAGACGAAGAACGGGTACGGCTCCTCGTCGGCGCCGAGGGCCTTCAGGCGCCCCGCGCGGTCGGGTGCGGCCTCCCGTACGGCCCGTTCGATCAGGCGCAGCAGGCCGCGTGCCGAGCTGAACAGTTCGTCGTAGGCCGCGCGGGCGGCGACCAGCGGTTGGAGGGCGAGCACCTCCGAGCCGAGGCGGGTGCCGCAGTCGCGGAGCTCGTGCCGCAGGGTCGACTTGACCTGCGCCGTGCCGTACTCCCGGCCGGCCGGTGGTCCGTCGACTCCGAACCACGGGTGCGTTCCTGACACGGTGCTCTCCTTCTGGGCGGACGGCGGGGACGGACGGCGGGGGTGCCCGGCGGGACGGGCGGGACGGGCGGGAGGTGCGGGAGGTGCGGGAGGTGCGGGAGGGGGCCCGGACGAGCGGGATCGGCCCGGACGGGCGGGGTCAGCCGGCCGAGGGGGCCGGGCGCTCGGGGCGCTCGCCCTGGAGGCCGGGCAGCACGTCGGACGCGATGCGTTCCAGGACGCGCAGGTCGCCCGCGTAGGGCGGTTCGGTACGGGGGAACGGCACCACCAGGTCGGTGAAGCCGGCCTCCAGGTAGCGGCCGGCCGCCTCCTCGAAGGCGGCCACGGAGGCGAGCGGCGGGTCGGTCCGGTTGCTGTCGAGGACGAGTCGGCGCAGCGAGGCGGGCGGCCGGCCGAGGTCCGTGCAGATCTCCTCGACCCGGCGCAGCTGGCGGGCCGCCAGGTCCGGGGTGACCGACGGGGCGACCAGGCCGGGGCGGGGCGAGGAGCCGTTGGAGACCCAGATGTCGGCGTGCCGGACCGCGATCCGCATCCCGGCGGGGCCGCCGGCCGCCACGGCGAGCGGCAGCGCACGTCCCGGGCCCTGGTCGGGGTCGGTGCGGGCGGATCTCGCCCGGAAGTGGCGGCCGGTGTGGTCCAGGACGGGTTCCCTCAGCAGGCGGTCGGTGAGTGCGGTGAACTCGGCGAAGCGCTCGGCCCGCTCGACCGGCCCCGGCTCCGGGCGGCCCAGCACGGTGGCGTCGGGCCCGCCCGCCCCTGCGCCGACCCCGAGGACGAACCGGCCGCCGGAGAGGTCGCTCAGGGTCAGGGCCTCCTTCACCAGCGGCACCGGGTGGCGGAAGTTCGGCGAGGTGACCAGGGTGCCGAGGCCGATCCGGCGGGTGGTGACGGCGGCTGCGGCGAGGGTGGGCACGGCGGCGAACCACCGCTGGTCGAGGAGGTCCCGCCAGGCGAGGTGGTCGTACGTCCAGGCGTGCGCGAAGCCCATCTCGTCGGCCAGCCGCCAGGCCTCACCGCCCGCCGGCCAGCGGGTGGCGGGCAGGATCAGCACGCCGACGCGCAGGCTCACCGGGGGCCGCCGGCGGTCGGCAGGCCGGCCAGGAACCCGTCGAGGTCCACGTGCCGGGCGGCGCCGAGGCCGAGGCCCTCCCAGCGCAGGTCGGTGCGCGGCGCGCGCCGCGCGTCGTGGAAGTACACCGCCTCGATGCGGCCGGACGACGCCAGGGTGAGCACCGGGTTGGCGGTGAGCAGGTCCCGTACCGCGGGGGTGTCCCGGCGGACGCCCAGCCACAGGCGCTTGTGCGCGAAGTGGTCGGGGGGCAGCTCGACCCGGGGGTGGAGCTTGCGCTTGAACTGCAGGATCCCCTTGCTGAGGAAGGGTTCCGTGCCGGAGAGGTCCAGCCGCTCGACGCCCCGGTCGGCGGCCCATCGTGCGATCAGCAGGTACGTCGCCATGAAGATGCCCGAGCGGTAGTGCTCGGGGGCGCCGTCCAGGACACCGGCCAGGCGCAGGGTCAGGACGCGGCCGGTGCCGTCCAGGCGGCAGAGCATCCCGGCCCGGCGTTCACCGTTCTCGGTCACGAAGAAGAGCACCCCGCGGGCCAGGATCGCGTCGTGGGCGGCCCGGAGTCCGACCGACCGGGCGTCGTCGCCGTGCCGGCTGGCCATCGTCGGCAGGTGCATGCGCTGGTGGAAGTAGTCGAGGTCGGCGCCGGAGCGGGTCACTTCGAGCTCCCAGCCGCGCCGGACCCGCTCGCGGGCGAAGCGCTGGCGCTCCTTGCGGGAGACCACCACCGGCCGGGGGCGTCCCGCCTCGGCGAGCGGCAGCACCAGGTGGACCCGGAACGGTGCGACGATCGCGGCGGCGGACGGCAGTGCGGCGGCCCGGCCGGGCGGGCAGCCGAGCGCGACCAGGTCCGCGTCGGGGAGCGACCGGCCGGCCGGCTCGGTCGTGAGGCCGCCGGTGGCGAGCCCCGCGGCCCGCGCCCGTTCCCGCAGGAAGGGCAGGACGTGGCGCTGCCCGGCGCGGTAGCCGCCGTAGCCGATGCGCAGCGGGCCGGCCTGGAACAGCTGCCAGCCGTCCCGGCCGGCGGTGGCGGTGTCGGACAGGTGGCGGGCCGTCGCCAGGACGCGGTTGCCGCTGCCGGCCCAGGCGAATCTGGCGCGCTCCCACGCGGCCGTCGCCGGGGTCACCGGGCGGCTCGCAGCATCGCGTCCTCGATCGCGGCCGAGGAGGAGACCTCCCGTTGGGTGCCCGCGCGCAGCGGCGGGAGGCTCTCGTCGGTGTAGAAGCCCGAACCGTGCACCAGGAGATCGGTGTCGGGGGCGACCAGGCCCCGCTCGACCGCCAGCATCGCGCCGGTGACGGCCTTCACCAGGGACCACTCGCGGATGTCGGCCGGGTTCTCGGGGAGTCGGTGGCCGAGCGGGGCGAGCAGGTCGGCGATGTCCTCGTAGTGGTCCAGGCATTCGCGGCGCGAGACGACCAGGCCGGTGCCGCCGTGCCGGGCGATCAGCGTGTTGATCTGGGCGGAGGTGGGCGGGGCGCTGGTGTAGAAGGTGGCGTCCAGGCGTTCGTCCGGTGCGTCGGTGACGGCGGGGAAGTGCGGGTCGTCGTCCTGTCGCCAGGGGCCGGACTGCTCCGGGCGCCGGTAGCGGGGCAGCAGGTCGCGGTCGGTGCCGCCCTTGAGCAGGCTCAGCACCATGTCGGGGGTGGCCAGTTGCTGGACCAGCAGGAAGCCCGGGTGGCGGTGCGGGGCGGGCAGTCCCCAGCCGCGGTCGTCCGTCAGGAGGCCGACGCCGAGGTGGTAGCCGAGCAGGCCGTAGGCGCTGGAGACCGCGTGGGCGTGCAGCCGGGGAGGGCTGTGCGGGCCGACGGGGTCGAGTTCGGCCTCCACGTAGGCGCGCAGGGTGTCGGCGGGCCGGTAGTTGTCCAGGTCGAGGGTGAACCACGGGGTGAACCGGGTGGGTTCGCGGCGCAGCCGCTCGTAGGCCGACCTGGCGAGCGCCTTGACGTCGTCCGGGCGGCTGACGTCGGCGACGAGCAGCGGGTTCGCCTCCCGCAGGGCCGGGTCCGCCGACAGCGGGCTGTCCCGCAGTTTGGGGCGTGAGTGGGCGGGGGCGACGGTGAGCACCCGCAGTTCGTCGGGGGTCGCCAGCCCGGCGTGGTAGGCCCGGGCCACCGCGTCGCGCAGCGCCGTGCCCTTGTTGCCGGAGGTCGGGGTGGTGAGCAGCAGTGGTTCGCCGGTGTCCCGGATGTGTTGGACGGCGCGGGCCACGATGTGCAGGGAGGCGAAGGTCTTGGTGGTGCGGGTGCCGGGGTTTCGCATCAGGTCGAGGAGCGCGATGCGGTGTCCGTGCCAGCTCCCGGCCGGCTGGAGGGCGATGTCGGACGCCTCGTGGAAGCGGGCCAGGCGGTCGTCGTCGTCCGGGAGGCGGAAGCCGACCGGTCCGGTGTTCGACAGTCCGAGCAGGTCCGCGGTGGCGCGGAGCATCGGCAGGTAGCGGGTCATGGCGCGGGCCACGACCCTGTCGGTGCTGACGGCGGTCATGACAGTCTCTGCTTCCCCTCGGTCGGGCTCTTCACGGCGTGCCACACCTCGTCCACGCGCGCCTGCGGGTCGGCGAGGCGGCTGACGAAGGCCTGTTGGTGGGCCGCGAGGCGGCGGACCGTGTCGCGGGCGAACACGGCGCGGTTGTACTCGATGTATCCGTTGGAGCCCGCGGCGTCGTTCAGGTAGAGCGACGGCAGGTAGTAGCGCGAGTAGGCCTCCTGGTGGCGCGGGTCGGTCACGGCCCGGGGCGAGGAGGCGCCGGGGGCGGGGAAGAGCTTCACGGTGGTCTCGCCGAAGGAGGCCGCGGCGGCGGTGTCGGTGGCCGCCTCGAAGACCCGGCCGCGTACCCAGGCGTCGTAGAGGTGGATGCCCGGCCAGGGCCTGCTCTGTTCGAAGTCGGGCTTCAGGGCGGCGGCGAGCTCGGTGTAGGGCAGGATGTTGCGCTGCGCGTCCAGCACCGCCCCGCGCACCTGCCGGACGAGTTCGCCGACGGTGTCCTTGGGCCGGACCAGGACGGGGACGAAGATGTTGTCCAGGTAGTAGCCGAGCTGGTCGTCGTCGGCCTTGAGGTCGAGCCGGGCCACGCTGGAGCCGATCACCACCCGCTCCGCTCCCCCGGTGCGGGCGAGCACCGCGGCGTAGGCGGCGAGGTTGAGCATGAAGGGCGTCGCCGCGGTGCGGACGGAGAGCTCGCGGAGCTGCCCGGGGGTGAGCGGGCTGCGGAAGGCCTCCTCCTCGAAGGAGATCAGGGACGGCGGGGTGGCCGAGTAGTCGGTCGGGAAGGGCAGTCGCCCGGGGCGGGGCAGCAGCCGTTCGCGCCAGTAGCCGACGCGGGCGGCGGTGTCCGTGGCGGGCCTGCGCGACTCCTCGGCGAAGTGCCGGTACTGCTGTTTCAGCGGGGGCAGGTCCTCGCCCTCGTAGAGCCGGCCGAGTTGGCGCAGGAAGGCGACCAGGGAGACGCCGTCGATGATCAGGTGGCTGAAGGACAGTGACAGGACGTGCAGTTCCGGCGTGACGCGCACCACCAGGCAGCTCCACAGGGGGCCCGTGAGCAGGTCGAACTCGCCGCCCTGGTCGCCGGCGACCAGGGCCCCCGCGGTGGCGAGCCGCCGGCCGTCCGGCACGGTCGTGGCCAGGTCGACGTAGGCGAAGGGCGGTTCGACGTCGGCGGCGACCCGCTGCAGCGGCGCCGGGCCGAGGTCGGTCAGCGTGGTGCGCAGCGACTCGTGCCGGCGGACCATCCGGTCCAGGGCGCGCCGGAACCGGTCGAGGTCGAGGGTTCCGGCGAGTTCCACCGCGATGGAGGGGTTGCCGCGGGAGGCGATGCTCCGGCCGAAGGAGCGGAAGCGCACGCCCTCCCAGAGGAACTCCTGCTGGACGGAGAGCGGGAACTCGCGGGCGGTGGCGGCGGGGCTACTCATCCCAGACCACCGGCAGCTCGTGCACCCCGTAGATGTTGACCTTGTGCCGGAAGGGGATGCTGTCGAGGTCGACGGCGAGCCGCAGGGAGGGGAACCGGCGCAGGGTCCTGGTGATGACGATCTGCAGTTCCAGTCGGGCCAGGGCGGCGCCCAGGCAGAGGTGGGGCCCCCAGCCGAGGGCGAGGTTGCCGCGTTCCGTGCGGTGGATGTCGAAGGCGTCCGGGTGCTGGAACTCGCGCTCGTCCCGGTTGGCCGAGGAGAGCAGGATCATGACGCCCTCGCCGGCGCGGATCAGGGTGCCGCCGACCTCCACGTCCTGGGTGGCCACCCGGGCCAGCGAGGGTGTGATGGTGAGGTGGCGCAGCAGTTCGTTGACGGCGGGGCCGATCAGCCGCTCGTTGCGGCGCAGCTCGTCGAGCTGGTCGGGGTGCTGGAGCAGGGTGAGGATGCCGAGGCCGATCATGTTGACCGTGGTCACGTGGCCGGCCACCAGCAGGAGTCGGGCCAGGTCGGCGGCGACCTCGGGGGTGCAGGCGCCGGTGCGCACGTGGTCGGTGACTAGGCGGCTGATGATGTCGTCGCCGGGGGTGTCGATCTTCGACCGGACGACGCCGTCCATGTACCGGCCGAGGTCGGCCACCGCCTCGTCGATCTCCTCGGGGGTGGAGGTGGCCCGGAGCGCGTCGGCGGTGCGTTCCTGGAGGAAGACGTGGTCGGCGTACGAGACGCCCAGCAGGTGGCAGATCACCAGCGAGGGCAGTGGCATCGCCAGGGCCGGCAGCAGGTCGGAGCGGGCCGGGCCCGCGGCGACGGCGTCGAGCAGCCGGTCGGTCAGCTCCTCGATGACCGGCCGCAGTTCGGCCACCCGCCGGCCGACGAACTCGTGGTTGATCATCTCCCGGTACCGGGTGTGCTCGGGCGGGTCCATCCGGATCAGGGTGCTGTGGGCCCGCCGGACGGGGAACCCGGGCAGCCGGGAGTCCGAGCTGAAGCGGGTGTCGGCGAGGACCTCGCGGGCCTCCTTGAACCGGGTGACCAGCCAGGCCGGCCGGTCTCCCGCGAAGGAGAGCCGGGCCGGCACCACCGGGGCCTGGGCCCGCAGGGCCTCGTACTCGGCCGGGGGGTGGAAGGGGTCCTGGCGCTGCATCGGATAGCTGACGACGGGGCACTCCCCGAGCTCCACGTGCTCTCCCTTGCTGGCTGCGCCGCGCTCGGCGCGGCTGGGTGGGCGGCTCATGAGGTCCTTGCCACGCGGCGCCCGCGCAGGCGGGAGCGGATCTCGCCGATGACCTCGGGCGGCTGCTGCTCGACGAAGAAGTGGCCGCCGGGGACGGAGCTGACCTGGAAGTCGCCGGTGGTGAAGGAGCGCCAGGCCGCGATCTCGCCGAATCCGGTGGAGCGGTCCTGCCGGCCGGAGAAGGCCACGATGTCGGCGGCGATCGGCGCCGGCGGTGCGGACCCCGCGTACCGCTCGAACGCCCGCAGGTCGGCCCGGAGCATCGGCAGCACCACGGCCTGCGCCTCGGGGTCGCCGCTCAGGGCCGCGACGGCGCCGCCGTACCGCTCGGCGACGGCCTCCAGGAAGGCGGTGTCCGCCAGGTCGGTGACCGGTTCGCCGCGCGGCGGCCTCCCGGGCGCCGCGCAGGCGCACAACACGACGGCCTCGGGGGGCCGGCCGGCCTGTTCGGCGGCCCTGGCCAGCTCGAAGGCCACCAGGGAGCCCAGGCTGGTGCCGCACAGGACGAAGGGCAGGTCCCAGGACGGCGACAGCTCCTCGGTGAGCGCGGCGACCAGCTCGGGCACCGAGTCGGGCGCGGGCTCGGCCGGGCGCATCAGGCGCCCGGGGTAGTCGACGGCGACCAGCTCGACCCCGGGTCCGAGGCCCCAGCCGCGGTAGGCGAGGCTGCTGCCGCCCGCGTAGGGCAGGCAGAACACCCGGGCCACGACGGGTTCAGGCACCGGACACCTCCCGGCCGAGCTCGTCGTCGATGAGGCGGGCCAGTGCCCTCAACGGCACGTCGCCGAGGACGTTGGCCGGCGCGATGCGCACGCCGAACTCGGCGCGGATCCGGGCCACGACCTGGGTGGCGTACAGCGAGTCGCCGCCGAGGTCGAGGAACTGGTCCTCCCGACCGACCGCCTCGATGCTCAGCACCCCGGCCCAGATCGGGCCGAGCCGCTGCTCCGTCTCGCCCTCCAGGGGCGCGAAGTCGTAGCCGAGCTCCGGGCGGGTGTGGGCGGTCGAGGAGTCGGCGCCCTGCAGGACGTGCCCGGCGACGACCAGGTCGTCGCCGTCGGGGGCGAAGCTGCGGGCGCTGGCCAGCAGGTGGGCCCCGCCGGTGGCGAGGGCGCTGTGGAAGGCCGCCGTGCCGGTGGCGGCGGTGATGCCCTCGGCGGCGCTCTCCGCCGCCGGTACGGCCTGGTCGTGGGCGCCCGGCCGGCAGACCACCACCTTGCCGATGTGCTGGGCCCGGGACATGTGGGTGAAGGCCTCCCGGACGTCGGCCAGGTCGAAGGCCCGGACCGGCAGCGGCTGGAGGACGCCGCCGCGCAGCAGGGCGGCCACCTCGGCGAACGCCTGGTCGAGCGCGGTCTCGTCCTCGGGGTAGTAGGCGCTGAACGTGCGGCCGGTGCTGAACAGGCCGAGGTCGAGCAGGCTGCCCGCGACGATGTCGCGCCGCCCGAGCTCGACGAACCGGCCCCGCTCGCGCAGGGTCCGCAGGCCGGCCGGGATGAAGTCGCCGGCCAGCGAGTTGAGGACCACGTCGACGCCTCCCGCGGCCAGCGTCTCGCGTTCGAAGGCGAGCGAGCGGGAGTCCATCACGGTGCCGACGCCCTGGGCGAGGGCGAACTCGCGCTTGGCCTGGCTGCCCGCGGTGCCGAACACCTCGGCGCCCAGGTGCCGGGCGAGCTGCACCGCCGCGAGGCCGACGCCGCCGGTGACGGCGTGGACGAGCACCCGCTCGCCGGCCCTGAGACCGGCGAGGTTGTGCAGGCAGTCGTACGCGGTGGTGAACGCGACCGGGACGGACGCGGCCTGGGCGTAGGTCAGACCGGCCGGGATCGGCGCCGTCAGCGCGGCGCGGACGACGACCTGGTCGGAGAAGCAGCCGGAGCCCATGGCCAGCACGGGGTCGCCCACCCGCAGTCCGGTGACGCCCGCTCCGACCGCCCGGACGACGCCGGCGCACTCCAGGCCGAAGCGGAAGTCGGGGTTGCCCGGGTCGAGCATGCCGGTGGCGATCAGCACCTCCTTGAAGTTGAGGCCGGTCGCCAGCACCTCCACCCGGACTTCGCCGGGGCCGGGTTCGGTGCGCTCGGACTCGACCAGGCGCAGCGCCTCCAGGTCGCCGATGTCGGTGGAGACCAGGCTGTGGTTCGCGGCCGACCCGGGCGCCGCGAGGGACCCGGCCAGCTCGTCCGGGTCGACGGCGCGCAGCGAGTATCCGGCCAGTTCCAGGACCGGGTCCCCGTGCTCGTCCTGGATGCGGACGTCGAACAGGATCGCGGAGTCCGCTCCGGTGGACCGGCGCACGATGTGGCTGCGGATGCGGGCCGGCATCGGGCGGTGGACGGTGATCCGCTCGTAGGACATCGGCAGGTGCGGGCGGTCGCTGACGTGGCCGAGCAGGCTGCCGGCGGCGGTGTCGAGCAGGGCCGGGTGCACGCCGTGGCGTCCGAGGTCGCCGTGGTACGCGGCCGGCAGTTCGGCCTCCAGGACGAGCTCGTCCGGGCCGGTGCGGACGCTGCGGCGCACGTTCGCCCAGCGCGGCCCGAAGGAGGTCAGCGGGTTGCCCGGCGGGATGTCGTCGGGGGTGTCGGCGGCGGGCAGCACGATCGGGGCGGGCGCCGGTTCGGGTGCGCCGGCCGGGCCCACCAGGCCGGTGGCGTGCTCGCGCCAGGCGGAGCCGTCGCGCCGGCTGAGCAGGGTGGCCTTCAGCTCGTCCCGGCGGCCTTCGAGCCGGACGGTGAACTCGGTCACCCCGCCCGGGGGGACCGGCAGCGGGCGGAGCAGGTCGAGCTCGCGGATCTCGACCGCGGGGACGCCCAGCCGGCGTTCGGCGGCGGCCCGGACGAACTCGACGATGCCCGTGCCTGGCAGCATCGGGTGCCCGGCGACGTGGTGTTCGTCGACCATCCAGTCCGTCCCGGCGCGCAGTTCGCCGCGGTACTCGGCGACGTCCTCGCTCTCCCACTGCGTGCTGAAGACGGGGTGGTCGACGGCGGTGGAGCGCTCGGAGAGCGAGCGGCGGGCCTCGTCGACCGCCATGCCGACGTCCGTCCACGCGTCGTACCCCAGGCTGAGGGTCCGGCGGCCGGAGGCGTCGCGCCACTGGGCGAAGCTGTCGAGGAACGCGTTGGCACTGCAGTAGTCGACGTGGCCGATGCCGCCCACCACCGAGGAGACCGAGGAGCAGAGCACCAGCCAGCGGGTGTGCTCGTCGGCCACCACCTCGTCGAGGACCAGCGTGCCCGTGGCCTTGGGGGCGAGGACCCGCGCCACGTGCTCGGCGTCGACGGTGTCGATCAGCCGGCCGCCGGCGACGCCGGCCGCGTGGACGATGCCGGTGAACGGCCCGTGCTCGCTGCGCAGCGCGCTCATCGCGTCCCGGTCGGCGGCGTCGGCCCGTACGGTGTGCACCCGCGCGCCGGCCGCCTCCAGCCGGGCCAGGCCTTCGAGGCGGCTCCGCACTGCGGCCGGGGTGGCGTCGTCGGCCAGCAGCAGCCGGGCCTCCTGCGGGGAGGGCAGCTCGGCGCGGTGGGTGAGGACGAGGGTGACGCCGGGGGCGTGCCGGGCGGCCTCCTCGGCGAGGGCCAGCCCGATGCCGCCGAGTCCGCCGGTGACGAGGTAGCGCCCGCCGGGCTCCCAGGGCGTGCCGTGGGTGGCGGTGTCGGCCGGCTCGTAGCGCAGGGTGCGGCGCTCCGTGCCCCGGTGGGCCACCGGGCCGGTGGTCGCGGGGTGCCGCAGTTCGGCGGCGAGCAGGCTGGCGGCGTTCTCGGGGGTCGCGGCCGGGTCGAGGTCGACCTCGGTGACCCGGATCCCCGGGTACTCCTGCGGCAGGACCCTGGCGGGGCCGGCGAGCAGGGCGAGTTCGGGCCGCGGCCGTTCCTCTGCGGTGAGCTGCCGGGCCCCGGTGGTGGCGATCAGGACGTCGAGGCCGGAGCGGCGGCGCGCCGCCAGCGCGCGGACGGTGCGCAGCACCGGCCAGAAGCCCTCCGCGAGGGCGTCGTCGACCAGCTCCCGCAGGGCGGGCTCCGCGCCGGCCGGGCGGTCCTTCGCCACCTGGAGCACGGTGTCGAACTCGCCGTGCTCCCGCTCCAGGGCGTCCAGCAGGGCCGCGGTGTCGCCGTCGCCGGCCGGGCCGGCGGGGGGCAGCGCGGCGGGGTCCAGTGCGGCTGGGTCCAGTGCGACGGCGGTGTGCCCGTCGGCCCGCAACGCGGCGAGCACCGGGTGGTCGGCGTCGGGCAGCAGGGCCAGCACCCGGCGCGCCACGGGGGCCTCGCCGGTGCCCGGGTCGAGCGGGGTGGCGACCCAGCGCGGGCGCTGGACCAGTCCGCGCCGGCGCAGCGGCAGCGGGGAGGACGGCAGCACCGGCGCCCCGGACCCCGCGGGCAGCTCCGTCCAGTACGTCGCCCGGTCGAAGGGGTAGCCCGGCAGGGCGACCCGGCGGGTCGAGCGGCCGATCAGCTGCCGCTCCCAGTCGACCCGGCCGCCACGGGTCCAGATCGCGCCGACCAGTTCGGCGGTCGACTTCGGTTCGGCGGCCCGCTCCTTCTGTACCCAGGGGGTGACGGCGGGCACCTCGGCGGCGGTGTCGGCCTGGCGGAACATCCCGCCGAGGGCGCGGCCGGGGCCGGACTCGACGATCAGGGCCGGGCCGAGCGCCAGGACGGCGCGCGCTCCGTCCAGGAAGCGGACGGCCTGGCGCAGGTGGCGGACCCAGTACTCCGGGTCGGCCATGGTCTCGGGCCCGGCCATGGTGCCGAGCAGGGTGGAGGCCAGTGGCCGGGTGGCGGGCCGGTAGGCGACCGAGTGCGCGACCGTGCGGAACTCCTCGACGATGGGCTCCATCAGCGAGGAGTGCGCGGCCAGGGAGGTGCCGAGCACGGTGTGCAGGAGGTCGGTGTCGGCGAGCTGGTCGTCGAAGCGGGCGATCGCCTCGACGGATCCGGAGACCACGGTCTGCTCGGGGGCGTTGACGGCGGCGATGTCGAGGTCGGGGGGCAGGATGCGGCGCAGTTCCGCCTCGGGGAGGCCGACGGCCATCATGGCGCCCGGTTCGGTGCCGGTGTGCATGAGCCGGCCGCGCGCGGCGACCAGCTTGAGCGCGTCGTGCGGGGTCAGCACCCCGGCCAGCGCCGCCGCGGCGTACTCGCCGATGCTGTGGCCGATCATGACGTCCGGTTCGACCCCGGCCGCGATCAGGGCGGTGGCGAGCGCGTACTCGGTGATGAACAGCGCGGGTTGGGCGTAGAGCGCCTGGCGCAGCAGCACCGCGGCCTCGGGCCGGTCGTCCTCCTCGGGGAAGAGGACGGTGCGCACGTCGAGTCCGTCGGTGTCCACCAGCCGCTCGGACAGCTCGTCGACCGTGTCGCGGAAGACGGCGTCCGTGCGGTAGAGCTCGCGCCCGGCGTCGACGTACTGGGCGCCCTGGCCGGGGAAGGCGAAGACGACCGGGAGTTCGCTCTCGGGGGCGGGGGAGGCGGCGGGCTGGGGGGCGGTCAGCAGCGCGGCGGCCTCGGCGGTGCCGGTGGCGGTGACGGCGAGCCGGTGCCGGGAGCGCCGGCGGCCGGTGGCGAGCACCCGTGCCACCTCGCCGAGGTCCAGTTCGGGGCTGCGCCGCAGCCGGGCCGCGAGGGAGCCGCGCAGCCGGTCGAGGGCCTGCGGCGAGCCGGCGGAGAGCACCACCGGGGTCGGCCGGGCCTGCCCGGGCTCGGAGTCGGTGCGCTCGGGCGCCTGCTCCAGGACGACGTGGGCGTTGGTGCCGCCGACGCCGAAGGCGCTGACGCCGGCGCGCCGGGTGCCCTCCCACTCGGTCAGCTCGGTGGGCACGTAGAAGGGCGAGCCGTCGAAGGCGATGTCGGGGTTGGGCTTCTCGAAGTTCACGACCGGCGGGATCTGGCCCCGCTCCAGGACCAGCGCCGCCTTGATCAGGCCCGCGATGCCGGCGGCCGGGCCAAGGTGGCCGATCTGTGCCTTGACCGCGCCGAGCGCGCAGTAGGGGGCGGGCGCGTCGTGGACGTCGAACGCGGAGATCAGCGCGGCGACCTCGATCGGGTCGCCGAGGGCGGTTCCCGTGCCGTGCGCCTCGACGTAGCCGATGGTGCGCGGATCGACCTGGGCGACCCGCTGGGCGCGGGCCACCACGTCGGCCTGGCCCGCGATGCTGGGCGCGGTGAAGCTCATCTTCTCGGCACCGTCGTTGTTGATCGCGGAGCCCTTGACGACCGCGATGATCCGGTCGTTCGCGGCCAGGGCGTCGTCGAGGCGCTTGAGGGCCACCACGCCGCCGCCGTTGCCGAAGACCGAGCCGCTGGCGTCGGCGTCGAACGGCCGCAGGTGGCCGTCCGGCGAGCAGATCGAGCCCTCCTCGAAGATGTAGCCGTTGACCTGGGGGGTGTGCACGTTGACGGCGCCGGCCAGGGCGAGGTCGGTCTCGCCGAGCAGCAGGCTCTGGACGGCCAGGTGGACGCCGACCAGGGCGGTGGAGCACGCCGTCTGCACGTTCAGCGAGGGGCCGGTCAGTCCGAGCCGGTAGGAGACGCGGGTGGCCAGGAAGTCGCCGTAGTTGCCGATGTCCGCCTGGAGCCCCCGGATGGAGCCGTCGAGGTAGTCGGCGTGGTCGAAGTTCGGCTCGATGTACCGCAGGTAGGCGTGCCGGCCGCCGCCGGCGAAGACCGCGATGTCGCCGGGGTAGCGGTCCGGGTCGTACCCGCTGTCCTCCAGGGCGTGCCAGCAGAGCTCCAGGAAGAGCCGGTGCTGCGGGTCCATCAGGCGGGCCTCGCTGGGGGCGATGCCGAAGTACTCGGCGTCGAAGTCGCCGGAGTCCTCGACGAGGCCGCTGACCTTGATGTAGGCCGGGTCGCGCAGCAGTTCCTCGGCGACGCCCGCCGCGCGCAGTTCCTCGTCGGTGAAGGTGGTCAGCAGTTCCTCGCCGGCGCGGATCCGCTCCCAGAAGGTGTCGGCGTCGGCTGCGCCCGGCAGCCGCAGTGCCAGGCCGACGATGGCGATGTCGGTGGAGGCCGTCTCCGGCCGGTCGTCACTCACCCGTGTTCTTCTCCCGTCCCCTGGCCAGCCTTCGTCGGGCGGCCGCGGTGGCGATTCGGTTGACGTCCCGGCCGGGGGTGCCCGTGGGGGCCTGCGGCCGGGTTTCGGTGCTTCCGCCGGTCAGGAACGCGGCGAAGCCGCGGGCGGTGGGGAAGCGGAACAGGTCGTGCATGACGAAGGGTTCGCGGAAGGCGCCCTTCAGCTTCAGGTACAGCGTCAGTGCGAGCAGTGAGCTGCCGCCCGCCTCGAAGAAGGAGACGGTCGGTGAGGCGACGGGCCGGCCCAGGACGGTGCCCCAGACGGCCAGCACCTGCCGCTCGGCCGGCGTGAGCGCGGTCGGCGGGCCCGGTCTCGGCCGGATCGGGCGCGGGGCCCGGAGCGCGCGGGCGTCGACCTTGCCGTTGCGGGTCAGCGGGATCCGGTCGAGGAGCTCGACGAAGTGCGGCACCGCGTACTCGGGCAGCGCCGCCCGGGCGTGCTCCCGGACGGTGGCCGCGGTGACCCACGCGCCGGCGGGCACCACGTAGGCGGCGAGTTCGGTGCCGGCCCCCTCGGTGTGCACGGCCCGCACCGTGCAGGCGCGTACGCCCGGGTGGCGCAGCAGCACCGCGGCGACCTCGTCCGGTTCGACCCGGTAGCCGCGGACCTTCACCTGGTCGTCCGCCCGGCCGGCGAACAGCAGGTCGCCGTCGGCGATCCGGACCAGGTCGCCCGTCCGGTAGGTGACGGCGCCGTCCGGGGCGGTGGTGAAGCGCTCGCCGTCCGGGCCGGCCGCTCCGTCCGCGCCCAGGTAGCCGAGGGCCACCGGGGCGCCGCCGACGTGCAGTTCGCCCCGCGCGCCGCGCGGCACCGGGCGGCCGAGCCGGTCCAGCACGCGGACCGGCGCCCCCGCGACCGGCCGGCCGATCGGCGGGCGGTCCGGCCAGGAGGCGGGGTCGGGGCCGAGCCGGTGGCTGGTCACCACGTGCGTCTCGGTGGGCCCGTACTGGTTGACCAGTTCGGTGCCGGCCGCCGTGCAGAAGGCCCGGACGGTGTCGTCGACCACCAGGGCCTCGCCGGCCAGCAGCAGGTGGGTCAGCCGGCCCGGGGTGCGGCCGAAGACCTCCCAGGCGGCGGCGAGTTGGTGCAGTGCGACCGGCGGCAGGAAGCCCACCTCGACGTCCTGGTCGACGAAGAAGTCCAGGAGGGCCTGCGCGTTGCGGCGGACGTCGTCCGGCACGACGTGCAGGGTGCCGCCGTGGACCACGGCGGTCAGCATCTCCTGGACGGAGACGTCGAAGGCGAGCGGCGCGAACTGGCTCACCCGGCGGGGTGCGGCGAACTCCGGCTGGGTGACCTGCCAGGCGACCAGGTTGGCCATGGCCCGGTGCGGCATGCTCACCCCCTTCGGCTCGCCGGTGGAGCCGGAGGTGAACAGGACGTAGGCCTCGTGGTCGGGGCCGGGCTCGAACCAGGGGTCCGACCCGGGCGCGGCGGCCGGCCCGGTGTCGGCGCCGTCGCTGTCCGGGGCCGCGAGGACCAGCTCCGGTCCGTCCCAGCCCTCCTGGTCGGCGGGGAGGGCCTCGGAGCGCAGCAGCAGTGCGCAGTGGGCCGCCGCCGTCAGGGCGCGGCGGCGGGCGGCCGGGAGTCCGGCGTCGATCGGGACGTAGACCGCGCCCAGTGACCAGAGGGTGAGCAGGGCGACCAGCGGGTCGACGCCGCGCTCCAGCAGGCAGGCGACGCGCGCGCCGGGGCCCACCCCGGCCTCCCGCAGGCGGGCGCGGAGCCCGGTGACCCGTCGTGCGACCCCGCCGCGCGTCCAGCGCACGGCCCCGGCGGTGAGCAGGTCCGCCTGCGGGTCGGCGGCCAGCCGCTCGGCGAGCAGGGGGACCAGCGATCCCGGGGCGTCGGCCGCCGGCGGCGGGGACGGCTCGGCGGTGGCCCCGTGCTCGCGGGCCCACCCGGCCAGGGCGCGGACGGCCGGCTCGTCCGGCCCGACGGTCGCCTGGCGCACCAGCTGTTCGAAGAACTCGGCGTAGCGGACGGCGAGTTCGTCCTCGGGGCGGTCCGTGTGGTGGTTGACCACGAGGGTGACAGGACCGCCGAAGGGGTCCTCGTGCACCGCCACCAGCAGCGGGAAGTCGGTCTCCTCGTCGTAGCGCACGTCACTGAGCCGGATACCGGCGCGCAGCAGCCGGTCGTACACGTGGAAGTCCGTGTAGTTGAACGCCGTCGAGGCGAGCCCGGACGTTCCGGTCTCCGCCTGGATCCGCTCCAGTGGCAGCCGCCGGTGCGGGTACAGCCCGGTCTCGTCGTCGAACACCGAGGCCAGCAGGCCGCGCCAGCTGCGGTCGGCGACCTCCGCCCGCAGCGGCACGGTGTTGAGGAAGAGGCCCAGCCCGGTGTCCCCGCCCTCCTCCTCCAGCCGGCCGCTGGTCACCAGGCCCGTCAGTACCTCGCTCTCCCCCGACAGGAAGGAGAGCGCGGCCAGGTGCGCCGTCAGGTAGGCGCTCCGGAGCGGCACCCCCGCCGCCCGGGCGAAGGCCGCGAAGCGTTCGGTGAGCTCGGCGGGCAGCGCCCGCACGACCTCCACCAGCGGCGGTACGGCGGCGCTGTCGGGCTCGCCGCCCGGCAGCGTGGTGGGCCGCGCGCCGTCGAGGTAGTCGCGCCAGAAGGCGCGGTGCCCCGCGTCGCCCTCGACCGCCTGCTCCAGTTCGGCGTAGCGGCGCACGGTGTCGTCCGGGGTCCGGACCGGGGCCGGGAGGCCGTCCCGCGACCGGGCGTGGGCGAGCAGGAGTTCGGTGACGAGGGAGGCGGCGCTCCAGCCGTCGAGCACGGTGTGGTGCACCGACAGCGACAGCACGCTCCGCCGGTCCCCCGTCCGGTGGACGAAGACCCGCAGCAGGCCCGGTCGGGCCCAGTCGAAGGGCCTGTGCCGCTCCCCGGCCGCCCACGTCCGCAGGAACGCCCGCTGCTCGTCGGCGGGTCGGTCCCGCAGGTCGACGAACGCGCACGCGATGTCGGCGGAGGCGTGGACGACCTGCAGCGGCCCCGACGGGTGGTCGACGGCGAAGCCGCTGCGCAGCGCCGGGTGGGCGGCGACCGCCTCGCGCAGGGCGGCGCGCAGCGGGCCCTCCTCGAGGTACTGGTCCACCGTGTAGCCGAGGACGTCGTGGTAGACGTGCGAGCCGTCCCGTACGGCGTGCAGGAACATGCCGCGTTGCAGCCGGGTGGCCGGGAAGGCGTCGACCGCCCCGGCCGGCAGTCCCTCGGGCAGCGGCCGGGCTGCGTCCGGCACCGGCCCGGCCGGGGCGGGCGGGGCCGCCGGCAGCAGGGAGGCGGCCAGCGCCCGGGTGGTGCGGGCCCGGTAGATCCGCGGGAGGTCCGCCTCGAACCCGGCGGCGCGCAGCCGGGCCACCAGCCGGACCGCGGTGATCGAGTCGCCGCCGGCCTGGAAGAAGTTGGTGTCCTCGGCGATCCCCGGCAGGCCGAGCACCTCGGCGACGGCCTCGGTCACGACGCGCAGCGCGGGCGGGTCGGCGGGCGGCCCGAGCGGGTCGGCGGGCTGCGGGGGGACGGCGGCGGGCTGCCCGGTGCCCGATCCGGCCGGGCCGGCCTCGCGCGCGGCGTCCGCGAACGGGTCCGGCAGCCGCGCGGTGTCCAGCTTCCCGTTGGCGGTGCGCGGCAGCTCCGCCAGCAGCACGATCCCGGCCGGGACGGCGTACGGGGGCAGTCGCCGGGCGGTGAACTCCCGGAGCTCCTCGGCGGTGGGCCGGGCTCCGGTGCGGGCGGGGACGACGGCGGCGGCGAGCAGCGGCGGCCGGTCCGGCCTGCGGATCACCCAGGCCCGGGCGGAGCGCACGGTCGGGTGCTCCAGCAGGGCGGCCTCGACCTCGCCGAGCTCGATCCGGTAGCCGCGGATCTTGACCTGCTGGTCCAGGCGGCCCAGGTACTCGACCGTGCCGTCCGCCAGCCGGCGGCCCCGGTCGCCCGAGCGGTAGAGCCGGGCGCCGGCCGCGTCGGCGTACGGGTCCGCGGTGAAGCGGGCCCGCTCGGCCTCCGGGGCGACCGCGTAGCCGAGGGCCACGCCGGGGCCGCCGACGTGGATCTCGCCGGGCACCCCGAACGGCGCCGGGCGGCCCTGTCCGTCCAGCACGTACACGGGGGTGTCGGGCAGGCCGTGGCCGATCCGGCAGCGGCCGTCGCGGACGTCGGCCGTGCCCAGCCGGTGGAAGGTGCTGTGCACCGTCGTCTCGGTGATGCCGTACATGTTGACCAGTGCCGGTGTCCGCTCCCCCCAGCGCTCGAACCAGGGGGCGAGGGCGGCGGGGTTGAGCGCCTCGGCGCACAGCACGACGTACCTGAGCCGGGCGAACGCCGCGCCCCGCCGCAGGGCCGCGTCCCGGAATCCGTCGAACGCCGTCGGGGAGACGGTGAGCATGGTGACGCCCTCCCGCTCCACCAGGTCCACCATCGCCTCCGGGTCCCGGACGGTGCCGGACGGTGCGATCACCACCCGGCCGCCGTGCAGCAGCGCCCCGTAGATCTCCCACACGGAGGCGTCGAAGGTGATCGCGTGGGCGTTGAGCCAGGTGTCCTCCGGGCCTGAGCCGAAGAGGTCCCGGGTGGTGGCGAAGAGCCGCACCACGCTCCGGTGGGCGACCTCGACGCCCTTGGGCCGGCCGGTGGAGCCGGAGGTGAACAGGACGTAGGCGGCGTCGTCCGGCGACCCGGTGGGCGCGGGCCCCTCGGGGGCCTCGGGCAGGCGCTCCGGGAGCAGCTCCCGTCGGATTCCGGCCGGTGTCGGGGCTTCGGCGTCGTCCGTCACCAGCACGGCCAGGTCGGCGAGTTCGGCCACGGTGGCCTGCCGTCGCGGCGGCGCGGCCGGGTCGATCGGCACGTAGGCGGCGCCCGACTTGAGCACCGCGAGCAGCACGGTCACCAGGTGATCGGGGCGGGCCAGCCGCACGCCGACCCGCCGGCCGGGGCCGGCGCCGAGGTCGCGCAGGCGCAGGGCCAGCCAGTCGGCCTGGCGGCCGAGCTCCCGGTAGGTGAGGTGCGCGGCGCCGGACGAAACCGCGATCCGGTCGGCCCGGCGGGCGATCTGACGCTCGACCAGCTCCTCCAGCCGCGCGGTGACCGGCGCGGCGACGGACCGGCTCAGCGCCAGCAGTTCCTCCCGCTCCCGCGGACCGGCGAGGTCCAGGGTGTCGATCCGGGCCTGCGGCTGCCGCGTGCCCAGGTCGAGCGCCCGCGCGGTCTGCTCCGCGATGCGGCGTGCGGTGACCGGGTCGAACAGGTCCGTCTGGAACTCGTAGCGCAGGCGTCCGTCGGCGGGCTCGGCGATCAGGTGGAGTTCGGTCGCGGCCAGGGCCCGGCGCGGTGGACGCGGCGGTGTCGGGTCGAGCTCGCCCGGGCCGGGGGCGGATCGGGCGGACAGCGAGACGACGCAAGCGGGCACGGGCCGGGCCAGCCGGGCCCGCAGCTGCTCCTCGCTCAGGGCGCCCGCCTCCTCCAACGCCTGCCGGACGACCGTCGAAGCCGTCGCGAAGGTGGGTTCCTCCCCGAGGTCGAGGTGCAGGGTCAGCAGGCCGACCAGGTCGCCCCGCACGTGGGGGACCCCGACCGCGACCCGTCGGAGGTCGTTGTGCCGGCTCAGCACGACGGCCAGGGCGGCCAGCAGATCGGGCAGGTCGCCACCGGCCTCGCCGCCGAGGTTCCAGGCGAGCACACCGGTCGCGCGGCGGAAGGAGGGCGCGGCCGGCCGGGCGGACAGCAGCGGTAAGGAGCCGGCCTCGGCGCCCCGTTCGAGGTGCGCGCTGAGGCCAGGTTCGGTGAGAGTCATGTGTCCCCTGGCGATGGCGGGCGCACGCCGCGGCGCGGCGGACCCGGGGTGGGTTCGGGGTGGGTTCGGGTTCGGGCGTCCGGGCTCAGCGCGCCGCGGCGGGCTCCACGGCGGCCTCGTCAGCAGGCTCCGCGGCGGGCTCGTCAGCGGGCTCCGCGGCGGCCCGGGTGATGACGAGGCGGCCGAGCACGAGGGCGTCCAGGCCGGCGGCGAGGAAGGTCCGCACGGCCTCGTCGGGGGTGCGCACGATGGGCTGCCCGGCGACGTTGAAGGAGGTGTTCAGGACGACCGGCAGACCGGTGAGCCCGCCGAACTCCTCGATCAGCGACCAGAACAGCGGCGAGGTGCGGCGGGCGACGCTCTGCACCCGGGCCGAGCCGTCGACGTGGGTGACGGCGGGCAGCCGCCGTGCGTACTCCGGGCGCACGTACCCCACGAACAGCATCTCGGCGAATCGGGGCACGTCCTCCTGGTCGATCTCGAAGAGGGTGTCGGCGGCCTCCTCGGTGACGGCCGGCGCGAACGGCCGGAACGACTCCCGCTTCTTCACCAGGGAGTTGATCCGCTCCCGCATGCCGTCCAGGCGCGGATCGGCGAGGATGCTGCGGTGCCCGAGCGCTCTGGGGCCGAACTCCATCGCCCCCTGGAACCAGCCGACGACCTTGCCGTCGGCGATCAACCGAGATGCCAGGGTGGCCAGTTCGGCGTCACTCCCGGCCCGTCGGACGTCCAGGCCGGTCTCGCCGGCCACCGCCCGCTCGTAGTCCTGCGGCCCGTAGGCGGGCCCGAGGGCGGTGCCGGTGCCGGGCCCGGGGCGCTCACCGATCTCCGCGGCGGCGACGTAGGCGGCGCCCAGGGCCGCGCCGTCGTCGCCGGAGGCGGGCTGTACGTAGATCTCCTCGAACAGGCCGCTGCGCAGCAGCACGCCGTTGGCGGAGCAGTTCAGCGCCACTCCCCCGGCCAGGCAGAGCCGGGTGAGTCCGGTCTCCCGGCGGTAGTGCGTCAGTTGGTGCAGCTGGGCCCGCTGCAGGACGGCCTGCAGGGCCGCGGCGATGTCCTTGTGCCGCTGCTCGATCGGGTCGGCCGGATCCCTGCGGGGCCCGAACTCCCGCTCGATACGGGCCAGTGCCGCCCGGTAGGTCTCCTTGTCGAGGTCGCCGACGTTCTCCAGCAGCAGCGGCACGAAGTAGCGGCCGTCGGAGTCCAGGTGCACCCACTCCTGGAGGATGGTGTCGACGTGGCGGGAGCCGTCGCCGTGCGGCGCCAGCCCCATCACCTTGTACTCGCCGTCGCCGAAGGCGAACCCGAGGTAGAGGGTGAACAGCCCGTAGAGCAGTCCGAGCGAGCTGTGCGCCGGGACTTCGGCGAGGGTCTCCAGTGCGCCGCCGCCCGCGGCGTACACGGTCGCCGAGTGGCGCTCGCCCAGGCCGTCCGACACCAGGACGAGCGCCGACGGGTAGCCGCTGGGGTAGTAGGCGCTGGCGGCGTGCGCCAGGTGGTGCGGTACGGCCCGGAACCGGCCCGTCAGGTCGACGCCCAGGTGCTGTTCGGCGACGGCCCGGTTCACGTCCGGATCGAGGGCCGACTCGTACAGCCCGCGGTAGTAGTCGCTCTGCCCAACGTAGAAGTCCCGTTCGGGCCCGAACGAGAAACTGTGCGCCACCAGGTCGATCTGTGAGGCTTTCAGCCCGGCGGCGTCGAGTGCGAACTGCGCGGCGCCGGCTGGAAAGGCCGAGGAGTGCTTCACTCCGTCGAACCGTTCCTCCGCGGCGGCGGCCACGACCCGGCCGCCGACCAGAAGTGCGGCCGCCGCATCCGCACCCTGCACGATGGCGTACTCACGTGATTCGAGGCCGGGCCAACTGCGTTCCTTGAATCCTCGGGCCAGTGACAGTCCACTGAACCCCAATACGGCCGTATGACCCATTACGCGTGGTGCTCCATTCCCCTTGGGTGATGAAACGTCCGAATGGTGTACGGGAAGTCAGGTGGGGCGGTTGTTGATGTTGATCCGATCATAGACACGAAACATTGCTGGATTGTTGCAGCAACATGTAGAGGACCACTGCCGGCCACCTCAGCAACTACACAGCAAACACAAAGAGTTGACGTACCAACAGCTCACCCTGCGCCGACGAACCGACGCTGCGTCACCCCTCTGAGCTGTGTAGGCTCTGCTTCGCCCTGCTCTGTACCGGACCCCTCTAGGGAGCTTGCATGCAGAACCACACCGTTGGCGGATGGCTCGACGAACTGGCGTCCGAGGCGTCCACACCGGGCGGCGGCGCGGCGGCGGCGATGAACGCCGCCGTCGGTGCCGCGCTGATCTCCATGGTGTGCAATCTGACCATCGGCCGGCCCAAGTACGCGGAGTACGAGAAGGAGCTGACCGAGGCACTCGCCGAGGCGGAGGAACTCCGGGGCGACGCAGTGCGGTTGGCCGCCGACGACGCGGCCGCCTTCGGCGCCGTCATCGCCGCCTACCAGCTCGCCAAGACCACCGAGGACGAGAGGCTGGCCCGCACCGCGGCCATCCAGCAGGCCCTGGTCGGCGCCGCCGACGTACCGCTGCGCACCGCAGAGCTGGCAGCCGCTCTGATCGCCCTCGCCCGCCGGATCCTGCCCGGCTCCAACGTCAACGTCGTGTCCGACGTCGCCGTTGCCGCCTCCTCCGCGCGGGCCGCGCTGGACGCCGCGGTCGTGAACGTGGAGATCAACCTCGCCGCGCTCGCGGACGAGGCACACCGCACCGCCGTACGGGCCCGGCTCGACGCCGCCGTGACCGCCGGTGCCGAAGCCGACGCCGTCGTGGCCGAGGTCCGGGAGAAGATCGCCAAGTGAAGCTCATCGACGGGCGGGCCGTGGCCGCCGACATCATCGCCGAGGTCTCCGCCGCAGCGGCCGAACTGCGCGCCGCCGGCACCGATCCCACGCTCGCCATCGTGGTGCCCACCCAGGACGAGGCCACCGCCTGGTACGTGCGCTCGATCGAACGGACCGCCGCCAAGGCCGGTGTGACCAGCCGGGTCGAGCACCTCACCGACCCCGACGCGGCGGACATCGCGGAGCTGCTGCGCAAGCTCTCCGCGGACCCCTCGGTGCACGGCGTCATCTGCCAGACCCCCCTGCCCGACGGGGTGCTCCTGGAGGAGGTGGCGGCCCACATCGACCCGAGCAAGGACGTGGACGGCGCGAGCCCCACCAGCCTCGGACGCCTCGCGGCGGGCCTGCCGACCTTCGCCCCCGCCACCGCCGCGGCCGTCCTGGAGCTGCTGCACCGGGAGGAGGTCGTCCTCACCGGCACCCGGACGGTGGTGGTCGGCCGCTCGACCGTGGTGGGCAAGCCCGCCGCGCTGCTGCTGCTCAACGAGCACGCCACGGTGACGGTCTGCCACTCCCGCACGGCGGAGCTGGCCGCGGTCTGCGCCGAGGCGGACGTGCTGGTGGTCGCCGTCGGGCGCCCCCACTTCGTCGGCGCCGAGCACATCAAGCCGGGCGCGGTCGTCATCGACGTGGGCACCAACCCCACCGACGACGGCGGACTCGTCGGCGACGTGGACCCGGCCGGCGCCGAGGGACGCGCGGGCTCCCTCACCCCGGTGCCCGGCGGAGTCGGGCCGGTCACCGCGGCCCTGCTGCTGCGCCACACGGTGGCGGCCGCCCGCGGCTGAACCCCGCAGCCCTGTCCCGCCGGCCCGACCCGGGTCCGGCCGGCGGCGACCCCCGGAGTACGGCGACGAGAGGACGAGCGGCGCATGCGAAGGCTGTTGGTACTGGGCGGATCCGCCTTCGTGGGCAGGGCGGTGGTGGAGGCCGCCCTGTCCCGGGGCTGGGCGGTCACCACCTACAACTGGGATCCCCCGACCGCGTACCCGGCCGGGGCCGGCGCGCCGGAGCGGATCACCGGGGACCGCACCGACCCCGCCGACCTCGCCCGCCTGCTCGGCCGGCACTGGGACCAGGTGGTGGACACCTGGCAGGGCCCGTCCTCGGCGGTGCGCGCCAGCGCCCGGCTGCTCGCCGACGCGGCGGAGAGCTACTGCTACATATCCAGCCTGACGGTCTACCGGCACCCCGCGCCACCCCCGCTGACCGAGTCCCGGCCGCTGCTCACCGCCGCGCCGGACGAGCGGGCCGGCTACCCGGAGCGCAAGGCCGCCGCCGAGCGCGAGGTCACGGCCGTCTTCGGCGAGCGGGCACTGCTGGCCAGGCCCGGACTGGTGGTCGGCCCCCGGGAGTACGTCGGACGGCTCCCCTGGTGGCTGCTGCGGATGAGCGAGCACACCGACGTCCTCGCGCCCGGGCCCGCCGGGCGCCGGCTGCAGTACGTGGACGCCCGCGACCTCGCCGACTGGGTGCTCGACGCCGGAGCGGCCGGGCTCGGCGGCGGGTACAACGTCGTCTGTCCCCCCGGCCACGCCACCACGGGCCGGCTGCTGGAGGCCTGCCGGGCCGCGACCGGCGGGTCCGCCACCCTGCGCTGGATCGCCGAGGACCGGCTGCTCGCCGACGGTGTCCAGCCGTGGAGCGAACTCCCGCTCTGGATCCCGCAGCGCCCGGGCGAGGCGGACGTCTACGACGTGGACGTCACCCGCGTCCTCGCCTCCGGCGCGCGGTTCCGCCCGCTGGAGGAGACCGTCGCCGACACCTGGGCCTGGCTGTCGCGCTCCCCGCGGCACCGGGCGAGCCTTCAGGCGCGGCCCTGGCTGACCCGCGAGCGCGAGGAACTGCTGCTCCGCGCGGCGGAGTCCGCCTGATCCGCCGGGCCCGGCGGGTCCGCGGGCGGGAGCGTCTCGGGGGCCCGCAGCCACAACGGGACGCTCAGCAGCGCCCAGAGGCCCGTCACCGCGAAGGCCACCGCGAAGGAGAAGCCGCTCGCCAACGCGCCGGCGGCCAGCGGCCCGACCACACTGCCGAGGTCCGCCGCCATCTGGAAACCGGCCAGCACCGGCCCGCCCCGGCCCCGGGCCCCGAGCACGTCCGCGACCGCCGCGTTGAGGGGCGGGGTGAGCATCCCGCTGCCGAGCCCGGCCGTGAAGGAGACCGCGGCGAACACCGAGAACTGTTCGGTCAGCCCCATCACCCCGGTGCTGACGCCCGCCAGCAGCAGGCCGAGCACCACCGGCGGCTTGCGGCCCCTGCGGTCCGACCACTCCCCCGCGCCGAACAGCACCACCGCGTTGCCGGCGGCGAAGGCCGCCAGCGAGGTGCCCGCCCAACTGCCGCCCCGGCCCAGACCGTCGACCACGAAGAGCGGCACCAGTGAGATGCGCACGCCAGCGACCATCCAGCCGTTGGCGAAGTTCGCTGCGAGGGCCGCCCGGTAGGCCGGATGGCGGAGCGTCTCGACGAAGCCCGCGACCTGCTCGGCAGGAGCGCCGACGCCCGGCGCGGGCGCCTGCGGCCGGCGTACCACGGCCAGCATCAGCACCGCGGCGAGCAGCAGCGCGGCGCCGTAGACCAGGAACGGCGTCCGCAGGTCGACGGCGATCAGCCCACCCCCCAGCAGCGGCCCGCTGATCCCGCCCAGCACGAAGAAGGTGCTGTACACCCCCGAGGCCCGGCCGCGCAGCCGGGGCGGCGCCGTGCGGGCCAGCAGCACGCCGCCGGCCACCGTGAACAGGGCCGATCCGAGGCCGGACACCGCACGCAGCAGCACCAGTTGCCAGTACTGCGCCGCGAAGGCGCAGGCGCCGGTGGAGACGGTGATGACCAGCAGCCCGAGCACGTAGCTGTCGCGCTCGCCGAGCCGGTTCACCACCCGCCCCGCGGGCGCGGCGCCCAGCAGCCGCATGACGGCGAAGACGCTGACCACCGCCGACGCCGCGACGTAGCTGATGCCGAATCCACGCGCGTACAAGGGAATTGCCGGCGCGACAAAGCCATATCCGATCGACACCAGAAACCCGGCCGCCACCAGCGCGCGCACTTCCCGCGGAAGTCCCTCTGCCATGTTCTCCCTCACCCGGTGCACCAAATGCGGGCATGGACAGGGGGAATGAGCCGCTGCTACGGTCGGGACCTGTCCGGCACGCCCGCCGAATGTCGCGAATTCCCGTCCGCCGGGCGACAACGCCGAATCAGCGGTGGGATCAACAGCCGCGACAGTACGATGAATTCAGTCGCGCCAGATCGAGATACCGCCGCGCGACCAGCAGGTTGCGGATCATGGCTGGATGCTATGCCGCTGTCCGATCGTCGTCAATAGACTCAAAGTCGAGACCAGGAGTGGGAGTTGAATCCCGAGGCGACTTTTCCCGCCCAGTACGCCCGAACCGGGCAGTTCACTCTGGGGGTGCCCCGCGACTTCCGGATCGCGCCCGACGGCGGGCGGGTCGCCTTCCTGCGCACCCGGACCGGGTCGGACACCGGGACCTGCCTGTGGGTGCGCGAGGCGGCGGACGGAACGGAGCGCCTGATCGCCGATCCGGGCCGGCTGCTGGACGGCGGAGCGGACCGGCCGCCCCAGGCCGAGCGCACGCACCGCGAGCGGACCAGGGAGTCCGCCACCGGCATCACCTCCTTCGCGGTCGACGCCGCGGTGCGCACGGCGGTGTTCGCCCTCTCGGGGCGGCTCTTCCACGCCGACCTCGGATCGGGACGCGTCCGGGAGGTCCCGGCGGCCCCCGGCGTGGTCGGCCCCCACCCGGACCCGACCGGCACCCGGATCGCCTACGTGGCCGACGGCGCCCTGCGCGTGACCTCGCCGCACGGACCGGACACCGCCCTCGCCGAGCCCGAGGATCCCGACGTCACCTGGGGGTCGGCGGAGTTCGTCGCCGCCGAGGAGATGGGACGCACCCGCGGGTTCTGGTGGGCGCCCGACGGGCGGAGCCTGCTGGTCGCCCGGGTCGACACCGGCGAGGTGACGAAGTGGCACCTCGCCGACCCCGCCGCACCCCACCGCACGCCCCGCCGGATCCCCTACCCCGCGGCCGGCACCGCGAACGCGCACGTGACGCTCTGGCACGTCACCCTGGACGGCGCCCGCCGGCGCGTCCGGTGGGACGAGGCCGCGCTGCCCTACCTCAGCGCGGTCCACTGGTCGCCGCACGGACCGGCCCTGCTCCAGGTCCAGTCACGCGACCAGCGCACCCTGCGGGTCCTCGCGGTGGCGGCGGACGGCAGCACCGAGGTGCGGGCCGAGGACACCGACCCCCACTGGGTGGCGGTCGTCCCCGGCACGCCGGCCTGGACGGCCGACGGCCGGCTGGTCCGCGTCGCGGCGCGCGGCGGCGCGTACCGGCTGCTGGTCGACGACCGGCCGGTGACCCCGGACGACCTCCAGGTCCGCGCCGTCCTCGACGTCGCCGGCGACGTGCTGTTCAGCGCGAGCGGGGACGACCCGACGCAGATCCACGTCCACCGCTGGGGGCCCGGCGGCCGGACCAGCCGGCTGACCACCACCCCCGGGGTCCACCACGCCGCCCGGTCCGGCCCGGTGCTGGTCACCGTCTCGCAGTCGCCGGACCGCCCCGGCTCGACCGTCGAGGTGCACACCGCCGGCCGGCTCACCGGCACCCTGACCAGCGCGGCGGAGACGCCGGTGCTCGCGCCCCGCCCGCGGTTGCTCACCGCCGGCGGCCGGCGGCTCAGGTGCGCGGTGCTGCTGCCCACCGGGCACCGGCCGGAGGCCGGGCGCCTGCCCGTCCTCCTGGACCCGTACGGCGGCCCGGCGGCCCAGCGCGTGCTGGCGGCCCACGACAAGTACCTGTTCTCCCAGTGGTTCGCCGAACAGGGGTTCGCCGTGCTGGTCGCCGACGGCCGGGGCACTCCCGGACGGGGGCCGGCCTGGGACAGGTCGATCCACTGCGACGAGGCCAGGATGAACGTGGAGGACCAGGTGGACGCCCTCCGGGCGACCGCCGACCGGTTCCCCGGCCTGCTGGACCTGGACCGGGTGGCGATCCGCGGCTGGTCGCACGGCGGCTACCTCGCCCTGCTCGCCGTCCTACGCCGGCCCGACGTCTTCCACGCCGCGGTGGCCGGAGCACCGGTGACGGACCGTCTGCTGTACAACACCTTCTACACCGAGCGCTACCTCGGACACCCGGCCGGCCGGGAGGACGTGTACGCCGCCAACTCCCCGCTCACCGAAGCCGCTTCCCTGCAACGCCCGTTGATGCTGATCCACGGACTGGCCGACGACAACGTGGTGGCGGCGCACACGCTCCGCCTCTCCGGCGCCCTGCTGGCCGCCGGGCGCCCGCACACCGTGCTCCCGCTCTCGGCCGCGACCCACCGCACCCCGCACGCCATGATCGAGGGCGTGATGAGGGCCCAGAGCCACTTCCTCAAGCAGGCACTCGCCCCCCTCCCGAAGGAGACACCCGCCCGTGGCCACCACTGACACCCCCGGCGCCGAGGCCGCCGCCTTCTACCGGCAGCACGGCTGGTACGCGACCGGCACCGTGCTGCCCGACGAGCTCCTCGACCGCGCGAACGACGTGCTGAGCGGCCTCGACGCGGACCACCGCGACCTCGAACCCCCGGCCAGCATGAAGGAGTTCCTCGCCTGGCCGGCCGGGGAGCCCCGACCGACCCGGCTCAACCAGTACATAGCCCTGCAGTACCGGGCCATGGCGGACCTCGCCGCCCACCCGGCCCTCGCGCGGACCGCCGCGCTGCTCACCGGCAGCAGCCGGCTCCGGATCTTCAACACGGCACTCATCCGGAAGCGCCCGGGCGCGGCGCGGCAGTACGCCCGGGTCGGATGGCACTGCGACCGGGCGTACTGGTCGACGTGCTCCTCGGACCGGATGACCACGGCGTGGGTGCCCCTGCAGGACACCACCGTCTCGATGGGCACGCTGACCGTGCTGGACGGCAGTCACACCTGGCCCGACACCGCGGAGATCAGCGCCCTGCGCACCGCGAGGACCTTCGTCACCGAGGACCACGACGCGCTCTGGAGCCGGCTCGACTCCCTCCGGTCCGAGGCCGTGACGGTGGACGTCCGGCGGATCGAACTCCGGCGCGGGCAGGTGAGCTTCCACCACCCCCTCACCGTGCACGGCAGCGGCGCCAACCACGGCGCGATCGCCCGCAACGCGATCAGCGTCCACTACCAGGACGCCGCCAACCGCTACCTGCCCGCGACCGAGGCCGACGGCACCCCGGCGTCGTACGTGCACGACGAGTTCGTCCGACGCCTGCCGAACGGCGAGCCGGACTACGCGGACCCCGAGATCTGCCCGCCGGTCTGGCCCCCGGCCGGATGACAGCGGGACCGGCCCGGGCGCGTCCTGGGGACGGCCCGGCGCCGGCAGCGGCACCCGGGCCACCTGGCGGGCACCTACGACGCCGCCCCGGGGGGAGACGGGCAAAAGGCGCTTGTGGGTGGGCTCGGCGCGGCCCTATCCTCGGGTGATCTCTGCGTGCAACCGGCACCGCAGCCCGTCCGGTCGGAGCCCGCGGTGAAGTCCGAATCCCTCGGCGGTGCGCCGCGTCCGCGCGTCCTGCCCTACAGCGGCCTGGTCGCCGATCCGCGCCCGCTGGCCCTGGCCGCACAGATCCTGATCGCCGCTCAGACCGCGGCCCAGCTCGCCCTGGCGATGGCGGGCGGCTCCCGGTCCGAGGTCTTCGCCCGGACCGGCGCCATCTCCGGGCTCCTGCTCCTCTCGACCGTCATCGTGTTCCTGTGCTGGTTCCGGCGGTGCCGGCGCAACGCCGAGATCCTCGCGCCCGGAACGCACAAGTACTCGGGCGGTCTCGCCGTCGGCGGGTGGTTCATCCCGGTGGCGATGTGGTGGATCCCGCGCCGCGTCACGATGGACATCTGGCGGGCGACCGGCCCCGTGGCAGGGACCTGGGTGATCGACGCCTGGTGGACGGCATGGCTCGCCAAGACCGTCGGCGCAGCGATCGTCCTGCGGATGCAGTCGAACCTCGACGGCTACTCCCTCTACAACCAGGTGGTCGGTGTGGTCGCCGCGGCGCTGGCGATCCTGGTGATCCGCCGGATCACCGCCGGTCAGGACGCCAAGGTCCGCGCGCACCTCGCGACCGTGCCGTTCGCGCCGGCCCCCGGCGTCTGACCGCCCGACGCAGGGATCCGAACACGAGGCGGGGTTCGGCCGCACCCGAAACCCCCTTGCCAGGCCATCTAGCCTGATCACATGGTGGATACGGGCAGGGAAGCGCGGGCCGGGCTGGAATCCGTCGTCCTGGAGGGTGAGCACGCCCGTCTCGAACCACTCCGGCCGCACCACCACGACGGTCTGTGCGCGGCGGTCCGCGACGGCCGGCTCTGGGACCTCCAGGTGACCCTGGTCCCGCATCCACGTGAGATCGGCCGCTTCATCGACCAGGCGCTGGACGCCTACGAGGCCGGCACCCAGCTGGCCTTCGCGATCGTCGACGTCCCCTCCGGGCGGATCGTCGGATCCACCCGCTTCATGGCCGTGAACCTGCCCTACCGGCGGGTCGAGATCGGGTTCACCTTCCTGGGCAGGTCCTGGCAGCGCACCGCGATCAACACCGAAGCCAAGCTCCTGATGCTCACCCACGCCTTCGAGGAACACGCCATGAACCGCGTGGAGTTCCTCACCGACGTCCGAAACGCCACCTCCAGGGCCGCGATCGCCCGCCTGGGGGCCACTCAGGAAGGCGTACTGCGCAGCCACATGGTGATGCGCGACGGCTGGATCCGGGACTCCGTCCTCTTCAGCATCACCGCCCCCGAATGGCCCGGCGTCAAGGACGGGCTCGGCGCCCGGCTGGCCGTCTCCCGCCGGCAGGCCTGATCGCAGCGGCGGCGGCACCGCACGGTTCCGATCGGGGACGTGCGCCGGGGGCCCGGGGCCGACGGGTGTCGCGTCAATCCCCGTGGTGACGGGACATCACTTCGAGTGAACACCACCCCTCAATGGAACGTATACGGAAGGAAGTCCGTGAACATGAGCAGCACGGGCACGAGTTCCGGCCACGGACCTTGAGAGGAACCAAACCATGAGCGATCCCCAGGACGATGTGATCACCCCGGTCACCGCGAACCAGCTGAGCCAGGTCAAGGGCTCCGGCATCTGGACGTCGGGGCCCTCCGTCGCCCCCGCGGCCGCCGGCGTGGGCGAGGCCCTGGTCGCCGCGTTGCAGGGCAGCGCGGCGGACGAGGTGCTCCCCCCGGAGCTGCGGCAGCTGGTCGCCGACGTCCAGCGGGTCGCCACGATCGGCTTCCCGCGGATCACCGCGCACGACGGGATCCGGCTCTCCGCGCACACCATCAAGCTGAACGGTGACGAGCCGCGCCCGCTGGTCGTCGTCCCCGCCGGGTGGACCCCGTTCGGGTGGGTGCTGTTCGAGTACGCCTACCTGCAGCTGGCCAAGCGCGGCTACCACGTCCTGGCGTACACGCCGCGCGGAATCGGCACGACCGTGCGGATTCCCGGCGGCTCGTTCGTCGACGCCCCGTGGACCTCCGGCGGTACGGTCGACGTGGGCGGGCCGCTGGACTGGGCGGACGGCTCCACGGTGATCGACTACGCGCAGCAGCACTTCAACCCGAGCCGGATCGCCTTCCTCGGCGAGTCCTACGGCTCGGGGATCAGCCAACTGGTCGCGGCGAACGACCCGGCCGACCGGGTCTCCGCGGTGGTGGCGCTGAGCACCTGGGGGGACCTGGCCGAGGCGCTGCTGGGCAACGACACCCGGCACCTGGCCGCCGTCGACGCGCTGGTCGCCTTCACCGGCGGCCCCGAGGAGCGGAAGTTCGACGCCGCCACCCGGCAGATCCTGAAGGACTTCCACGACGGCGTGAACCTGGACGTGGTACGCGCCTGGGCACTGGAACGCTCGCCGCGCTCCTACAGCGACCAGACCAACGCCCGCGACATCCCGACGTTCTACTCCAACACCTGGCACGAGACGCTCTTCCCGGTCAACCAGGTCGTGGAGACCTTCGACGCGCTCACCGTCCCCAAGCACCTGAACGTGTGGATCGGCGACCACGCCGCGCCCGAGGGCTCGGGACTGACCGTCCCGTTCTCCGGCCCCAACCTCCCCGTCGAGGAGGCCTTCGCCTGGCTGGACCACCACGTCCTGGGCGCGCAGAACGAGGTGCCGAACTGGCCGCAGGTCAACAGCCAGGTCATGTTCACCCCCACCGTGCGCGAGGGCAGGGCGAGCTGGGACGAGGTGACCACCTCCACCGAGACGCTGTTCCTGGGCGCCACGCCGGCCGGCGGGCAGGACGGTCCGCTCGGCAGCGACCCGGCCCCCGGATGGCAGGTCTCCTTCACCACCGGGAACCTCACCGAGGCCACCGCGGTGGACGCCCTGCTGACCACCGGTCAGGAGGAGTGGAAGGGCAACCCGAAGAGCTACGCCACCGGAAAGTTCGACCGCCGCCACCTCGCCACCTGGATCTCCCCGGCCGGTGCCCGGCGCGTCCGGGGCGTCCCCCACCTGCGCGTGACGGTGACCGGCATCGAGGCCTCCAGCACCCTGGTGGCCTACCTGTTCGACCTCGCCCCGGACGGCACCGCCCGCATCATCACCCATGAGCCGTTCACCCTCGCCGCCGGCGAGCCGGGCAAGGCCACCACCGTGACCTGGCCCCTCCAGGCAGCCGCCTACGACGTCGCCGCGGACCACCGGGTCATGCTCGTGATCAACAGCAAGGACCAGCTCTACTCCGACGCCAACCCCACCTACAGCACCCTCCGGCTCAGCTCCCCCGCCGGCGCCGAGGCGCGCCTGGAGCTCCCCCTGGGCTGACCTCACCCGGGCGGTCGCACCATGCCCGCCCGTACCCGCGCCCTGAAGCCGCTCCCCCGCCCCGGGGCAGCGGCTCCGGGGCGTCGTGCGTGACGCCGCAGGCGACCGGCCGGCTCAGTGACGGGCGATCCTGACGAAGCGTTCCGCCGTGTGCAGGTCGGCCTCGATGCGTCGGGCGGTGTCCCGCAGGCGCGGCAGGACCTGGTCGAGGCACGCCTCGACGGTGCGGCTGCTGCTGTGCATCGCGACGTTGCACGCGGCCACGGTGGTCCCGTCGCGATCGCGCACGGGCACGGCGAGGGAGCGCAGGCCGGCCTCCAGTTCCCCGTCGACCAGGGCGTGGCCGCTCTCGGCGGCCCGCTCCAGCGCCGCCCGCAGGTCCTCGCGACGCGTGAGGGTGTCCGGTGTCAGGGCCCGGACGGCCGCGGCGTCGAGCCCGGCGGCGCGTTCGGCGGGCGGGAGGCCGGCCAGCAGGACCCGTCCGAGGGAGGTGGCGTAGGCGGGCAGGCGGGTGCCCACGGCGATGTCGACGCTCATGATGCGGCGGGTGGCGGCGCGGGCGGTGTACCGGACCAGGCCGTCGTCGAGGACGGCCAGCGACACCGACTCGCCGACCTCGGCGGACAGGGCCTCCAGGTGGGGCTCGGCCAGGCGGGAGAGGGTCGTGCCGGCCAGCAGGGGGTAGCCCAGGTCCAGGACCCGGGGAGTCAGCCGGTGCTCGCGGCCCTCGGTGCGGACGTAGCCCAGGTGGTCCAGCGTGATCAGCGCGCGCCGGGCGGTGGCCCGGGGAAGCCCGGTCAGGTGGGCGACCTCGCTGAGGGTCAGCGGGGCGCCGCCGTCGAAGGCGGTGACGACCATCAGCCCGCGGGCCAGGGACTCGATGAACGCGGGCCCCAGGTCCTGCTTGGACGCGCCCGTCCACGAGGCCAGTTCCTCGGCGGCCGGCGCCGGCGGGCCGTCCTGCGCCGCCACGAGTCGGCCGGCCATCTCCTCGGCGGCGGCGCGCAGCCGGGGCAGCAGGCGCTCGCGCAGCTCCTCGGCGCTGTGGCGGCTGGTGTGGCTGACCACGCTCAGCGCGCACGGTACGTACCCCGGAGGCACCGGCACCAGCACGGCCAGGGCGACCAGGCCGGGCTCGATCAGCTGGTCGTCCAGGGCCCAGCCGTCGGCCTGCGCGGCCGCGGTCCGGGCCCGGAAGGCGTCCTCGCCGGGGCCCGGGCGGGGCGGCAGGAACGCGAAGGCGGCGCCGTCGGGGTCGCCGGCCTGCCGCGTGCGCCAGGCCTGCCACTGTTCGCCGGCCCAGGCGGCGGCGAACAGCGGGCCGGGGGCGGTGCGCTCGGCGGGCAGCCGGTCGCCGATGCGGAAGCTGAGCGACACGGCGCGCCGCCGGGTGGCCTGGTGGATGAAGCGGATGGCGTCGCCGTCGGGGACGGCCAGCGAGACCGACTCGTCGAGCTCCTCGGCCAGGCGGTCGGCCGGCTCGCGCAGCAGCGCGGGAAGGCGCAGGGCGGACAGGTAGGCGTTGCCGAGTTCCATCAGGCGCGGCGCGAGGGTGACCTGGCGGCCGTCGAGGCGTACGTACCCCGTCACCGCGAGCGTGGCGGCGGCGCGGTCGACGGTGGAGCGGGCGAGGGCGGTCGTGTGCTGGAGGTCGCTGAGGCTCAGCGTTCCGCCTGCCTCGCTCAGCGCCCGCAGCACGGCGATCCCGCGCATCAGCGGCGCGACCGCCTCCTCGGGCGCGGCGGCCTGGGCGGACGTGAGCGGTGGCATGGGCATCTCCCGGATGTCTGGAGCGAGGTGACCACACCGTGGCAGGGCCATTGACAGGCCCGCAAGCCGGTGGGCACACTCACCGGACCAGCATTGCGAACTTTAGTTCACCAGGCGAACACACTGGGAGTGCTCCATGGACAAAGTGGTCGCTTCGGCGGCGCTCGCCGTGGCCGACGTGCCCGAAGGCGCGTCGATCGCGGTGGGGGGCTTCGGCCTCAGCGGCGTGCCGAACGTACTGATCGAGGCGCTCCACGAGCGGGGCGTGGCCGGTCTGGACGTGGTCTCCAACAACTGCGGCGCGCTGGACTCGGGGCTGGCGCTCCTGCTGGCCGCGGGCCGCATCGCCCGGGTCACCGGCTCGTACATCGGCGCGAACAAGGAGTTCGCCCGCCGGTACCTCGGCGGGGACCTGGAGGTCGAGCTCATCCCCCAGGGCACGCTCGCCGAGCGGCTGCGGGCGGGCGGAGCGGGGATCCCCGCGTTCTACACCCCCGCCGGGGTGGGCACCCAGGTCGCCGACGGCGGACTGCCGTGGCGCTACGACGGCGCGGGCGGCGTGGCGGTGGCCTCGCCCGCCAAGGAGGTGCGCGAGTTCGACGGCACCGCCTACGTGCTGGAGCGCGGCATCCGCACCGACTTCGCGCTGGTGCGCGCGGCCAGGGGCGACCGGCACGGCAACCTCGTCTTCCGCAGGTCCGCGCGCAACTTCAACCCGCTGGCCGCCACGGCCGGGCGGATCACCGTGGCCGAGGTCGAGGAACTCGTCGAACCAGGCGCCATCGACCCGGATCACGTGCACCTGCCCGGCGTCTTCGTCCAGCGCGTCGTCGCCCTGACCCCCGAGCAGGTGGCCGACAAGAAGATCGAGAACCGCACCGTCACCGAGGGGCGGGTGACCCGCTGATGGCCTGGACCCGGCACGAGATGGCCGCGCGCGCCGCCGCCGAACTGCGTGACGGCGAGTACGTCAACCTCGGCATCGGCCTGCCCACCCTGATCCCCGGCCACCTTCCCCCCGGGATCGACGTGGTGCTGGAGTCCGAGAACGGCATCCTGGGAACCGGCTCCTACCCGCGGCCCGACGACGTCGACCCGGACCTGATCAACGCCGGCAAGGAGACCGTCACCGTCCTGCCCGGCGCCTCCTTCTTCGACTCCGCCCTGTCCTTCGGCATGATCCGCGGCGGCCACATCGACACCGCCGTCCTCGGCGCCATGCAGGTCTCCGCCCACGGCGACCTGGCCAACTGGGCCGTCCCCGGCAAGCTGGTCACCGGTATCGGCGGCGCCATGGACCTGGTCCACGGCGCCCGGCGCGTCGTCGTCACCATGACCCACACCGCCAAGGACGGCAGCCCCAAGATCGTCCGGGAGTGCACGCTGCCCCTGACCGGGCGGCGCTGCGTGCACCGGATCATCACCGACCTGGCCGTCCTCGACGTCACCGACACCGGCCTCCTGCTCGTCGAGACCGCCCCCGGTGTCAGCACCGCCGACGTCCTCAGCCGCACCGACGCCCCCGTCCGCACCACCGGCCTCGGCCAGGGCTCGGCCCTCGTCCTCGAAAGGTAGAACCGCCGTGACCACCCCGCCCGCCCTGCCCACGCAGGACCGGATCACCGCCGAGATCGGCCGGCAGCGCGCCGCCCGTCCGCGGACGCCCGCCGGCGGCGCCGGCCGCACCCACCCCGACCGCGGCTACCCGCCCTACCGCAGCAGCCTGCTGCGTCACCCCAAGCAGCCGCTCGTGACCGTCGACGACCCGGACACGGTCGAGCTGACCGGCCCCGCCTTCGGCGTCACCGACATCACCGAGTGGGACCACGACCTGACCCGCCGACACGCCGGCGAACCGCTCGGCGAACGCCTCACCGTCACCGGCCGCGTCCTGGACCGCACGGGCCGGCCCGTCACCGGACAGCTCGTCGAGATCTGGCAGGCCAACGCCTCCGGACGCTACGCCCACCAGCGCGACCAGCACGCGGCCCCGCTCGACCCCAACTTCACCGGCGTCGGCCGCTGCCTGACCGACGACCGGGGCACCTACCGGTTCGTCACCGTCAAGCCCGGCGCGTACCCCTGGCGCAACCACCACAACGCCTGGCGTCCCGCCCACATCCACTTCTCGCTCTTCGGCACCGCCTTCACCCAGCGCCTGGTCACCCAGATGTACTTCCCCGGCGATCCGCTCTTCCCCTACGACCCCATCCTGCAGTCCGTCACCGACGACGACGCCCGCCGGCGCCTGGTCGCCACCTACGACCACGACCTGTCCGAGCCCGAACGGTCGCTCGGCTACCGCTGGGACATCGTGCTCGACGGACCGTCCGCCACCTGGATCGAGGAAGGACGCCGATGAACCCGCCCGCCCCCGCCGCGCCGCTGCCGACCCCCTCGCAGACCGTCGGCCCCTTCTACGGCTACGCCCTGCCCTTCACCGGCGGCGCCGACATCGCGCCCCCCGGCCACCCCGACACCCTCACCCTGCACGGCCGCGTCCTCGACGGGGAGGGCCGCGGCATCCCCGACGCGTTCGTCGAGCTGTGGCAGCCCGCTCCCGACGGCTCACGCACCGGCGCCCCCGGATCGCTGCGCCGCGACCCGGTCACCGGGGCGGTCATCGGCCGTGACAGCGTCACCTTCACCGGCTTCGGACGCGTCGCCACCGACGCCGACGGCCACTTCACCCTGCGCACCCTGGCGCCCGGCGGAGTGCCGTACCTGTCCCTGGCCGTCTTCGCCCGCGGACTCCTGCACCACCTCTACACCCGCGCCTATCTGCACGACGCGGACGGCCTGGACCGCGACCCCCTCCTCACCCGCCTCGCCCCCGCCCGCCGCACCACCCTCGTCACCGTGCCGGACGGCCCGCGCACCCACCGCTTCGACATCCGCCTGCAGGGCGCGGACCCGCACGAGGAGACGGTCTTCCTTGACTTCGGCTGAACTCCCCGCCCCCACCCCCGACGTCGACGCCGGCCTGCTCACCCCTGTCCAGGCCGGAACGGCCGTGGAGGCCCTCACCGGTGACACGGCGTTCGTACGCGCCATGCTGGACGCCGAGGTGGCACTCGTCCGCGCCCAGGCCGAGCTCGGCCTCGCTCCCGGCGGCGCGGCCGACGCCATCGCCCGCGCCGCCGCCGAGCACGGCCGCTTCGACCCGCGCGACCTGGCACTGCGCGCCCGCGCCGGCGCCAACCCGGTGATCCCGCTCGTCGCCGACCTCACCGCGGCCGTCGCCGAGACCAGCGCCGAGGCGGCCGCCCACGTCCACCGGGGCGCCACCAGCCAGGACATCCTCGACACCGCCGTGATGCTGGTGTCCGCCCGGGCCGTCGACCAGCTGCTGGCCGACCTCGCCCGCCTCGCCCCGCACCTGCGCCGGCTGGCCGAGGCCCACCGGGACACCCCGATGCCCGGCCGCACCCTGACACAGCACGCGGTGCCCACCACCTTCGGGCTCAAGGCCGCGGGCTGGCACGCACTCGTCCTCGACAGTCACGAGCGCCTGACGACCGCCCGCACCCGGCTCCCGGCGCAGCTCGGCGGGGCGGCCGGGACCCTGGCGGCCTTCACCGCCTACGCCCCGGCCCCGGCCGGGAGTGCGTCCGCCCCCGACCTCGGGCTTCGCCTGGTCGCCGCGTTCGCCCGCCGGACGGGGCTCGCCGAACCCACGCTGCCCTGGCACGTCCTGCGCACCCCGGTGGCCGACCTGGCCGGCGCCCTCGCGCTCGCCTCCGGGGCGCTCGGCAAGCTCGCCGCCGACGTCCTCGTGCTGTCCCGCACCGAGATCGGCGAGGTCTCCGAGGGTGTCGGCGGCGGGTCCTCGGCGATGCCGCACAAGGCCAACCCCGCCCGCGCGACCCTGATCGCGGGGGCAGCCCGCCGCGTACCGGCCCTGGCCGCCGTGCTGTACGCGTCGCTGGTAGCCGAGGACGAACGCCCGGCCGGCGCCTGGCACGCCGAGTGGCCGACCCTGCGCGACGCCCTGCGCACCGTCGGCTCGATGGCGGCCACCGCCGTCGACCTGGCCGCCGACCTGCGCGTCCACCCGCAGCACATGCACACCAACCTGGCGGCCACCGGCGGGCAGATCGCCGCCGAACACCTCGCCGCCGCCCTCACCCCGCTGACCGGCCGCGCCGAAGCCCGCGCCGCCCTCACCCGCGCCGGCGAGCGGGCCCGGCGCGAAGCCGTCCACCTCGTCGAGGCCCTCGCCGACGACCCGGCCCTCGCCGGGCTCATCACCCGGAGTCGGCTCGCAGCGCTCGCGGATCCGGCCGGCTGTCCGGGCTCCACCGGAGCGCTGGTCGACCGCGCGCTGGAGCGCCCCGACCCCTCGCCCTCCCGCCGAACGCCCGCCCAAGGAGCAGCATGACCTCGCATCGGCCCCCGGGCCTGCACCACCGCAGCGACGGCCCGCCCTCCGGGCCGCCGCTCGTCCTCGGCCCGTCCCTCGGCACCTCCCTGGCCGTCTGGGACCAGCAGACCACCGCCCTCGCCCGCACCCACCGGGTGATCCGCTTCGACCTGCCCGGCCACGGCGGCACAGCCGCCGACCTCCTCCCCTCGGGCGCCGGCGTCGCCGACCTGGCACGCGAAGTCCTGCACCTGGCCGACGCGCTCGGCATCGACCGGTTCGCCTACGGGGGGATCTCGCTCGGCGGCGCCGTCGGCATCCACCTGGCCGCCCACCACCCCGATCGCGTCACCTCCCTCGCCCTGCTGTGCACGTCCGCCCACTTCGGCGCGCCGGAGGGCTGGCACGAGCGCGCGAGGAGCGTCCGCGCCGCCGGCACCGGCGCCGTCGCGGACACGGCGGCCGAGCGCTGGTTCACCCCCGCCTACGCCCAGGCGCCCGCCGCCACGGCACTCGTCCGCGGACTGCGCTCGGCGACCGACCCCGAGGCCTACGCCGGGCTCTGCGAGGCCATCGCCGGCTACGACGCGCGGGCCGACCTGCACCGGATCTGCGCCCCCACGCTCGTGCTGGCCGGACGGGACGACCCCGCCACGCCCGTCGCCCACGCCCGGGAGATCGCCGACGCGGTACCGGGCGCCGGCCTCGTCGAAGTCCCCCACGCCGCGCACCTGGCAGGCGTCGAGCAGCCGCGGGCCGTCACCTCCGCCCTGCTCGCGCACCTCACCACCACCACGTCCGCCACGGCCAGGGCCGGCGATGACGGCGCCCGACACGCCGCCGGCCTGGCCGTGCGCCGCACCGTCCTCGGCGACGCCCACGTCGAACGCGCCCTCGCCGACACCACCGCACTGACCGCCGACTTCCAGGACTTCCTCACCCGCTACGCCTGGGGCGAGATCTGGACCCGCCCCGGCCTCGACCACCGCACCCGCCGAATGATCACCCTCACCGCGCTCACCGCGCTGGGCCACCACGGCGAGCTGGAGCTGCACCTGCGCGCCGCCCTGGCCGGCGGCGACCTCACCCCCGACGACATCCGGGAGGTCCTGCTGCAGTGCGCCGTGTACTGCGGTGTCCCCGCCGCCAACGCGGCCTTCGCCCTCGCCGACCGCGTCACCACCGAGCTCGCCGGCCCCTCACCCCAGGAGTGACCATGCACACCAGCGTCGCCATCGTCGGAGGCGGCCCCGCGGGGCTGCTGCTCTCCCGCCTCCTCCACCGGGCCGGCATCGACAGCGTCCTGCTGGAACGCCGCGACCGTGCCTACGTCGAGCAGCGCCAACGCGCCGGCATCCTGGAACAGTCCACCGTCGACGTCCTGCGGCAGGCCCGCGCCGCCGAACGCCTCGACGTCGAGGGCCTCGTCCACGAGGGCATCGAACTGCGCTGGGACAACCGCGCCCACCGCGTCGACCTGCCCGCCCTCACCGACGGCCGCCGGGTGTGGGTGTACGCCCAGACCGAGGTCGTCAAGGACCTCATCGCCCTGCAGAGCGCCGCCGGAGCAGCCCTCACCTTCGAGGCCGAGGTCCGCCGGATCGAAGGGGCCGACACCGACCGGCCCACCGTCCACTACACCCACGAAGGCCGGGAGAAGACCCTGACCTGCGACTACGTCGTCGGCTGCGACGGCTACCACGGCGTCGCCCGCACCACCCTCCCGCAGGACGTCCGCCGCACCTACGAGCGTGTCCACCCCTACTCCTGGCTCGGCATCACGGCCGACGTCCCGCCCTCGAGCGACGAACTGATCTACGCCCACTCGCCCCGCGGATTCGCCCTCCACAGCATGCGGTCGCCCGCGGTGAGCAGGCTCTACCTCCAGGTGCCCAACGGCACCGATCCCCGCGACTGGCCGGACGAGCGGATCTGGGACGAACTGGACGCCCGCTTCGCGCTCGACGGCTGGGCCCTCACCCGCGGCCCCATCACCTCCAAGAGCGTTCTGCCCATGCGCAGTTCCGTCACCGAGCCGATGCGCCACGGCCGGCTGTTCCTGGCCGGCGACGCCGCGCACATCGTGCCTCCCACCGGTGCCAAGGGCCTCAACCTGGCGGCCTCCGACATCGCCGTCCTCGCCCGCGCGATCGTCCAGCAGGCGCGCACCGGCAGCGGCGACCTGCTCGACGCCTACTCCGACACCTGCCTGCGACGCGTCTGGCGGGCCGAGCACTTCTCCTCCTTCATGACCACCACCCTCCACACCGATCCGGACCAGAGCGACTTCGACACCCGTCTGCAGATCTCCCAGCTCGACCGGATCGCCTCCTCGCCGCACGCCGCGGCCGAACTCGCCTCCAACTACGCCGGGTTGCCGGTCGTCTGAGCGTCAGGGGCCGGGGCGGCGAACGGCGAGCGCTGCAGAACACGCGGGCATCCGGCTGGGGGCTGCAAGGGCTGTACCCGGCTCCTTCGGGGCGGTCCTGCCCTCGACGACAGCATGCATGCGTGCGTGCCCGGCCTCGACCCGCCTGTGCACGGGTCGGGGTGCGGCGCCCGGGAGGGACCGGATCCGCTACCACGCCCGGCACCTGACGGCGCCCACGGCCACGGCCCGGGCGGGAGGCCCCGGACGGGAGGCCCCGGGCGGTGAGGGCGCGCAGGGGCACCCCTCTCCACCCATCATCGGCCCACACCCAAGGCGCGGGCCGCAGCGGCTCAGGTCACGTCGAACGGCTCGTCACTCCACCTGAACCAGGCACGGTCATCACTGATGTGCAGGAGGAACTCCGCCACCTGGCCTGACGGAGCCACCAGTGAGAGGGTGCTCGCGATCCGCTGATAGGAGTCGTCGAACCGCTCGTACTCCTCCGCGTCCAGCAGGGCAAGCGACTCGTCGAACCACGACTTCACCTCTCCGAAGGCCGGCCCTGGAACGAACTTCCCGTTCAGCCAGGGAAAGTCGGCTCCGTCGATCGCGATCTCGCCGATCAGCTCCTCCCGCCGCTTCAGCCGCCAGACTTCGCCCTCGAAACCCATCTCGTCAGCACTCCGATCCGTCGCCTGGTGTCGTGCCACCAGCCTTTCAGGCAGCACGGACAACGCCGCAGCGAACAGATCCTCGACGTGTTGCCGGCCTCTCGCATCCAGGTCGGTTGAGGAGGATGCGGATACGGAGGAGCCTGAACGACGCCGGCGCAGCAGGATCTGAGTGGAGTATCCCGGTGGGCCGGACCGGGCCCGGCCCCCGCTGTGGATCACCTGCGGCCGCCATGGTCGAGCAGCGCGGCGGTGGACCAGCTGTCGGGGTCCGGCAGGAAATCTTGCGGCCCAGGCCCGTGGATTCGTGGCACCCGCGGGGGAGAGCGCCGAAGAATCTGCGGAATCATCCAGTGAACGATGACGTAGCCGACGGCGGTGGTCGGCTGGGGTGACGGCGACGACGACGGTGCCCCTCCCGCCGCTGGGCCTGCCTGCCGGATCCCGGCGCTGCGCGAAGAACGACGGAGGCCCGACGACGGGGGCCTCCTGATGCGGTCGGGCAGCGGAGGCGCGGCCGCGGCCGAACGGGTACCCCTGTGGGCGGAGGGCGCGTTGGTCCTGTGGGTTGACGCCGGGCGGAAACCAGCGCCGTATCGTCGGTCGCATGAGCCGTGGACTGCATCTGACCGCCTACCTGCTGGCCTTCGACACGCGGGTCCAGTCACTGCAGGACCGCACCCGCGCCGGCTACCTGGTGCGCGCCGCCGCCCTGACCGAACTCGCCCACCGCGGGGCCGCCACCGAGGACGCGACCGGCCGCGTCCGGGTCGTCCTGGCAGATCCGACCGGGGACCGCGTCCTGGATGCGCTGCTCACCGAGCTGGGCGGCCGGCCCCGCACCTGGAAGTCGTGGATCAAGCGCAGCCGCGACGACACCCTGGAGGCCGTCGAGGAGCAGCTCACCGTGCTCGGCGTCACCACCACGGCCGACCGTGACCCGCACGGCCCGGTCCTGGCGCACCGTTCGGTGGCGGTCAACGATCCGCGCGAGGCCCTGGACGTGCAGGTGCGGGTGGCCGAGCTCGTCCGCGGCACCGCACCCGTCGCGCAGGCACCGTTCGCCGACGCGGTCCTGGCGGCGCTCGCCGCTCACGGGCACCTGCGCCTCGTGCTCTCACGTCAGGACCGCAAGGCCCATGCCGAGCGGATCACCGCACTCACCGACCGGCTCGCCGACCAGGCGCCGGGCCTGGCCCGAGCGGTGACCGGGCTGAACCTGACCATGGTCGCCGGCCAGGGCGGGATGGGCGGCGGCTAGGCCGCCGCACCCGCCGACGGCGACTTCGATCCCCCACCACCGACCACGCCCCCACCGACCGAGCCCCGGCCGGACGATCGGCGGCAGACGAGCGGTGCGGCGCAGCACGGGCCACCGACGCCCGGGCGCGCTGCCACGGGGGCGCCGGACGGGTCCATTGTCCTGAGAGCAGGCGGGCCCCCGGCGGCGGGCGGGGACCACACAGCACCGTCGCATCGGCCGCCGGCTTCCCCTCCTCGGCTTCCCCTCCTCGGCCGCCTCGGCGACTCAGCCCTGGCCGGTCGTGCGCATCGCGAGCGCGATGTGGCTGTATCCGGGGAGGGACGATCCGACTGCCTTCTCGTAGCGGACCGCGTCTGCCAGCCCGAGTTTCGCTCCGGCGGAGACAGTCCGGTTCATCGTCCACAAGAGCGTCCTCAGCTCCTCGTTCTCGATGCCGAGGAGCGGGGCCACGGGCTCGAGCGGTACGCCGGTACGAGCCCGCCACTCAGCCACCGCGCTCCAGAAGCCGGCCAGGCTGTCCCAGCAGATCGCGCTTCGGGGTCCGAGCAGCAGGTAGATCTCGCCGGAGGATCGCACGGTGTCGAGGCCGTGGGTGGCCAGGTTCTGGAGGTTCCACAGGAAGGTGACGGCGACGTCGTACTCGTCCTCGTCCTGGAGCAGGTCCTCGATGACCGCCAGAACCTCGGCGGTCGCGTCATGGTCGTGCCCGGCCACCCGGAAGGCGATCTGTCGACAGACGTCCAGGTCGTCGGCCTCCACCACCGATCCCGCCGTGACACCCGCCGCGTCGAGGAGCCGGCGAGACCCCCGGACAGGCCGGCGGCGCCATGGAACTCGCATCCCTCTTCCTCCCTGCTCCGGTGGCGATCACGCCAGCATCGGCCGCCCAGCATGGCATGCCGTTCCTCCTGAACCGCTCATCGGGCCTGTCCGGAGGAGTGTGCAGGTGGGTGGGCCTCGGCAACCTCGGGCATCGGCTTGCGAGGGCAGGGCGGATCCCGGCCGAGAACCCGAGTGGTGCGCTGATCACGAAGACGTGCCAGGTGGCGAAGACGCCGGACGCACGGGTTCACGGCGACGACGGCGAGTACGACGAGGACCCGTGATCGGTGCTCAGTCCGTGGTGCTCGGAGCGCCGGGGCGGTGGTCCTGTCGAGCGATGGTCACCGTCCACTGCAGGAACTGCGCGACGGGTATCGCGGCCGAGGCGGCGAACTCGGGACGGACGGACCCGGCGGGGAGGAACGCCACGCGACAGCGTCGGCACAGCCAGCTCTCCCGCCACGTCCGGTGGAGCTGCTGCCACTGCTCGTACGTCCGAGGCCACTCGTCCGCCGTGTCACTCCGACGGCTTCGGTGGTCGAAGTGGACCGTGAGTCCGATCCCCAGCAGGATCGCGGCGACGATGAGCGAGCCGTAGCGGTAACCGGCCTGGTACGCGACGTCAGAGCTGCCGCCACCGTCGCCGAAGAACAGCGCGTGCAGTCCCAGCAGGCCGAAGAGACCGCCGAGGACGAAGGCGACGATCGCGCCCCCGGTCGTGCCCCCGGGCTCGGACGGCATCGACAGCAGCTGCCGTGTCGCCGGATCGAGAGGTCGGTCGGAGTCCAGCAGGGCTTTCCGCACGGCGACGGTTTCGTCCGCAGCGGCGCACGCCGGGCAGGTGACGCTCATTGAGAGGAGGCTCCGGAGGTGATCCACAGTGTGCACGAAAGGTGAGCACGTAGTACAGCACAGGGAACTGACGGCTCGCATCGATTTTAAGCGCCGCCCCTGCGGCGCCGACCGAAGGGATCACCGGTGCCCCGGTCCGGGCGGGGGACGGCTGTGGAGCCGGCGGCAGACACGGTCCTGCCGGACGCCCCCGACCGGACCGCCGTGCGACAGCTGTCGTGGACGGCGATCGTCCGGTGGCGACGATCGTCGAGTCGATCTCCGTGCGGTAGCGGCAGCGAGGGTGCGGTTGCACCACACCCCGGGCAGGGCCTCCTGGGCGCGCCCGAAAGTACGGCCACTGTGCCGTCATGCGTAGAGTGGCGCGCGAGGCCCACCGGAAGGGCCGCCGAGGGGAACCGGGGGCTTTGATGGCGATGCCACAACCAAGCGGTACCTCGGCGAGGACGCCGATCAACACCCGCGCCACCCGGCAGCGGTAGCCGCCGAGCGGGCCGGCGGCGCCCTTGCCGCCCACCTGTCGGTTCCCTTCCACTTCGCCAGCCCGGGCACCCCGGATGACGAGGCCCCCCGCTGGCAGCCCTGAGCGGCGGTGGGGCCGCTACCGCGGAACGTCCGCGCGAAGTCCCTCCTCCAGGCCGGCTCGCCGAACCCGCAAGATGCCCGCCCGGCCGAACACTCGGCCCCACCGAAGGCAGCGGGCCCCCGCCACTCGACCTCGGCCTGCCGCCTGCATGACCCGCCCCTCCAGGAACGACGGCAACGCAGTATCGAACGGAAGTCGCGTTCGTGTGACCCAGTGAGACACACGGGCAGGCCGTTGTCCTGGTCGAGGTCCTGGGCGTCGCGTAGCCACGGAACGGGGCCGAGGAGCCTGGTGAGGTCGTCGGTGCCCGTTCAGGCTGAGGAGTGCGAGGCCGCTCCGGAGCGGGTAGTCGTCCGACGCTACGGATCGGAGCGCATCGGATCAGGCGCCGGGCAGTGGTGTGAAGGCTCTTGAGCACGAATCCGTCCCCGGGACGGATCGTTCGGGTCGGAGATGGCATCCTGGCCTGCATGGCCGAACCGATCGACTCCTCGCTCGCCGATGCCGAACTGACCGCCTTCATCAAGGCTGTTCGACAGGATCCCGGACCGCCCGCCCGTTCCGTGGGCGCAGCGGAGTTGCGGCGTGCGCAGCGGCTGCGCGTTGCGGCTCGCCCGGCGGGCCCGGAGGTCGCCCACGTCGAGGATCTGACGGTCGGCGAAGGTGCCGTCGGGGCCCGCCTCTACCGGCCTTCGACGGTGAACGGGCCGCTGGTGGTGTTCCTTCACGGAGGGATGTGGACGATCGGCGATCTGGAGTCGCACGATCGGGCCTGCCGCCGCTTGGCGCTGGGTACCGAAGCGGCCGTGCTGAGCGTCGACTTCCGCCGGGCTCCGGAGCACCCGTGGCCGGCTGCGGTCGACGACTGTGTGGATGCCATCCGGTGGGCGGCGGCCGGCGGGGGCTCCACCGGCGGGATCGCGGGCCCGACCGTCGTCATGGGTGACAGTTCCGGCGGCAACCTCGCCGCGCTCGCCTGCCTGCGCCTGCGCGACCAGGGCGGACCGCTGCCGGCCGCCCAGATCCTCCTGTACCCCAACACCGATCTGACGCTCTCCTCGCCCAGTACGCGGTCGAAGGCCACCGGCTGGGGCCTGACGACCGACGACGTCGCCTGGGGGGCCGGGCAGTGGGTCCCGGACCCGGCGCGACGCGCCGACCCCGCGGTCAGCCCGCTGTACGCCGCCGACCTCGGCGGGCTGCCGCCCACCGTGGTCGTCACCGCGGAGCACGATCCGCTTCGGGACGAGGGCGACGCCTACGCCGCTCGGCTGGCCGCCGCGAACGTCGCGGTCAGACACCGCTGCGAGGCCGGGATGGTTCACGGCTTCCTCACCCTCGACACCCTTTCACCGGCCGCCGCGGCAGCGGGTGAAAGGGTGTTCGCAGACATCACCGACATTCTCGGGCAACTGCACTGACGCTGCATCAGGCACTAGCGATTCGCGCGGCACGCCCGGGCCAGGCCCCGTGTGGGATTCGAATCCGGGCCCGGAGCCGGGTCCACCGAACTGCCGGTAGGCCCGGGTATCACCATCCGGAGGTTGGTGATACCCGGGCCTACCGGGCAGCCAGTTCGTCAGACCTGACGATCCGTCACCGTGAAGCCGAGGGATGATTCGATCCTCGACGCGAGCTCGGTCCTTGCGCTGTCGCACGCTCGGCCACCGGTCCGGAAGGCCGCCACTCGGTCCGACGGGTCTCCGTCCCCACGTCCGTGGTACCAGTCGTCGCAGACCCGCTCCAGGGCCAGCAAGGCATCCCGTGCCGCGTCGGCCGCAACCTGCACGTCGCGGTCGGTCGTGAAGACCCTGGCGGCGGTGGAGGCCACCTCGAACTCTGCCAGCGCTCGACCTTCCGCCGGTAGAGGGCGACCTTGTCGCCGTCGTCTGCGTCGGTTTCGAGACGGTGAAAGAACTCCCAGGTGATCGACTGCCAGAACGACCCGCACCGAAGCAGGTTCAGGTAGATGTCCCGCTTGCTGTCGAGCCGCCACTGCAGGCGAGCTGCCTCCAGTTGATCCTGTGTCTGCTGCCTCTGAGACTTCGCGGTCACCGATCCGGCCCAAATGGCCCCCGCTGCCCCAGCACTGCGCCCAGGAGACCCACCGCCGCTGTCAGGACTTCAGTCACTTCTGCATTATCGGGGTCAGGCTGCTGAACACGCCTGCGGTGAGCAGTGGTTCGCGTTCCCCGGGTAGGTCTCCACGCACTGCCGGAGAGGCCCGACACCTGGCAGCCGCGGCCCCGACGATGGTCGTAGCAAACCCTCCCGGTCGCCCCCTGACTTCCGGGACGCGCGACCAACCACGGGAAACTCCTTGGAACCAGCGCGGTGCGACGGGGCAGGATGACAGCCGTGATCAACTACCCGTGCGTATGCTGCGGCCATCTCACCATGGGCGAATCACCCGGCTCGTATGAGATCTGTTCGGTGTGCTTCTGGGAGGACGACCCCGTGCAGCTGCGCTGGCCCGACTGGGCCGGAGGAGCCAATCGGCCTTCGTTGATCGGGGCCCAGGCGAACTTCATCCGGTTCGGAGCGTCCGAGGAACGGTTCGCGGCCGAGGTTCGGCCACCTCGAAAGGACGAGCCGCTGGATCCGAACTGGCGCCCCGTCGACCTCGGACGCGACTTCTTCGAGCGCCGGGGCCAGCGGGATGCTCCGTGGCCCGAGGACTGCACGGTTCTGTACTGGTGGCGCTATCGCGATACCGGATTCTGGCGTCGCTGCGGTTGAGACGGCTCACCCGGCCGGTTCGTCGAGTCGGGCAGGACCCCGTCGGAGATCTGCTCGCGGGTGACCTGTCCCTGCTCGCCGCTTCGTCACGTTGTCGTTCGAGTGACGGCCGCGCCGACATCACCCGACCCGCCGAGCAGGTGGGCCGGGCTCGGAACCGTCGGAGCCGAAGCCCGAAGCCCACGACAGTCACGCGCCGTGGGCCGCGGCGCCGGATCGCACCGGACGGGGTCGATCACGAGGTGGCCGGCTCCGGCAGGGCCGGGGGGAGTTGGCGTCGGGAGGTTATCGCGAGCTTCTGGAAGACCTTGCGCAGGTGGTACTCGACGGTGCTGGCGCTGATGAAGAGTTGGGTGGCGATCTCCTGGTTGGTGGCGCCCCGGGCGGCGAGCCCGGCGATGTGTCCCTCGCGGGGCGTGAGTTCGCTGACGGTGGCGGCGGTGCGACGGGGCGTCTTGTCGCCGATGGCGCGCAGTTCGTGACGGGTCCGTTCGGCGAAGGCGTGGGCGCCCATCTGGCTGAACAGCTGGAAGGCGGCGCGCAGTTGCTCACGTGCTTCGCCGCGGTGTCGCCGGCGCCTGAGCCACTCCCCGTAGAGCAGGTGGGTGCGTGCGAGCTCGGTCCGGATGTCGGTGGTCCTCAGGTGGCTCAGGGCCTGCCGGTAGAGCACGCCGGCCTCGGCGTCGTCGGCCAGCAGTGCCTGCGAGCGCGCGAGCAGGCCCAGCGCCCAGGGTGTGCCGGCGGCGCTCGCGCGCGGGGTGAGCCGCAGCAGCGCAGCGTGTGCGGCGTCGCGGTCGCCGCTGCGTACGCCTGCTTCGACCATCTCGACCAGCGCGGGGTTCCCGTAGTAGACGGGGTCCTCGGCGTAGCCCTGTCGCGCCACGCTGAGGGCGTTCGCGTAGTTGGACGATCCGTTCTCCAGGACGGCCAGTGCGGTGCGCGTGGTGTGCAGCCGCACCCCGCCGGACGCCTGCTCGGAGCGTTCCACGTCCATGGCCGTCATGGCGGCGCGGGTGGGCTGCTCGTTGCCCCGCCAGGCTTGCAGGATCACGTCGCTGCCCTCGGCGAGTCGGCCGGATCCGTCGATGGCTCCGACCAGTTCGCGGAAGGCGGCGAAGTGGCCCTCCGCCTCGGTGAACCGTCCGCACCAGGTCTCCGCGCTGGCCACGGCGTGCAGGGAGACCCGGAGCATGTCGAGGGCGCCCAGGTCGCGGGAGGATTCGACCGTGCGTGCGGCCAGTGCGCGGAATGCCTCGCCGTCCCAGAGTTCGTGTGCGGCGATCAGCCCCAGCAGGAGAAGGCGGGCGTCCGAGGGCCCGGTGCTCTGGCCGGCCAGCGCGCTCAGCGCGGCGCGGAGCAGCGGGGCCGCGGCCTTCGGCCCTTGCAGGACCTGGGTGGCGTGGGCCGTCAGCAGGAGGTCGGCGGGGTCCGGCGGCCCGGCGGCGGCGGGCAGGTCGAGTGCGGCCTGGGCGACGGTGGACGCCGTGACGTCCCCGCCGAGCCAGGATGCGCCGAGGACTGCCTGGAAGGCTTCGAGCAGGGTGTCGCGGGCGGCTCGGCGGTCGCTCGGACGGTAGGCCCGGGCGGCGGCGAGCAGGTCGGTGGCCGCCTGCGTCTCGCGTCCGTTCTGGATGTGGATCGCGCCCTGCAGTCGCAGGCGGCGCGGCAGCTGCGCTGCTCCGGCGTCGGAGGCGGCGTGTTGGAGGAGGGTCTGCGCGCGGTCGGGCAGGCCGGCGGCGAGGGCCGCCTCGCAGGCGGCGAGCAGGCGGGCGGCGCGCGGCGCGGCGAGGGGGGTGAGGTCGGCCGCGCGGGCGAGGAAGGCGCAGGCCGCGCTGTAGCCGCCGCGCGCCTGGGCACGCGCGGCCGCCTGTTCGAGCTCGGCGGCCGTCGTCTCGTCGCGGCCCTCGCAGGCTGCGGCGAGGTGCCAGGCGCGGCGGTCGGCGTCGGTGTGGGCGTCCGTGGCGGCGGCCAGGGCCGCGTGCGCCCGGCGCCGGTCGTCCGGTGTTGATCCGTCGTAGACCGCCGATCGGATCAGTGGGTGGCGAAAGGCCGGTGCCGGCTGGAGCAGGAGCAGGCCCGCCGTGGTGGCGGGGGTGGCGAGATCGGCCAGTTCACCGGTGCCGTCGGTGCCGTCGAGACGGGTGACGGCGCGCCAGACCAGGGCCCGGTCGCCGGTCGGGTCTGCCGCTATGACCAGGAGCAGCGTCCGGGTGGGGTGCGGCAGCGCCTGGGACTGGCGGAGGTAGCGGGCTTGGAGCTGTCGGCCCAGCGGCAGCCGTTCGGACAGCGGGACGGGGTCGGCTCCTGCGGGTGACTCGAGGTCACCGGCGAGCTCGCGGATCGCCAGCGGGTTCCCGGCCGCCTCGGTGACGATCCGTTCGGCGGTGCCCTGCTCGATCTGCGCGGAGAGCGTCTGTGTGAGCAGCGCATGGGCGTCGTGCCGGGCCAGCTCCGGCAGGACGGCCTGCGGCAGGTCGTCGAGGGGTCGGCCGCCGGCTTCGGTGTCGCGGACCGCGAAGAGCAGGGTGATGCGGTCGGCGTGCAGGCGGCGGGCGACGAAGGCGAGGATCGTCAGGGACTCCTCGTCCAGCCATTGCGCGTCGTCGCAGACGCACAGCAGGGGTTGGTCGGCGGCGCTGTTCGCGAGCAGGGTCAGGGTCGCGAGCCCGATCAGCAGGCGGTCCGGATGGATGCCCGCGACGAGTCCGAACGCCGCTCTCAGCGCGTCCCGTTGCGGGGCGGGGAGCTGGTCGAGGTCGGGGAGGAAGGGCAGCAGGAGCCGGTGCAGGCCGGCGAGGCCGAGGTCCTGCTCAGCCTCCTTGCCGCCGATCTGGGTGATCCGCATGCCGGTGGCCCGGGTCGCCGCGTACGCCAGCAGTGTCGTCTTGCCGATGCCGGGCGGCCCTTTCAGCACCAGCACGCCGCTCAGGCCCTGGCGCGCAGCGTCGAGTTGCGCGTCCAGGGTGGCCTTCAACTGGGAGCGGCCGAAAAGGATCATGGACGTGAGTGTAGTGGGAGTGCGGTCGGTTGCGGTGTGCATTGGGGGGTTCCAAGGATCCAACCGCCGTAGCAGGCGAGGAGTCTGGAGGAGGTCGCCGACGAGGCCCCGACGGGGCCGGGCCCGACCTGCGCGTACTCCGTGCGCGCACGCGTGTGCTAGACAGGAGAACCCCCATGGACGGCTCGACCCAGCCGAACGAGACCCGGTACCTCGTGGTGTGCAACGGCGAGGAGCAGTACTCGATCTGGCCGGCGGGCAGGCCCCTGCCGAACGGCTGGCGGAGCGCCGGGCCGTACGGCACGAAGACGGAGTGCCTGCACCACATCGACCAGGTCTGGACCGACCTGCGTCCGCTCAGCGCCCGCCACTAGCCGCGGGCGCAGGCGCAGCGGGTCGGCACGTCGGGTCGGCCGCGCACGTCGCGACGCCCCGCGCCCGGCCATGACCGGAGGACATCGGTGTCACCTGCCAAGGGAGTGTCATGAACGGACCTGTTCTGCCGACCGGAGCCGAGTACGAACGGCTGCTGTGCGCATTGCGGTTGGAGACGCCGTGGGCCGTGGCCGGACTCGACCCGGCCGAGGCCGCGGCGGACCGGCCCGCCGAGCCGCGGTCGGAGGCGGCGCCGGTGCGCGCCGAGACCTGGGAGTCGGTCGTCGAGGTGATCGACCGGATCGCGCGGTCGGACGGCGACCGGATCGCGCTCGGCGACGGGCAGCAGACGTGCACATACCGTCAACTACTGGCGCGGACCGAGCGCTTGGCAGCCAGGCTCCGCACCGCCGGGGTGCGCCGGGGTGACGTGGTCGCGGTGACCCTGGAGCGCGGGTCCGCCTTCGCCGAGGTCGCCCTGGCGGTGTGGAGGGCCGGCGGCGCCTTTCTTCCGCTCAAGCCGGGCGACCCGCTCGCCTGGCGCGAGCAGGCCGCCCGTGCATCGGGGGCCCGGGTCGCCGTCGCGGCCTCGTCGGACCCGGCATGGCCGGGGGTGGCACACCTCGTCTGGCCGGAAGCGGAGACGGACCGGAAGGACCCCGAGCGCCGGGACGAGCTGGAGGACCGGGACGCGCCGGAGGACCGGGATACGCCGGAGGGCCGAGTCACGCCGGAGGACCGGGATACGCCGGACGGCTTGGCGGGATCGGGCCCGGCGAGTCCGACCTCCCCTGAGGTACCTGCCCCCGGCGATCTCGCGTACCTGATCGCCACCTCGGGCTCGACCGGTGAGCCGAAGCTGGTGATGCTGGAACACCGCGGTGTGGCCAACCTGGTCCGGGCCCAGGCGGAGACCCTACCCGCCCTGGGGCCGGGCTCCCGGGTCCTCCAGTTCTCCCACCCCACCTTCGACGGCGCGGTCTTCGACCTGCTGCTGGCCCTGGCGCACGGCGGTCGGCTGGAGGCGATCACCGACGCCGAGACCTCGGGCGAGCCGCTCGCCGCCGCCCTACGACGCCGGCGGGTCACCCACGCGGTGCTCCCGGCCGCCGTCCTGCGGACGCTGGGCTCCGAGCGGTTCGACGACCTGGACGTCGTGCTGAGCGTCGGCGACGTCTGCCTCCCGGAGACCGCCCGGCTCTGGAGCACGCGCCACCGGTTCTTCAACGGCTACGGCCCGTCCGAGACCACCGTCTGCGCCACCCTGCACCAGGGCGACGCCGGCTCCGGCGCCGAACGAGTCCCGTTGGGCCGGCCGGTCGGCGGCGTCCGGGTGGTCGTCCTGGACGACGAGCTGCGGCCGGTGCCCGTCGGGGAGGTGGGCGAGCTCTGCATCGGTGGCGCCGGCGTGGGACGCGGCTACCTCGGCCGGCCGGCCCAGACCGCCGAGGCCTTCGTCCCGGACCCGTTCAGCGCCGTCCCCGGGGCCCGCCTCTACCGCACCGGCGACCTCGGGCGGCTGCTGCCGGGCGGTGGCACCGAGTTCCTGGGCCGCCGCGACAACGAACTGAAGATCCGCGGCGTCCGGATCCGGTTGGACGACATCCAGAACGCGTTGGCGGCGCTCCCGGGGGTGCGCGACGCCGTCGCGGTGGCCGCCGGGGCGGCCGGTCAGGGCGATCGCAACCTCGTCGGGTACGCGGTCGCGGAGCCGGGCCACCGGCCGACCGGTGCCGGGCTGCGCGCCGAACTCGCCCGGCGCCTCCCGGCCCACCTGCTGCCCGGCGCCGTCCTGGTGCTCGACGCCTGGCCGCTGACCGCGAGCGGCAAGGTGGACCGCTCGCGCCTGCCCGACCCTCATGCGGCCGGCGACTACCGGGCTGCGCGGACACCGGCCGAGGAGGTCCTCACCTCGCTCGCCGCCGACCTGTTCGGACTCGACCGGGTCGGCCGGGACGACAGCTTCCTGGCGCTCGGCGGCAACTCGCTGCTGGCCACCCGCTTCGCGGCGCGCGCCGAGGCCGCACTCGGCCGGCGGCTGCCGCTCGCGGCCCTGCTGTCCGGCGCCACGCTGGCCGAGCTGGCTACGGCCGGGGAGCCGGCGGCGGCCGAGGACGGCGAGCCGCTGCCCCCAGCCGTACCGGGGCCCGTGCGCGGGCGGCCGGACGGCGCCCGGCGGGTGCCGTCCTTCGCGCAGGAGCGGATCTGGCTCATGCAGGAGCTGCGCCCCGACTCGCTCGCCTACCACGCCCAGGCGGCGCTGCGGATCGGCGGCCCGCTGGACCCGGACACGCTGTCCGCCGCGCTCACCGACCTGGTGCGTCGCCACGAGGTGCTGCGCAGCCGCTTCCACAACGACGGCGGCCGGCTGCGCTGCACGGTCGAGCCGCCCGCTCCGGTGGAGCTGCCGCTGCTCGACCTGAGCGACCGACCTGCCGACCTGCAGGGGAAGCTGCTCGGCGAGGCCGTCGAGCGGTTCGTGGTGCGCCCCTTCGCCCTGGACGGCGAACCACTGGTGCGCTGGCTGCTGATCCGGTTGGGCGAGCAGGAGCACGTCCTGGTCCATGCGGAGCACCATCTGGTGCACGACGGCTGGTCGTTCAACGTCTTCCTGCGTGAGCTGGTGGAGGGCTGCCTGGACCACCAGCGGTACGGCGAGATCCGCCGGCCCGAACCGGAGATCCAGTACTACGACCACGCACGGTGGCAGCGCGAGTGGTGCGGCGGGCCGGAGGCGCAGCGCCAACGCGACTTCTGGCGGCGGGAGCTCGACGGTGCGTCGACCATGCTGCCGCTCCCCCGGCGCGCGTCCGCGGCCGGTCGTCGGTTCGTGGGGGCCGCGCCGCGCGTCGAGATCGACGCCGAACTGGCCCGCGCGCTGGAGGCGCTCGGACGGCGGCACGGCCACTCCCTGTACGCCGTGCTGCTGGCGGCGTTCTTCGCGCTGCTGGCCCGCAGCACCGGCGCCGACGACGTCCTGGTCGGCTCCGGGGTGGCCAACCGCCGCTGGCAGAACACCGAAGACCTGATGGGCATGTTCGTGAACACCGTCGTCCTGCGCGGCAGGACGGCGGACGACCCCGCCTTCGCCGCGCTGCTGGACCGGGTCGGGCAGACCGTCCGCACCGCGCTGGACCACCAGGACCTGCCCTTCGAGGACATCCTCGCCCAGAGTCGGGCCGAGCACGTCCCCGGTGTGAATCCGCTGGTCCAGGCCTCCTTCAGCTTCCATGACGCCATGCCGGGGCGGCTCGGCGCGGCGCCCTTCTCGCTCGACGTCATCGAGGGCCTGGGCACCGGCTCGGCCAAGTTCGACCTGAACCTCATCGCCTTCCCGCGGTACTACGCCGCCGGGTGCATCGGCCGCGGCCCGGGCAATGTCCTACGGGTTCCCGCCTCGGACGGGCCGGTGCCGCCGAGCCCGGCCGCCGCGCTGGACGGAATCACCGTCTCCTGGGAGTTCGACTCCGACCAGTTGGAGGCGGGTTTCGTCACCGGGCTGATGCGCGCGTACCAGGAGATCCTGCGGGCGGTGGTGCGCGCCCCGCAGACCGTTCTCTCCGAACTCGCACTGGTCTCGGACGAGCAGCGCGAGCGGCTGCTGCGACGGGCCCTCGGGCGCCAGGACGAGCCGTCGGCGGACCGGGTGCCCGAGGTGGTCGCCGAGTGGGTCGCCCGGACCCCTGAGGCGCCGGCGGTGTCCGCGGACGATCAAGACCTGACGTATCGTCAGCTCTGGTCCAGGGCTTCGGAACTGGCCGCAGTACTCGGCGAAGCCGGGGTCGGCCGGGGCGACGTGGTGGCGCTCCACCTGCCGCGCTCCGCCAGGTTGGTGGTGGCGATGCTCGCCACCCTGATGGCCGGCGCCGGCTCCCTCACCCTGGACCCCACGCACCCGTCCGCCCGCCTGGCCGCGCTGCTCGAGGACAGCGGCGCCCGCACCGTGCTGGCCGACCCGGACGACGCCGCACAGGTGCCGGTCGGCCGGTGGCAGGTCCTGACCCCGCGTCCGGACCCGTCCTCCACCCCACCGCCCGGGGCGCCGGCGCCCGGCAGTCCCCGCGATCTCGCCCACGTCGTCTACACCTCCGGATCCACCGGGCGCCCCAAGGGAGTCCAGATCGAGCACCGCTCGCTGGTCGCCCGCCTGCGCTCCTCCGACATGGCCGCCCCGAGCCCCGGCCGGCGCGTGCTGGCCACCAACGCGACGGTCTTCGACGTCTTCACCATGGAGGTCTGGTCCGCCCTGCTGAACGGCGCCGCGCTCCATCTCCTCCCGGCCGCGGCGGGCCCGCAGGAGATCGCCCGGCGCATCGTCCGCCACGACATCAGCCACCTGACGCTGGTCACCCCGCTGCTGCGGGTCATGACGGAGACCGCGCCCGACGCCCTCGCCCGGCTCCAGGCACTCGTCGTCGGCGGCGACACCGCGCCCCCGGACGCCGTACGGGCCGCATTGGAACTCGGCACGCGCCGCCTGTTCAACTCGTACGGCCCGACCGAAGTGACCGTCTACGCCACGGCGTTCGAGGCGAGCGCGGCCGAGCGGATCGGCTCCGAGGTCCCGGTCGGACGCCCGGTCTCCAACTCCCACACCGTCCTGCTGGACGACCGGCTGAACCTCGTCCCCGACGGCTTCGTCGGCGAGATCTGCGTCGGGGGCCCCGGGGTCGCCCGCGGCTACCTGGGGCGACCCGCCGAGACGGCCGAGCGCTTCGTGCCCGACCCGTACTCCCCCGAGCCCGGCGCCCGCCTCTACCGCACCGGGGACCGCGGCCAGTGGCTGCCGGACGGCAACCTGCGGTTCCTCGGCCGGCTCGACCACCAGGTGAAGATCCGCGGGTTCCGGATCGAACCGGAGGAGGTACGGGCGGCGCTGACCGCACTGGCGGGCGTCCGCGAGGCGGAAGTGGTGGCGCACCGCGCCGGGGAGCCGGAGGCCCGGCTCGTGGGCTACGCCCAACCCGAGCCCGGCGTGCTCCTGGAGCCGGCCGCCCTGCGGGCCGCGCTGACCGGGTTGCTCCCGGGGCACCTGGTACCGGAGAGCGTGCTGATCGTGGAGAGCTGGCCCCGGGGCGCGACCGGCAAGGTGGACCGCTCCCGGCTCCCCGTACCGCCGCCGCCCACGGTCACCACTCAGGGTCGACCGGCGGATCACGGACCCGTCGCCGAGGTGCTGGCCCGCGTGTTGGCCGAACTCCTGGAGCTGCCCGAGATCGGTGCCGACGACGACTTCTTCCAGCTCGGCGGCCACTCGCTGCTGGCGATGCGGTACGCCGCCAAGGCCGGCCGGGCACTGGAGCGGGACATCGACCTGGCAACCGTACTGGCCCACCCGACCGTCGCGCGGCTGTCCGCCGCCCTGCACACCGCGGCGGCGCCGCCCGCCCTCGCCGAGCCCCTGCGCAGGCTGCCGCGCAGGATCCCCGACGCCGCCGCCCGGGCGCCGCGTTGAACACCGCTGCCGCGGCGGCCCCGGACGACGACGGCACGCCCTTCCCGCTCTCGCACCTGCAACGCAGGCTCTGGCTCCTGCACACGCTCGACCCCACCGGGGCCCTGCAGAGCACCGCCCGCTGCTTCCAGCTCGACGGCCGGCTGGACACCGGCGCCCTCCAACAGGCACTGGACCGCCTGGTCGAACGGCACGAACCGCTGCGCACCGTCTTCCCGCTCTCCGCGACCGGCGAGCCCGTCCAACTCGTGCTGCCCGCCGCCGCCCTCCGGCTCACCCCCGTGGCCTGCCCGAGCAACGGTGAACCGCTCCTCTGCGCAAGGGAGTTCGCCGAGCAGCCGTTCGCCGCCGAACGCGGGCCGCTGGCCCGGATCGGACTGCTCCGCACCGGGCCCGATCAGCTGCTGCTGGTCATCGCCGTCCACCTGCTCGTGGCGGACGGCTGGTCCTGGAACGTCCTCCTGCGCGAACTCACCGCCTGCTACGCGGCCGCGCTCACCGGATCCGACCCGCACCTGCCCGACCTCCCGCTGCAGTACGCCGACTGGGCGCACTGGCAGCACGGGCGGCTGACCGAGGCCCGCCGCGGCGAGCTGCGCCGCTGGTGGCAGCTCGAACTCGGCGGCGCGGCCCCGGGCCTCGACCCGCCGGCCGACGACGATGACGCCCCGGCGGCCAGGCCCGGCCGGATCGTCACCCACCCCCTGGACATCCGGACCGAGGAAGCCCTGCGCGCCCTCGCCCGACGCGAGGGAGTCTCCCTGTTCACGGTCCTCGCCGCGGCCTTCGGCGCGATGGTCGGCCGGCGGACCCGACGGGAGGAGCTGGTGATCGGCACACCGGTGGCCCACCGCGACCTCCCGGAGACCGAGCACCTGCTCGGCTTCCTGGTCGGCACCCTCCCCCTGCGCGTCGACCTCACCGGCGACCCGCCCTTCACGGAGCTGGCGCGGCAACTGGCCACCGCCGCACGACGGGCCTTCGCCCACAAGGACCTGCCCTGGGAGGAACTCCCCTGGCAGCAACCGGTGGCCGGGCGGCAGAGCCTGCCGACCCTCGCCCACCACCCGGCCGGCAGCACCGGCTCACTCACCCTGCCGGGGTGCCGGGTGAGCGAGCTCGACCTGCCGTCCGACGCCTCCCGGTTCGACCTGACCCTCCGGATCTCGGAACACCCCCGACCGCGGCCGAGCAGTGTCCGGGTCGAGCACGACACCCGCGTGGTGACCCCCGTCGAAGCCGACGACCTCATCACCGGCTACCTCGCGCTGCTGGACTCCGTCGCACGGCGTCCGACCGCCCCGCTGTCCGAGCTGCTGCCGCAGCGCCCCCTGGTCCGTTGATCCCCTCAGCCCTTCAGCCCCCTCAGCCCCTCGACCCTCATGGAGACGCCATGACCGACCCGTCCACCGCCCCCGCCGACTACTCGCTCCAGCGTGACGCCCGCTGCCCGATGGACCCGCCCCCGGCCTACCGGCCGCTGCGCGAGGCCGGCGGGCTGGTCCGGGTCCGGGCCTGGGACGGCAGCGAGCCGTGGCTCGTCACCCGCCACGACGACGCCCGGGCCGCGCTGTCCGACAGCAGGCTCAGCTCGGACCCGCGAACCCCGGGATTCCCGCACACCCAGCCGACCTCGGCGGCCCGCCAGGAGATCGACCTGCCGTTCGCCTTCGTCGAGGGCCCGGAGCACCTGGTCGAACGACGTCTGCTGGTCAAGGAGTTCACCGCCCGCAAGGCCCGCGAGGCCCGCCCGGCCATCCAACGGATCGTGGACGAGGCGATCGACGGCATGCTCGCCGGCACCAAGCCGTGCGACCTGTACGAATCGCTCACCCTCCCGGTCGCCACCCACACCATCGGCGAACTCCTCGGCGTACCGCCGGAGGACCGGCCCCTGCTCCAGGCCGGCAGCCGCCGGATCGGCTCGCGCCGGGTGTCCAAGGAGACCGGCAGCGAGGCGTTCCAGGACCTCAACGAGTACTTCGAGCACCTGGTGGACCTGCGGATGCGCGAGCCCGCCGACGACATGGTGAGCCGACTGCTCGCCACCTACGCGGCCACCGACGGACTGACCCGCGCCAAGGCGGTCTCCACCATCCAGGTGCTCTTCTTCGCAGGGTGGGGACCCAGCTCGTACATGATCGAGTTCGGGGTGCTCGCACTCCTCCTCCACCCGGAGCAACTCGCCCTGCTGAAGGCCGACCCGAGCCCCGAGCTGCTCGCCTCCACGGTCGAGGAGACGCTGCGCTACGCGACGGTCTCGGTCAACGGCCGCCAGCGCGGCGCACTGGCGGACACCACCATCGGCGGTCAGGCGATCCGGAAGGGCGAGGGCGTCCTCGTCCAGCTCGACTCCGCGAACCGGGACGCCCGCACCTTCCCCGACCCCGACACCTTCGACATCACCCGCCAGGCCGGACGGCACCTCGGGTTCGGACACGGCCCGCACAAGTGCATCGGCGCCGAACTCTCCCGCGCCGAGATGAGCATCGCGTACGAGACCCTGTTCCGCCGCATCCCGGACCTGAAGCTGGCCCTGCCGCCGGAGCAGCTCCCCTTCAGCACCGAACTCACCCTCTACAGCCTCGACGAGTTGCTCGTCACCTGGTGACCCGGCACACGCCGCGGGCACCGCGGCCGTCGTCACCTCACCCACGCCTCGTCCACCTCTCGTCCCCTGCGGCCGAACCGCACCTGCCCTCGACACATCCGAACCCAGACGGCCGTCCCCCGGCCGCGACTTCACGGTGGTGACGTTCCATGAACGACTTCGACGACCGGCTCCCGCCCGGCGAGCGGATTCCGCGACGCCTGGAGGTGACACTGAGCTCCGAGACATGCCCGCAGGGCCAGGTGGCGCGGATGACCGTCAACGGATTCCCGGCCGGCGACCCCCTGACGGACGGCGGCTGGATCGATCGCGACGGGCGTGAGGACGGAGAAGGGGACGAGGACGTCACGGGTGCCCGCTGGCACGACGTCCTGCACCTCGCCCACGCCGTGTGCCTCGGCTGGTCGCCCGTCCTACGGGGGCTCACCGGCCGGAGGCGGCGCTCGGACCCCCGCCTGTACGCGTTCGAGGACGGCGCTCAGGCGGTCCGCGCCGAGGAAGCGGTCGCCTGGGCGGTCTTCCGCCACGCGCGCAGGACCGGCCGACGTCAGGACGCACCGGTGGACGCGCAACTGCTCGCCCTGGTGCGGGAGCTGAGCTCGGGGTTCGAAGTGTCGGCACGCTCCGACGCCGAGTGGACGCACACCATCCGCACCGGGGTCGCCTGCCTGCACGCCGTACGGGCGCACAACGGAGGAGTCCTGCTGGGCGACCTCACCACTCGATCGCTGCTGTTCCGCCCGCCTGTCGACGCCGCGGACCGCACACACGCCGGGAGCAGCAGGAGGAGGACAAGGCTCGTCGGCGCGATGTCCGGCTGAGCGTGCCCGGGTGAGCGTGCCCGGGCCGAGTGGGGCCCGGGCCGCGAACAGTCGTCGACACGGATGCGGAGCGGTCCGCCCTGGTCATGTGGCGGCCCGCTCCGCGCAATCGGAGTACCAACGGGGGAAGCACCATGGCCGAACCCGGCACGGAGCACAGCCACAAGAACCGCCTTCGTCCTGCTGCTGACGGGTGCAGCCGCCTGCACTCCCGGCACGGCGGGCCGAGTCCGTCGCCGACTTGAGCGTCTCGACTGCCTGCACGACGGCGTCGGACAGCCTCTCCGCTCCCTCGCCCGGCCTGCAGCGGATCCTGCCGTCGTCTCTGAACGAGCGCCAGGACGGCTGGACCACGGTGCTGCTGCGAGTGACGAGACGCTGGAGCGGACCTCCTGCGGCACGCAGGAGATCCTCCCCACACACAAGGTCCTGACCACGACGACCGGCGGAGTCACCCGCACCGCCTACTCCGTGACCGTGTCCCGGGCGCTCGGGGGCACCTACCGTGCCACCGTCCAACGGGCCGGCCAGGAAGTGCCGGACACGGTCGAGATCCACGCCGATGCCCGGGTGCAGTGCTGACATCCGAGCGACCTGACGGGCGGCACGTGCTCCCCACCAGCGCTTTTGCGGGGCCGGTGTCGTGGTGTCGGCACGGGTCTGTGGGAGCTTGCGTCCGGCTGAATCGGGGCGGATTGTGCCGTTCCCTATTATTTCGGCGATTGCGCTCGTAGATTTGTTGTCAGGAACCCAGGTTGACGATGCAACAGGAGCGCTTGTGGCAAGCGGAGCAACGTTCGGTACGGACAGCGGTGTGGGATCGACGATCGCCCTGCTGGAGGCCAGGCTGCCCGGCGTGCGGGAGCAGCGCCGGCAGCTGGAGGACCAACTCGCCGCCGTCATCGCCCAGGAGGACGCGATGGTCGGCGTGCTGCAGGGCCTCGAAACCCTGTCCGACACGGTCCTCGACGGTGCCTCGACGGCTGCGCAGGGCCCGGCCGTGGCAGCGGACGCAGCGCCGGCGGAGGTGACGGGTACCGGGCCCGCGCCCGAGGTCGCCGAACCGTCCGTCGCCGGAGCGGTGGACGAGCCGGTCGGCGAGGAGCCGGTGTCCCGGCCCGAGGCGGAGCCCGTCGCAGCCCGGCCGGTGCGCAAGCGGACGGCGAAGCGGACGGCGGTGGGCACCACAGCGGCGAAGAACGACACCGCGAAGAAGACCACGGTCAGGAAGGCGGTGGCGAAAAACACTTCGGCGGCCGAAGCAACGGACGCGGCGGCTGTGCCCGACACCGCCGAGCCGGCCGTGGCAGCGAAGAAGGCCGCCGTACGGGGTGCCGGGAAGGCCACCGCGAAGAAGGCAGCGGCCGAGAAGACCGCCCCGGTGAGGAAGGCGGCGACCAAGAGGTCCGCGCCGGCGAAGAAGACCGTGGCAACCGACAAGCCCGCACCGGTGGAGGAGGCTCCGGCTGCCTCTGCGCCTGCGGCGCCGTCGGGTCGCCGTCGCAGGCTGACCGACGCCGCCAGCGTGCTGGCCGTCCTCGCCGGTGCCTCCGGCCCGCTGCGTGCCCGCGAGGTGACCGGACTGCTCGGCCTGGAGGACCAGGAGGCCAGCGTGAACGCGGTCCGCACCATGCTGGAGCGCCTCGCCAAGACCGGCAAGGCGCAGCGCAGCGGCCGGGGCCTGTATGCAACCGTGTCGGCCGGCTGAGACGCCGGATTGGGTGCCCCCGCTGACAGTTGAGCGGGCAGACCCCACAGTGCCGAGCAGTCGGCCGGTTTCGCGGCACCCGCCGGGGTGATCCGACATACGGCAGCGGGAACGGTCCCACCGCCGCCGTCCGTCGCTGACACCCGAACCGAGGACGGCCGGCTGAGCAGCAGCCGACCGAGGCGGCCCCGGCATCCCACGATGCCGGGGCCGGCCGCTGCCCCAGGGGTTTCCGGCCGGGCTCAGAGCTCGACGAGGATGTCGGGGAGGGCGCCGGAAGCGGCGACCTGGTGGACGGTGTCCTGCAGACGGTGGTGGTCAGCTGCTGGAGCCGAGATGACGCGCAGTGCCCGCGACGGGCAAGCCCACAATCGGTCCACTGCCCCAACTGGTCGAACAGGGGAGGACGCGCGGACGCGGCTCCAGTTCTTGTTCTTCGGTCCCAGCAGCCTTGATCATCTGGTGCTGTGCCTGCTGCTTCCAACCGGACCACCCGTCAAGCGGTACAGCCGGGCGCGCGCGACTCGTCTCACCGAACTAGGGTGTTCCGGGCCTGCGTTGATCCCTGGTGCGTGAACATGAAGCATGTTATGACTTGCAGGTGTCGCCTGAGGAGATACTTGCAACCCGGCTCCGCGCAGCGGGATACGCCCCCAAGAGACTGAAGAAGGCCGTCGGCGGGGTGGTCGCCATCGCGGGTCTGGCGACGCTTCAGGACGGCACCGAGTTATTCGCAAAGACCCTGCTCGGGCCGGATCGGGACGTATTCTTGGTCGAATCCAGCGGACTGTCCGAGCTTCGCAAGCTTGGCGGGGCGAATACGCCGGATGTGCTGCATGCGTCTGCATGTCTGCTCGTACTTGAGAAAATGCAGCCGCGCCGGGACGACGAGCACTTCTGGGAACGCCTTGCGCACATGCTCGCCGCCCTGCACGCGTCCACGGTCTCCGACCGGTTCGGCTGGCACTGCGACGGCTGGCTGGGCCGACTGCGCCAGGACAACACCTGGGCGACTGACGGACACACCTTCTTCGGGGAACGGCGCATCCTGCGCTGGCTCCCGGAGCCGCTGGTGGAGGCCGCATTCAACCGCGAGGACCGCCAAGCCCTGGAGCGACTGTGCGCGGCCCTGCCCGAGCTGGTTCCACCCCAGCCCCCCTGCTTGACCCACGGCGATCTGTGGCAGGAGAACATCGTGGCCACCAGCGACGGCGCCCCCGTGCTCATCGACCCTGCCGTGTCCTACACCTGGCCCGAAGTCGACCTCAGCATGCTGTGGTGCTCTCCACGCCCGGCCGCCGCGGCCCGCTTCTTTGACGTCTACCGGGAGATCCGCCCACTTCAGGACGACTGGGAGGAACGGATGCCCCTCCTCCACCTCCGAGAACTCCTCAGCACCATCGCCCATGACGACGACGACTGGGGCGCCGCCGAGGCCGTCCGAAAGATCATCGCGCCGTTCCGGCGGAGCATCCCTTCACCCGCCGAGCCACGTCGAATGCACGAAGCTGGCAGCTGAACGCCGCCCCCTCGCCGATCAGGCGGGTCCCCAGGTGTGTTCAGGGATGTGGTGTACGGGTTCCACCTGAAGGGCAATCACATAACTGGACATCAGGTCACCTACTGCCGTCTCAGAACTCAACCACCAGGTGTTTGTCTCCCGCTCCACGGGCCGATTGGCCGGATCGAGGACCAACGGCTCGTCCGCTATCTCCGTAATCCACGTCAACAGCACCGCACCAGTATCCCCTCAGCACGCGACAAGACCTACCGATCTTCCCAGCCGAGCTGCGGACTCTGGCCGCGCTGCGCCCGGCGGGCGACGCCGCCGAGGTCACCGCCGTCAGGTCCGCCGGGTCGTGGAGGACCGGGTCGTCGGTGGGCGGTGGGCGGTGGCGCGAAAGCGATCCGGACATCCTGCTCGTTTCGACGCCGGCTCTGCCACCCGGCTCGTGGCCCGCTTGCTGGACGGCCTTTCGGTGGAGGTCGTCCTGGGTCGACTCCGCTCCGACCGGATCGTGCGCAAGCCCATCCCGGTGCCGTGGATCCCTCCGCCCCAGGCCTCCTCCAACAGGGGAGACAACCGAGGCAGCGTCATTCCCGTACTGCTCTGCTATTTTTGACACAATGCGACCTGTGAGCGGCATGAGTCCCCTCCGATGATTGATCGGTTATGAAACTCGATCAACCGCGCCACACTAAACTCTGCGTCGTCTCTCCGACGGCGAGACGTGATTGCTGATCCCCGGAGTACGCCGATCCGGGCCCCTCGCCGGACCGGCCCGCTCTACAGGCGGCGCAGGACGGAGACGACCTTGCCGAGGATGGTCGCCTGCGCTGCGGGGATCGGGTCGTAGGCGTGGTTGCGGGGCATCAGCCAGGTGTGACCGTCGTCGATCCGTAGCTGTTTGACGGTGGCCTCGCCGCCGTCGAGGAGGGCGGCGACGATGTCCCCGTGCCGCGCGGTGTCCTGGCGGCGGATCGTCACCCAGTCGCCGGGCAGGATGGACGCACCCGTCATCGAGTCCCCGCGCACTTCCAGGATGAACAGCTCCCCTTCACCGACCAGGCGCCGGGGCAGGGTGAAGACGTCCTCGACCTCCTGCTCGGCGACGATCGGGGCGCCGGCCGCGATCCGGCCCAGCACCGGCAGGTCCACGGACCCGGACCGGCCCTGCGAGCCGTCCTGCGGGAGGGTGTTCCAGGGGCTGTACCGGATGCGGTAGGCACGGGGGGTGTGCGGGTCGCGGACCAGGTGACCCATCTTCTCCAGCGCCAGGACCTGGTACGAGACCGAGGAGACGGAGCTCAGCCCGACGGCGTCACCGATCTCGCGCATGCTCGGTGGGAAGCCGCGCTGCTCGGCGGCCTTCTGCACGAAGCGCAGGATCCTGGTCTGTCGGTCGGTCAGTCCGTCACTGTTCCGTCCGACACCTGCCGGGCGGCCAGCCCGTCCGCCTCCGGCCTGAGCGCTCGCCATGACTCCCCCTCCGTTCGATCTCGGTCGGACACTATCCCCGCCCTACGACATCGACCGGCTCCCCCGACGCCACCCGGTCGCCTGCTGCGGCCCGGATCCCGGGGGCTTCGGCGCCGCAATGCCCGCCTTGTAGTGGTGTGTCAGGTGACCGGTGCTCGTCAGGGGATGTCGCCGGCCCAGCGCAGTGCTCCGGGCCGGCCGGGTATGGGGTCGTAGAGGGAGCGGCCGCGCGGATAGCCACAGCCGGGGCACGTGAGGGCGAGGCCCTGTTCGCGCTCCTCGTCCCACAGCAACGAGGCGTCGACGAAGGCGCCGTCGAGGGGCCCGCCGATCAGCTCCAGGACGCCCGGGTCCTCGCCAGGCTGGGCGTCGTCCGCATCGGCGACGGACAGCCACTCCTCCAGCTCCGGCAGCCAGGCCGGCCAGGACGGCTCGACCGGCCGCGCCCCGTCCTCCCCCGGGCCCGTGGCGTCAGGCATCTGCGCCCTCCCTCACGACCGCGGCTGCCACGGCGGCCTCGCACGACGCCCGGCGGGTCGCGCAGCCGGGCCCTCCTTCCAGCGCCTGTGCCAGCACGCCATGGTGACGCCCGACCCAGGCGGCAGCAGTGACGGCGCCCCGCTGGTTCGCCCGACGAGCCCGCAGGTCCTCCGGCCGGGAGTGGCGTCCCACGTTCTGCCCGAGGTCGGGGAAGGCGAGACGGCGTTCGGCCTGGATCCGATCGGTCCGCACGATCAGCACCCGGCGGGCGGCGTCCAGTTCGCACGGCGGGGTGATGAGGTCCTCGGAGAGCGGCAGGGACTCGGGCATGTCGATCCTTCGGGGGTCAGGTGAAGTTTCGGCGGTTCGGCGCTGTGCCTGGTGGGGGCGGCGGGCGATGGGGCCGCCGAGGGAACGATCGGCTGGCCGCCGCCTGCATCTCCTCCAGCGCCCTCACCTCCCCAGCCACCTCTAGCGCCATTCGAACACAGTAGCGAATCTGCTTCGGGGTGACACGCCCACGCTTCACCTGAAGATGTGACGGTGCACCGTTGATGACGAGTGGAGCGCGCCGTCTCGCGAGCTCGGGGTCACGATGAGCTGGGGAGTCGTGACCGTTCAGCTGGAGCCCGGCGCTGCGGTGGGCTGGGCGGCATCCGCGGAGGTGTCGGTCACCGGTAGGCCATAGGGTCCCGCTCATGATCACGCGTCCCACCGGGCGAGCGGAGGGGCCGTACGACGCCGCCTTCCTGCCGCGCCAGCAGATGGTCCTCAGGGCCGCCGAGCAGCCGATCTCCGATCCGGTGGCCAAGCTCGGCGGGCAACCCGTATGGCTGGCCGAGCCCGCCTGGCCAGTCGACCCGTCCACCGGGCACCCATTGGTGTTCATCGGACAGTTCCCGATTCCGGGAGACGAACTCCGCCTGGCCTACCTCTTCCTCGACGAGGAAGACGTCATCATGGGAGGAACCGACCCGGAGGCCGGCGACGCCGTCCTCCTCGTGCAGCCCGGCGGTCGCATTCCCACCTTCGCCGTCATCGGACCGTCAGGCACGAAGGGTCGAACGCTCTGGCGTTGGGGCCCGGACGATTCCGAGATTCCGGTCGAGTGGCATGTCGACCTGCAGCCGATTCCCCCCGAGATCGACCGCTCGATCGACGTTCAGGCGCAGTTCGAGCGGAGCGTGCGAGGCGAGGGGCCCGACGTCGTGGTGCCCGGCGGTGAGGACCTGCACGACTACGTCGGCGGCACTGCCTGCTACCCCAACCACTACGCGCGCGTGGACTCCCCCTGGCAGTTCCTCTTCAAGATCAGTGACGCCGGCGACGGTGACGACGATCCCTACGTCCTCAACTTCGGCCACGGCTACGGCTACGGCTTCGTCAGCCCCGACCACCGCGAAGGCCGCTTCTTCTGGGAGTGCTCATGACGGCCCGGCATCGGCAGGGCGACTGACACTCCCGAGCTCGCAAAGGAGGGTCCGCCGGGAGCCGGGTGCGTCGGTGCCCGGTGGCGGGTCGGCTGCGTCCCGGTTAGCGTCGCTTGCGTGACCGGGGAGTTCCATGGTCGTGGCGTCGTGCCGACGGCTCCGGGATGTCGACCTGTACTCGTCATGTTCACTCCCCGGCTCCGCGTTGTCGTGCGCCCAGGAGCATCCGCCGCATCCCCTCCGCTTCGCGAGCTCTGAGCGCGACCGGTGACCCGCGAGCTCGGACGTCGCGCTTGAGAAGAACACGCCCCGGCGGGATCGCAGCCGCCGGGGTTCCGCATCCCAACTCCACGATCCCTGGGGAGACAGGCATGTATCACAGCAGCGGCAACTACGAGGCTTTCGCCCGGCCCCGCAAGCCCGAGCGGGCCGAACGGGTGCGTGCCTGGTTCGTGGGGGCCGGGCTGGCCTCGCTGGCCGGGGCGGCGTTCCTGGTGCGCGACGCGCAGGTGCCCGGCGAGCGGATCACGGTCCTGGAGCGCCTGAAGCTGCCCGGCGGCGCCCTGGACGGCATCAAGGAGCCGAGGAAGGGCTTCGTGATCCGGGGCGGGCGCGAGTTGGAGGACCACATGGAGTGCCTGTGGGACCTCTTCCGCTCCGTGCCGTCCCTGGAGGTCGAGGGCGCGTCCGTCCTGGACGAGTTCTACTGGCTCAACAAGGACGACCCGAACCGCTCGCTGCAGCGCGTCACCGAGAACCAGGGTCGCGACGCCGGTACCGACGGTCTGTTCGCGCTCGGCGACCGCGCCCAGAAGGACATCGTGAAGGTCTTCCTCGCGACCCGCGGGGAGCTCGAGGGCAAGCGGATCGACGAGGTGTTCGGCCGCGAGTTCCTGGACAGCAACTTCTGGCTGTACTGGCGCACCATGTTCGCGTTCGAGGAGTGGCACAGCGCCCTGGAGATGAAGCTCTACCTGCACCGCTTCATCCACCACGTCGGGGGCCTGCCGGACCTGTCGGCGCTGAAGTTCACCAAGTACAACCAGTACGAGTCGATGGTGCTGCCGCTGACCCGCTGGCTGATGGACCAGGGCGTGACCTTCCGGTTCGACACCGAGGTCACGGACATCGACTTCGACCTCACCGTGCGGCGCAAGCAGGCCACCCGCATCCACTGGCTGGACGCCGGACAGCCGGGCGGCGCGGACCTGGGCGAGGACGACCTGGTGTTCGCCACCATCGGCTCGCTCACCGAGAACTCCGACGAGGGCGACCAGCACACGCCGGCCCGCCTCGACCAGGGGCCGGCGCCGGCCTGGGACCTGTGGCGTCGCATCGCCGTCAAGGACCCCGCCTTCGGGCACCCCGAGGTGTTCTGCGGCGACATCCCCGCGAGCAAGTGGGAGTCCGCCACCGTCACCACCCTGGACGAGCGCATCCCCCGCCACATCCAGAAGATCGCCAAGCGAGACCCGTTCAGCGGCGGCGTCGTCACCGGCGGCATCGTCACCGCCCGCGACTCCGGCTGGCTGCTGAGCTGGACGGTCAACCGCCAGCCGCACTTCAAGCAGCAGCCCGCCGACCAGATCGTGGTGTGGCTGTACGGGCTGTTCGTGGACCGTCCCGGCGACTACGTCAAGAAGCCCATGCAGGAGTGCACCGGCGAGGAGATCACCCAGGAGTGGCTCTACCACCTCGGTGTGCCCGTTGCGGACATTCCCGTGCTGGCGGCCGAGGCGGCGCGCTGCGTGCCGGTGATGATGCCCTACATCACCGCCTTCTTCCTGCCCCGCCGCGCCGGTGACCGCCCCGCCGTCGTCCCCGACGGCGCGGTGAACTTCGCGTTCATCGGCCAGTTCGCCGAGACCGGCCGCGACTGCATCTTCACCACCGAGTACTCCGTGCGGACGGCCATGGAAGCCGCCTACCAACTGCTGGGCGTCGAGCGCGGCGTACCGGAGGTGTTCAACTCCACCTACGACATCCGCACCCTGCTGGCCGCCGTGAGCTTCCTGCGCGACGGCGCCGCACTCGACATGCCGGGCCCCGAGTTCGTCCGCAACCGCCTCCTCCACCGCCTGGAAGCCACCGAAGTCGGCCAACTGCTCGAAGAGTTCGACCTCCTCAAGCGCGACCAGCAGGACTGACACCGGGCGGGCCCGTCGCAACCGGACGGAACCGGACAGGACCGCACCGCACCGCACCGCACCAGCGCGCCTGCGATGCCGGGTGGTTGAGTTGCGACAGGCCCGCACCGGCAGGCCGGTTCACGATCCCGGTCACCCTGCCTACGGGCGGGCATGGGAGCGCGAGCGCCGAATGCCGGGTGACCGCCCACGGCCTGTCGGTCCCGGCCGATAGGTTGCCGGGCATGATCTCCATGAACACCAGGACCAGCCACGCGCGGACCGTCGAGCCGGCCACCGGAACGGGGCGCGACGCCGAGACCCGCGCCTGCGCCGGCACCGCTCCCGTTCGGGTCGTCCCCTTGTGGAAGGCGCCCTGCGCCCTTGCCCCGCAGGCATCCACGACGCGCTGAGGCACCCGACCGGCCCCCATCAGGCGCCGGCGCGGAGCGAGGTGACCGACCTGCGGCGGCGCAGCGACCGGGGCCCGTACGCGGCCGGAGCTGAACCTCGCCGTCGCCAACACCCTCGCAGCCGTACCGGGCCCCGACACGACAACTCCTTTACTGCTGCCGCCCGATCACGGACTTCACCCACCAGTGGCGTTGGCACCCGCCGACCACCAACACCGTACCTGCACCCCTCCCGAAGACCCCGGCTCGCCGGGCCGGGCTCTTCGGGAGGGGCCGCCGGTCAGGACCGCGCGGCAGGACGACCGCAGTGTGGTGCTCTTTCGCCGTGGCCCCGGCGGCCCGAGCGCCGCGAGCGGGAGAATTCACCGAATTTCCGGGAATTCGACGGGAAAGCCCAACGACCCGGAACAAAATTCGAGTGATCCGACGTTCCAGGCGGTGCCGCGAGGTTCAGAGATGCGAACTTCTTGCGGCGCCGGCAAGCCGTACCTGGCGAATTGAAGGAGGGGCACTCTCGTGTGTCTTCCTCGGATCCCGGTCGAGACCGCGAGCGGCCTGTTTCTGTTGTCTGCCAACTGCTGCGATCGGGTCCGGCGAATGCTGTGACACGCCCACTCGATAGGTGATTCCCTCACCCCCGGTCCGGCGGTCAGGACTCTGCTGCAGTGCTCCAACATTTCACCAACGGAGGACCAACGACGGCCGCATGAGGCACTCTGACCTGCTGCTATGAGCTCGTCATCGGCTTGTGGGCGGCGAACGTCCGGGAACTTCGGCGGGGGGAGCGCCGGGGTGGTTCCGCGCGAGACCGGGGGCGACGCCGCCGTCCGTCCCGCGGAGCGGTGAACCCCTTTCGTTCGCACTCCGTGCCGCTGATCGGCGGCCCCGCCCTCACCGATCCCGACCGGCGCCGGGGGGCGTCGGTGGCGTCGGGGAAATGAATTTCCGGCCCGGCCGACGGCGAATTGATCTCAACGTCTGGTGGAGCCGACCGGCGGTCTGCTATTCATTCTGCGGACCTTCGACATCCGGAGGCCTCATGAAGGAGCAGGAATTGCCTATCCCCCGTACGGGCAGGAGAGCGATGTGGCGCATAGCCGCGGTCGTCGCCCTCGCCATGGCCGCCGAGGCGGCCACCGTCGTACTGACGACCGGTGAGGTCGTCGCCGCCACACCCGCGTTCGTCGCACCCGCCGTCACCAGTGCCAACACGGCGCCGGGAACCCCGTTGTCCTGGGCGGTCTCCCCCGAGTCGGTGCACGGCGTGAGCGGCGTGCACTACACCACCAGCGCCACACCGACGCTCCGGGCGAAGGCGGTCGACGCCGACGGCGGGACCTACCAGGCGCAGTTCGAGCTGTCCGCGGACCCGGCGGTGGCCGACACCACGTACGCCTTCACCGGCATGTCGTCCGCGACCGCCTCCGGCGTCAACGCGCTCCTCACGGTCCCCGCCGGGCAGGGGCTGCCCGACGGCAAGCACCTGCGTCTGCGGGCCCGGGCCTACGACGGGACGGACTACAGCGGCTGGAGTGCCTACACGCCGTTCGTCGTGGACACCACCCGTCCCGCCGCCGCGACCGTCTACTGCACCGGGTACGGGGCGGGCACCTGGACGGCTCCCCGAACCGACGGTGCCACCTGCACGTTGGACACCGTCAGCGCGGACGGTCAGGGCTACGCCTGGGGGCTGGACGACGAGAGCACCCCGGAGCGGCTCTACGACACCACCGACGGGACCGGTGGCGACCCGCTGCAACTCGCGATCAACCCCGCGTCGGGCTGGCACACCCTCTACGTCCGGACCGTCGACGCCGCGGGCAACCTGACCGCCGCCGCGACCTCGTACAGCTTCGGGATCGGCGCCGACGGCGCCGCGCTGCTGACCCCCGTGGACGGGGACCGGCCGGCCCGCAGCGTGACGCTGTCCGCGATCGGCCGCACCTCGTACACCGGCGCCACCTACGAGTACCGCCTCGGCGACGCCGACAGCTGGAAGACGATCCCGGCCGCCGACGTCAGCGTCACCTCCAGCGGTGGCCCGGTCAGCTGGCCGGTCGCCGTGTCGGCCGGTCAGCCCGCCCCGCTGACCTGGAACCTGACGGGCACCCTCGCGAAGGACAGTGCCGTCCAGATCCGGGCCCGCTTCACCGACGGCACCACCACCGGCAACAGCCAGACGGTCAACGTGACGGTGGACCGCAACGCCGGCACGGCCCCGCAGCAGAGCGTCGGTCCGGGCAGCGTCAACACCCTCACCGGTGACTACACGCTCTCGGGCGCCGACGCGTCCGTGTTCGGGCTCGCCGTCACCCGCACCGCCTCCTCCCGTCGGCCGACGGCCGGCGCCGACCAGGAGGGACAGGTCGCGATCTTCGGGCCGGAATGGACGGCCGGCACCTCGGCCTCGGTCACGTCGACCTCGTGGTCCTTCGTCCAGCAGACCTCGGCCACCTCGGTCGCGGTGGTCCGTCCGGAGGGGATCCAGGTCAACTTCACCGCCGCCGCTGGCGGCGCCTGGACGCCCGAGACGGGAGCGGAGAGCCTGACGCTCACCGGCTCCCTCAGCGGCACCTTCACCCTCAAGGACACCGAGGGCGTCACCTCGACCTTCGCCAAGGTCGACGCGGCGTCGACGGTGTGGAACGCCTCGACCAGCTACCGGCCCACCGGGGAGTCGACCACCACCATCGTCTCCGAGAAGGTGGTCTCGGGCCCGTCCACCCTGGCCCGGCCCAAGTACGTCATCGCGCCCAGCACCGCCGTCCCCAACTCCACCTGCCAGAGCACGCCGGCCACCGCCGGCTGCCGCGTGCTGGAGTACGTCTACGCCACGGCCACCAGCGCGACCTCGTCCGCCCTGGGTGACTTCACCGGCCGGGTCAGCCAGGTGAAGCTGTGGGCGACCGACCCCGGGGCGACCAACGCCACCGCGACGGCCGTCGCCCAGTACGCCTACGACAGCGCCGGGCGCCTTCGCGAAGCGTGGGACCCGCGCCTGTCCACGCCGCTGAAGGCCGCCTACACCTACGACGGCGCCGGCCGCGTCGCCACCCTGACGACGGCGGGCGAACTGCCCTGGACGTTCGCCTACGGCACCGCCGGTGCCAGCAGCGTCTCCGGACCGGGCATGCTCCTCGGCGTCTCGCGGCCCACCCTGGCGCCCGGCACCACGGCGACGGTCAACGGCACCGCGACCACCAGTGTCGCCTACAACGTTCCGCTGACCGGCACCAAGGCGCCGCTGCAGATGGCTCCCGCCGACGTGCGGGCGTGGAACCAGAAGGACCTGCCGGCCAACGCGACCGCCATCTTCCCCGCGGACCAGGTCCCGGCCTCCCCGACCGGGGGCAACCTCAACGCCGGCGACTACACCCGCGCCACCATCCTCTACACCGACGCCTCCGGACGCCTGGTGAACACCGCCGAGCCCGGCGGCCACGTCACCACCACCCAGTACGACCGCTTCGGCAACACCGTGCGCACCCTCAGCGCCGCCAACCGCTCCGTCGCGCTCGGCCTCACCCCCGCCGACACGGCGGCGCAGGCCGAGCTCGGCATCGCCGGCCTGAGCACGGACGAGCGGGCCGAACTCCTCGGCAACTACTCGTACTACAACGACAAGGGCACCCGGCTCCTGGAGGAGTTCGGACCCCTGCACACGGTGGAGCTCACCAAGGACTTCAAGTCCGGCACCACCGTCCTCGCCCCGGCCGGCAGCGCCGTCGCCGCACGTTCGTGGAGCGTCAACGAGTACGACGACGGGCGGCCCACCGACGGCAGCGCGACCGTCGAGGACCAGCTCACCATCACCACGGCGGGCCTGCGCGTCAACGGCTACGACTCGTTGCTCGCCGACAAGCGGGTCACCGTGACCCAGTACGACTGGGCCAAGGGCCTGCCCACCCTGGTCACCCAGGACTCCGGCGGCCTCGGCCTCACCAACGCCACTGCGTACGACGCCCAGGGCCGCGTCACCGACGTCAGCCTCCCGGGAAACACCGGCGACGACGCCGGCACCAAGGTCACCGTCTACTGGGACGGCTCCGGGACCACCGCCAACTGGTGCAAGGGACGCCCCGAATGGGCCGGCCTGGTGTGCTGGACGGGCCCCGCGGGCGACATCACCGGTGGCGGCACCAACCCGAACGCCACGGTCGACTCCATCGTCACCTACGACCGCTACGGCAAGCCGCTGACCACGGTCGACACCTCCGGCAGCGCCGAACGCACCACGGCCCTCACCTACGACGCCGTCGGCCGGATCACCACCACCAAGATCACCAGCAACCTCGGCCAGGCCGTCCCCGAGGTCACCCAGGCCTACGACCCGCAGACCGGCCGGCTGCTCACCTCCACCTCCACCCTGGGCGGCACCGTCACCCGGGGCTACGACAAGCTCGGCCGCCAGGTCACCTACACCGACGCCGACGGCGCCACGACCACGACCAGCTACGACGCGCTGGACCGCCCGCTGGTCATCTCCGACAGCGTCCCCACGACCGTCACCTACTCCTACGACAACGCCAAGGAACCGCGCGGCGTACCCGTCAGCCTCACCGACTCCGTCGCCGGCACCTTCACCGCCACCTACAACCCCGACGGCTCCCTGGTGAGCGAGAAGCTGCCCGGCGGCTACACCCTCACCCGCAAGCAGGACCCCACCGGCGCCACCACCGTCCGCACCTACACCCGTGACAGCGACGGTGCGACCCTGCTCGCCGACACCGTCCTGCAGTCCGTGCACGGACAGGTCACCACCCACACCTCCAGCAACGGTGCCGGCTCGGTCCAGCGCTACTCCTACGACGGCGCGGGCCGCCTCAACCAGGTCCAGGACACCACCGCCGGAGCCTGCACCCTGCGCACCTACACCCTGGACAAGCGCGCCAACCGCGTCGCCCAGTCCACCGCCACCGGTGCCACCGGCGCGGCCTGCCCGACCAGCGGCACCACCACCAACCACACCTACGACAGCGCCGACCGCCTCACCGACACCGGCTACGTCTACGACCCCTTCGGTCGCACCACGGCGCTGCCGGGCACCACCAACGCCTACTTCAGCAACGACCTCGTCCAGCAGCAGACCACCGGAACCAAGCGCACCACCTGGACGCTGGACTCCAACCAGCGGATGCGCTCCACCAAGGCCGAGACCAACGTCTCGGGCAGCTGGACCGCAGGGGCGACGAGCGTCAACCACTACTCCGCGGACAACGACACCCCGCGCTGGATCACCGAGGACGCGGCCGGCACCGTCACCCGCAACGTCTCCGGTCTGGGCTCCGGCCTGGAGGCGCTCACCACCAAGACCGGCGACACCGTCCTGCAGTTCACCAACATCCACGGTGACGTCAACCTGCAGGTGCCGCTCGCCGCCGGCGCCACGCCCACCGCCGTCGACACCGACGAGTACGGCAACCTGAAGCCGGGAACCGCCACCAACCGCTACGGCTACCTCGGCGCCTACCAGCGCGCCTCCGACACCCCGTCCAACGTGACCCTGATGGGCGTTCGGCTCTACAACCCCACCACGGGCCGCTTCCTGTCCACCGACCCGGTCTACGGCGGCAACGCCAACTCCTACGAGTACTGCTCCGGTGACCCGGTCAACTGCACCGACCTCGACGGCCGCTGGAGCGCCTCAAGGACCTACTACTACTCCTGGGGCAGCGTCTACGGGCGCTACTGGTCCGCGTCCTCCTGGACCGGCACCGGCTGGGGCGGGGCCGTCTTCACCGCCAACTTCAACAGGCTCTGGACCTGGCGCATCGGCAACTACGGCTGGTACAGCTACACCATCATCGGCGGCATCACCGCCCTCGTCTCGGTGCTCGCACCGCCCGCCGCACCGGCTGCCATCGCGATCGGAGCCATCCTCGCCATCTACTGGGGCACCATCCAGCTGATCGCCAACTGGGCCTCCAACACCGGTCGCTGCCTCGGCATCGGCGGCGGGGCCGCGATCTACCACAAGTGGTACGTACCCGTCTACGCCCACGGCGCGTACGGGATCCCCTACCGTCGATCCTGCTGACAGGTCCCCCGCCTGAACCAGCCGCCCCGGGCACGCACTCCAGCGTGCCCGGGGCACCCGTCCGTCCGTACCCACCACGCAAAGGACGCACATGAGCCGACGCCGCGCACTCTCCAACGCCTGCTTCGCCGTCGCCCTCACCTCGGCCCTCGTCGCCACCGTCGCCACCGTCCTGTTCGGCTCCGCCTACGGAGCACCCGGCTTCTGGACCGCCTGCGCCTTCGGCCTCGTCGCCTGGCTCGCCGAACGGGGCCGGCGCGATGGAGCCCCCGTCGCCCCGCCTCACAACTGATCGTCCGGCTCGGCGACTTCGGGGGCCTGAGGCGAGAACGGCCGCGAGCCGCCGAAGCCCGACCACGGCGACGCCCCCCGTCAAGCCCTCCACCAGCGAATCGCCGTTTGGCCTGCGGGTGGCGTCCCGCTTCTCCTAGGGTGTCGGCTGGGTAGCACGATCCTACGGACGGAGTCGCTGAGTTGGACATCGGACTGGCGGACGCAGTGGCCGCTGTGCGGGACGAACTGCTGGAGGCCGCGGCGCGCGGGGTGGGCGAGGACGTGGCCTTCACGGTGGGGCCGGTGGAGATGGAGTTCGAGGTCGAGCTGCGGGCGGACGCCAACGCCGGCGGCAAGTTCCGGGTCTGGGCGGTGTCGGCGGAGGCGGGGGCCGGCGTCTCCCGCGGGCGCACGCACCGCGTCTCGTTCACCCTGACGCCCCGGAGCAAGGACGGCACGGACCTGCTGATCAGCGGCGCGGCCGACCGGCCGAAGGGCCCGGGGAACGTGACCGGTCGTCGCCTCGGCTGACCGGCACGGGCCACAGGGGGGCATCGGCGTGCGGGAGAGGCCTGAGGGGGCGGCATGGAGCAGGAACGCGCCGTGGCGGTCGAAGGACCGTCGGGCCGTGGATCGGGTTACTCGGTCGGGCCCCGGCTCGTCCTGACCTCGGCCCACGTCGTCCGCGACGCGGCGACCGTCGAGGTGTACAAGCCCGGGTCCGCCGGGACGTACCGCGGGCGGGTGGTGTGGCGCGGTACGAGCGGAGGCCGTGACGACGCGGCCCTGGTGCAGGTCACGGACGAGCGGTGGAATCCACCGGGGGACGCCGCGGCCCGCTGGGGACGGCTGGTGACCTCGCTGCCCGAACAGCGCTGCGAGACCTGGGGCGTCCCGGAGGCGGCCCAGGAGGGCCAGGACTACGTCGAGGCCAGACACGAGACGGGCTGGATCAACCCGGGGAGCGGGGTGGCCGGCAACCGGTACGTGATGAGCCTGAAGGGCACCCCGCCCACCTTGGACGACCGGCCCGGCCTGCCGTGGGGCGGCCTGTCGGGCGGCGCGGTGCTGATGGACCGGATGGTGGTCGGTGTCGTCGTCGCGGAGAGCCGACACTTCGGGCACGGCGAGGTCCAGGTCGTCCCCGCGTACATGCTGCACCTCGACCCGGACTTCCGCGCCGCACTGGAGCGGTACGGAGCCGACTCGCTCCTCCTCGAACCGGCCGAGTTCCGCGACCTGGTCGACGAGAGGTCCGTCGACCTCGCCGGGCCGAAGGGCTCGCCGTCGGCACTGCTGCAGGCCGAGCGGCAGGTGGTCGGGTTCCACGGCCGCGACGGGTTGCTGGAGGAACTGGTCGCCTGGTGCCGCGAGGACGGCCTGAGCGCCGTACTGCTGCACGCCCCCGGCGGCCAGGGGAAGACCCGGCTGGTCCGGGAGCTCGGGCGCCGCCTGACCGACCGCCGCCGGACCGAGGAGAGCGCTCCGGACGGGCTCCCCTGGGCGGTGGTCTGGCTGCGCACCGCCACGCACCCCGGCGACCTGCGGCTGGAGACGCTGCGGGAGACGGTGGGCCCGTTGCTGGTGGTGATCGACTACGTCGAGGGCCGCCTCGACCAGCTGTCGCTGCTGCTGGAGGCCGTCCGGGAGCGGCGGGTGCCGTTCAAGCTGCTCCTCGTCGCCCGGACCGCCGGCTCCTGGTGGGAGCAGGCCAGGAAGGCCAGCCGCGCGGCCGAGGACCTCCTCGGCGTCGCGCCGGTGGTCGAACTCCCGCCCCTCGCCGAGCAGGAGGGCGAGCGGGCGGCGCGGTACCGCGAGGCCGCCGAGGCCTTCGCTCGGGAGCTCCCGAACGTACGCGGCTACCAGGGCCCGGACTGGCCCGCGCTGGCCGCCGCCCTGCCCGTCCCGGACCTGAGCCGCGCCGGCTTCGAGAACATCCTGACCCTGCACATGACCGCCCTGGCCGATCTACTCGACCGGGGCACGCCGACCGGCAGCGGTACCCCGTCCGCGGGCCCGGGGCTGGCGAGCCGTAGCCCGGAGCCCGACGACGTCGAGACCCGAGTGCTCGGCCACGAGTCCCGGTACTGGAGCCGGACGCTGAAGCTGCTCGGATACCAGGACGGGGCGCCCGAGGGCGAGGCCTTCAAGGACGCCCTGGCGGCCGCGATCCTGCTCGGCCCGGAGGACCGCCGACAGGCCGACGGCGTCCTGCGCCGGGTGCCGGGCCTGCCCGGGGAGCTGCGCCTGCGCGGCGACGTGGACAGGTGGATCGCGACGCTCTACCCGCCGGACGGCACGGGCCGACGACCCTGGGGGACCCTGCAACCGGACCGGCTCGCCGAGCGCTTCGTCGGCGAGCGGGTCCTGCAGCACTGGCGCCTCGCCCCCGCCCTGGTCGACGGCATCGACCGGGCGGAGGCCGAACGGTTCCTGACGGTGCTGGCCCGTGCCGCCCACCACCGGCCGCTGGTCGGGCGGCTGGCCCCGCTGCTCGCGGAGCTGTGCACCGGACATCCGGACGCGCTGGCACTGCCCGCGATCGCCGTGGCGACCCAGGTCGAGGAGCCCGAGCCGATCCTGCACGGCCTGCGGGACCTGCTCGACGCGCCGTCCACCACCGCCGAGTCCCTGGCGGCCTGGGCCGCGGCCGTCCCGGACTTCTCCTACAACCTCGGGCCCTGGGCCGTCACCGTGCTGAAGCGGCTGGTCGAGGCCCGGCGCACGGAGGGCGGCGGCACGCCCGAGGAGGTGCTCACCCTCGCCGGCTACCTCCGCGGGCTGTCCAGGAACCTCAGCGAGGTCGGTGCGCAGACCGAGGCGCTCGCGGAGGTCGACGAGGCCATCGCCCTGCTGCGGCAGCTGGCGAAGGAGTGGGATCTTGCGGACCCCCATGGGGTGCGGGCGCGGAACGGTCTGGCGGCCTGCCTGAACAACCGGGCCAATTTCCTCGGTGAGCTGGGCCGGCGCCAGGAGGCGCTCGAAGCGGCCGAGGAGGCCGTCCGTGTCTTCCGGCAGCTGGAGACGGACGGCACCCTCGCGAACCCCACGCATCTGCTACGTTCCCTCGCCACCCTGGCCATCCGGCAGCAGGATCTCGGCTTCGGCCGGGAAGCGCTGGCAACGGCGGAGGAGGTCGTGGAGCGCCGGCGGCACCGGGCGCGCACCGGCGCCGAGGACGATCTGGCGGATCTCGCGACAGGCCTGAACAACCTCTCCCTGTGCCACACGGGCGAAGGCCGCCACGTGTCGGCGCTGGAACGGAGCCAGGAGGCCGTCGACCTGCTCCGGCCGCTGGCGGAACGCAAGCCGGACGCCTACCGGCCACTACTGGCCCTGGTATTGGGCACGATGTCGAGTTGCCTGGGCGACATGGGCCGGGCACCGGAGGCCCTTGCAGCGGTCCGGGAGGCGGTGGAAGTCCGGCGCCGGCTCGCCGAGCGGCGCCCGGACGCGTACACGGCGGATCTGGCGATGAGCCTCAACAACCTCGCCATCCGGCTGGCCGAGGTCGGCCACGGCAGCGAGGCGCTGGCCGCGATCGAGGAGTCCGTCGCTCTGTACCGTGTGCTGGCCGAGACCCGCCCCGCCGCCCACACCGACGATCTGGCCAGGGCCCTGAACGGCCTGGCGAACGAACTCGCGGACGCCGGCGACCAGGAGGGCGCCCTGCGGGCGGCCGAGGAGGCGGCCGAGCTCTACGGTGAACTCCACCGCACCCTCCCGGATGTCTTCGCTGCGGATCACGCGATGGCCCTGGTGTCCCTGGGCAACCACAGTGGTGAGGCGGGTCTCGCCGACGAGGCCCTCGCGGCGCCGGTCCGCGCCCTGGAGATCTACCGGTCGCTGCCGGAGGACCAGGCCGTCGCGGCCCGCCCCGACCTGGCCAAATGCCTGAACAACATCGGCGCCCAACTACGCTCCGACGGGCGGCCGGACGAGGCTCTCATCCGGATCGAGGAATCCGTCGCCCTCGGCCGTGAGCTGGCCGAGGCCAGTCCCGGGGCGTTCCGGACCAGCCTCGCCCGCTACCTGACTCACCAGGCCACGTGCCTGCAGGAGCTGGACCGACTGGAGGAGAGCGTGCCGATCGCGCTGGAGGCGGTCGAGGTCGCCCGGCCCCATGCAGGACTGCCCGAGCCGGCGTCCCTCCTCAACACGCTCAGCAGGCTGCTGCTGGCCGCCAGGCGGTCGACGGAGGCCCTGGCAGCCGTCGAGGCGATCGTGGCGGCGCGCCGCCGACTGGCCGAGATGGACCCCCTCCGGCACCGGCCCTCGCTGGCCGACTCCCTCCACCTGTTCACCAACCAGCTCGGCCGGCTGGGCCGGCTGTCGGACGCCGTCGTCGCCGCCGAGGAGGTGGTGGTGATCCGTCGGCACCTCCGGGACACGTCCGACACCGACGCCGAGCGGGCCCGGCTCGCCCAGGCTCTCGGCCAGTTCGGCAACCTGCTGGTCCGGGCGGACCGCCAGAGCGAGGCGATCGACCGGGTAGCGGAAGCCGTGGCACTGTGGCGCGGGCTGCCGGAGCCGGAACGCGCCGCCCACGCCACGGAGTCGGCCACCGCTCTCACCGCCTACGCGGGCCTGCTCTGGACGGTCGACCGGGCCGACGAGTCGCTGGCCGCGCTCACCGAGGCCGCCGCCTGCTTCCAGCTGCTCCCGGAGACCGAGCCGATCCACCACGCCGGGACGGCAATGACGCTGACCCTGCGAGGCAGCTTCCTGAGCGACCTCGACGATCCGGCGGCGGTGGAGGTCCTCGAACGCGCGGTGGCTGCCGCCCGGTCCGTCGGCGGTACCGGCATCGCGGCCTTCGAGAACATCGTGGCCGACGCGCTGGCCGCCCTCGCCCAGTGCCGGGCGGACACGGACCCCCCGCAGCCCGGGGCGCTCGAAGAAGCCACCGAGGCGATCGAGCTCTACGACCGGCTCGTCGAGGCCGAACCGGCGGTCTACGGACCCGGTCGGGCCAGGACGTTGCCCACCCTCGGAATCTGCCTCGCGCAGGCCGGACACACCGGGCAGGCCCTGGCGGTCGGTGCGGAGGCGGTGCAGCTGGCCCGGCAGGGGCTCGCCGACGGTCGGAACCTGGCGGACATGGTGCTCGCGGGCGCACTCCTGAGCCTGGTCAAGGTTCACCTGCTGGTGGACCACCGGCTGGACGTGGCCCGTACGGACCTGGACGAGGCGATCGTCCTCCTGGAGCACCGCGCGGAGCACGAACCCGCCCTGGTCGCGCCGGCCCTGCGCAAGGCGACGGAGCTGCGTGGCCGACTCACGGCCCGATCGGATCCGCCGGAATGAGCAGCCGACGCCCGGCCGACCCGCATGCCCCTGGAACCTGCCCGCCACCCTGAGCCATGCTCCCGCCCTTGACCACGTACCCCGCAGCCCGGTCTGCGGAACACCCGGAGCGGTCATAGCCTGACCACCAGAGGCCGCCCCCGCCCAGGCCGCGGGCGCCGACGATCGAGGACACACCATGACAACACCGCGGGACCTGGTGATCCTGGCCCTGGACGCCGCACTCGACCGGCCGCCCCGGCAGGGCGACCTGTCCCTCGCGCTCGCCGGCGCCGAACTCGCCGACCTCCTCGCCGCCCGCTCCGTGCGGCTGGACGACGAACGCATCATGCCGGACCGACCGACGACGACCACCGACCCGCTGCTGGACCGGGCCGCGTCGTCACTCCTCCGGCAGCCCCCGTACGAGTCGGTCGACGACTGGCTGTGGCGTCGCGGCCGTGGCCTGGCCACGGCCTACCTGACCGCGATGGAGGCCGAGGGGCAGCTCACCCGGCGGCGCCGCCACCGGACCCCCTTCGGGGCGGGCGAACTGGTGCCCGCCGACACCCCCGAGCGGCGCGCGGCGACCGAACGCTGGGCGTCCCACGAGCTGGTCCTCTCCGTCCTCGCGGTGGCCGCCGGGATCGGCGACACCCGCGCGCAGGAGGAGCCGACCGGGGTGGAGGACTCCGTCCTGACCGTGCTCGCAGCCGTCGACGGCGCGGTCCGTGAACTGGAGGCAGTCCGGCAACGCCGCGCCATCGAGGACGCGGCCTTCGACAACGTCTGGCGCGGAGCGGGCTGACCGGCGCCGCCGGTTCTCTCCGAAGGGTGACATCTTGTACCGGTACATCAACCCGTAGAGACCGGAGCCTGAAGGTGCTGCCCGCTGTCACCGGCCGCGACGACTTCGCCGCGCTGATCATCAGAACCGACTTCAGCGACGAGCCGGCTTGGCAGTCGTTGTGCAACGAGCTGTCGAAGTCCTGGGGCGACGGCGACTACGACCCCGTGGTCCACATCGTCGATGACCCGGCGTGGTCCGGCGCCGCGGCTCACGCCGTGGTCACCGCCGTGTCCGCGGACGAGGATCTGAGCGTCGTCTTCCTCGCCGACCGCACCACGATGGGGGACCACGACCACGCGCTGCTGGCGGTGGCCGTCCTGACCAGAGACGACTGCGGGAGCGACGAGGAGTTCGAGGCGTACGGCGGATCGGTCCGCGCCGTCCCCGCCGGCGTCCACGACATCCACGCGAACCTTTCGATCGGGAACCTGGACTTCGCGGACGTCGCCGATGCGGCCCGGCTCGACCCCGCAGGGGTCTTCCGGTCCTTCTAGCGAGATCCGCCACCGGTGATACCAGCCAACGACGTGACGGCTGAGGCGACGCCTGCCTCGCCTGGCATAGCTCTACTCAGGATGACGATCCGCCCACCTGACGCTCGGTCCGGGCGGGACCACCGCTCCCTTCCACGCCCCGGCGTTTCCGGTTGCCCGGGGGCCTGTCAGTCCACACGGCTATGGTGCCGACCATGGACGACGAACAGCTGACCGAAGAGCTCTCCGGCACCTGGGACCGGACCCGGTCGGCACGCGATGCCCTCGTGACCCGAGGGGCGGACGCCGTCGGGCCGGTGCTGGCCGTGCTGTGCGACGAGCGGTCACCCGTCGACTGGACGGTCCCGGCGGACGTGTTGTCCCGGATCGGCGAGCCGGCTCTGGGCCCCCTGGTGGAGGCGGTCACTGCGGCGACCTCACCTGAGGTGACGAGGCGGGCCGGGTGGGCACTGGGACGGTTGAAGGTGGCCGATCCCGGGGTGTACACGGCTCTCCTGAACCACTCTCACCCGCAGGTCCGGAGCACCGCGCTCTTCGCCTTCCAGAACCTGGGTGCGGCCGCTCTGACGTTCGTCGACCAACTGGTTCCGATGCTGGGCGACGAGGAGCCCGATGTCCGCCGGCGAGCGATGTGGGCGTTCGAGGCGATCGGCCCCGGAGCCGTCCCGCTGCTGCGGCGACTGCGACGCCGGCCCGCGACCGGGCTCAGGGTACGGGCCGGAATCCTGGAGGCGCTCGCTGCCATCGGCGGGCCGACCGCGCTCGACGGCCGGGACCAGGAGGCCTGGCGGCGCCTGACCAGGATCAAACGCCGGACCGAGGTGCCCGAAGGCATGCACCTGTGTGGATCGTGGTACGCGGTCCCGAGCACCGACCAGGACGCGGTGCTCGAAGCGTTCGATCTGGACGACCCCGAGCCCGCCACACTCCGCACGGGTGCGGCGGCCTGGAACCACGACCACCACGCCTGGGAACGGAACCGGCCGCACGACCGCTGTGCCCGCGTCTTCGTCAGCCCGGCTCTCGACGGTTGGACGCTGGTCTTCGGGGACTCGTCCCGTGACACCCACCACGTGGACGACGCCGATGACCGCGACGAGGCGCTGGTCGACGTCGTACGTCGGCGGTGCGCCGACCTCAGCCGGCGGTTCGGAGCCGCACAGTGGTACGGCATGAGCTGTGGCGATGACTGGACCGCCTGGTGCATCGCCGAAGCCGGCGAGGTGGTGCGCTACTACGACGCGTACGACGCCGAGGAGGACGACGACGACAGCCCCGGGCACCCGGCCGAATCCGGGTACCTCCTCCCCCATCAGGACGGCTTCCCCGACGACGCCTTCGACGGCGTGAGCCCCTCGGACTCCGCGACGTTCGGTGCCCGGTACCGCCAGGTGAAGGAGGAACTCCGGATCCCCGACACCTGCCACGCCAACGACATCGCGGCGCGCCTTTCGGTCGACCCCGGAGAGCTGGGAGCGAACGTCATGGTGGAAGGGCATGGAGTCCTCGCCCTCACCGAGTGCGGCCGCGAGCACGGGCACCCTGCCGGAGCCCTACCGGTCTGACCGGTGGACCGGGAGGCCCCGACGGCGAAGCGCTCGCAGGATGGCCACGCCGCCCGGGTGGGCCACCGGACGGACGGGCGCCCGGCAGCGGTCGGGCACAGTACGGTTGGTCCTGCTGCTGAGCCGCCACCTGCCCCGCGAGCACCAGGTCGCCGGCCTCGCAACGGTGATCCACTACGCGCCGTGACCTTCCCCCGGCCAACGAGGACTCACCGAGCAGACCGCCGGCGCGGCCATCGACCAGGCCTCCTACCGAATCGCCACCACCCGCGCCCGCGCCGAACAGCAGCAGGCCGTCAGCTGACCGTGCTCGGGCCCTTCCCAGCTGGTCGCGCCGTACGACGGCCGCCACCGGAGCAGCACGGAACGCCCTTGCATCAAACCCGGCAACAGGACTCGCCCGGATGGCTGTCGATCCCAGCCAGCAGGTCCTGAGCCGCTGCCCGCACCACGGGGTCACTGTCGTGGGTGAGCTGGTCCGCGGTCACCCGGCGGCTCAGCACGGCCCGGTGAGCTTCCCGTTCCACTTTCGGCTGCGGCGGGTTGCCGTGTTCGAGGATCGTCTGCAGCAACGCGAGGACCTCGGCCCGGGAGTTCACGGTCTCGGTGACCGCGAGGTCCCACAGGAAGGGAACAGCGGCGACGGTCGCGTCGAAGACTGCCAGCTCACCGATCCACAGCGCGAGATCGCTCAGAGCTTCCCTACTCGCGCGGCGGTCGCCCCAGGCGATCCGTGACAGCACGCCGGGAACATCGGCCGCAGATCCATAGGCATGCTTCAACTCGTGCCAGCGCACGCGGCCTACGCCCTTGAGAATCGTCCCCATCCACGCACTCCAGTCCGATCACGCGACTCACGGCCCGATCGGACTCATTCCACCTCACTGACCGCCATGACCGCGAGTCCCGGCGCTGCGTCACCTCCTGGCCAGCGGAAGACCAGTCGACTGGATGCCTTGTCGAGGACGTGGCCGGCCGGCAGGTCCTCGACCGGTGTCGCGGCGGGGTGGATCGTCAGTTCGGGGTAGCCGCGGCCGCGGGCGTGCCGGTCCCAGGCCCGAACCGCGTCCGCCAGGCGCCCGGCGAGAGTGAGGCCGTGCTCGCCGAAGCCGTGGGCGAGGAACTCCGCGCCGCCCCGGCCGGGCTGAATCGACCTACGAAACAGCCCGAGCATGCCCGCCGAGCATACTCTCGCATCGGGAACACCAACCCCGGCAGAGTCAAGGCAGGAGACCCACCAGTAGGTGCGGCCCTTGCCCGCTCCAGGGGCGGGAGCGGGCAAGGGCCGCGGACAAGTCAGGAGGCGGGGTTGTTGCAGTGGAATTGCTTGTTGATCTGCTCGGCCGTCATGACGCCGTTCCTGGTCCAGTACTGGCCTGGCTCCAGCGTGGCCGCCGCGACCTTGTCCAGGTCAGCCACGTCAGCCGCACCCGAACCGCTGGTGATTCCGTAGTCGACTTCCAACAACTTGGGGAGGTCGGTCGAGCTGTGGAAGATCTGGCGTTCCTCGAAGCCCTCGGGCGCCCAGCCACGGCTGTCGTGGATGATGAAGCTTCCCTTGTCGGCCTGGCTGGGGGTGGGACGCGTCGCAGAGAAGAGCTCGACACGTTCCCCGCTGACATCGGCTGCCCGAATGCTTTCCAAGCGGTCCTCGGGGCACATCGGCACGAACACCTCGACGCTCCCCTCCGTCATCCGGTAGCCGAACGGGAACGGGTCCGGGTCCGACATGAAGCACCCCGACAGGCCGACCGTGCATGTCAGCGCGCCGACAGCTGCGCTGATTCGCCTCACCGACACTGCCTGCAGCCGCCCTTCGACCAGCCTGCCTGCTTCTCGCACTGGTTCGTCCATGGGTCAACTCCGGCGGAGAAGCACTCGAAGGGGAAGCCCGGGCCATACCTCAGCCCCTGCAGGGTGTCGCGTAGTCCACCCCCAGTACGGCGAAGCGGTTGGTCAGCATCCTGGTGACCTGATGGGGCTGCCTCCCCTTGGCGAGCGCCTCCCGGCCTACCAGTTTGGCGGCCGCCGTCCACGAAAACGTCGGTTGTGGCCGGAACAGCCGGCCCGACCAGCTGTTCCTGCCGTCCAGGTCGCAACGGTTGATCGGATCAGCATAGTTGTAGTCGTAGGAGTTGGCGCTACCGCCGTTCACCGGGTCGACGGACAGGAATCGGCCGGTGGCGGGGCTTCCTGCTCCTGCTCGGCGAACGGCAGGGCACTCAGTTCGTCGATGATCGACAGCCGGGCCTCGGTGAAGCCCGTCGAGCGGTGCCGCTCGACATGGGCGAAGAGTGGATCGCCGAGTCCCGGGAGCGCCTGGCGGTGGTTCGCGCTGCTCTCGGCGAGTAGCCACGGCGACGTCCGCCAGGGACACACGTTCCGTCAGAGAGCGGCCGGTGAAACTCTCGACGGGCAGCGAGCCGGCTGCACTGCCGGTCGGTTGCGTCGCCCTGCCGGACAGCACCCCGCAGCCGTGAGCCGGTGGCGTGGGAACGACATCGCCAAGGGTGATCAACACGGCAACCCACCCCCGATAATCCACGGGGGCGGCGGCCGGTTCCTCCCGGCGCCGCCCCCGTGTCCCCTGCCCCGTGCCCTCACCCGTCGCGCGGCACGGCCCGACGGTGCGTCAGGCGGTGGCCACGCCGTTCGAGTAGCTCTTCAGGAAGAAGGTGCCGAATCCGTTCTGCACCGGGTCGCCGCTGTTGTTGACGCAGTGCAGGATCCCTCCGCCACCGGGGCCGTTGAGGCAGACGGTCATCAGGTCGGTGAGGACGACGCCCGGGGTGTCGGGGACCTCGTAGGCCCGGTCGGTGTAGATGTCGGCCTGCAGGTTGAAGAAGCAGTAGCTGCCCAGCCCCCAGGCCCGGTGGTCGGTGACGGAGTCGGCGACCTTGTACGCCGCGTAGCCGCGGGTGCCCTGGTGACCCCAGGCGGCCTGGGTCGGGACGTCGTACGGGTGCTCGTTCTGGAAGAAGTAGGTGCGGCCGTGGTTGCCCTTCCAGAGCACCTCGTGCTTCTGGAAGTGCTCGACGAACAGGCCGTAGACGGTGACCCGGTCGCCGTTCACGAGGAAGCCGACGCCGGCCGGGTTGACCGACCAGCCGACGCTGCCGTCGAAGCCATGGTCGGCACGCCAGATCCAGACGTGGTCGACGATCACGTCGTTGCTGTCGATCCGGATGCCGACCTCGGTGCCGCCGGGCACGAAGCCGCCGACGCGGACGAAGACGTCGAAGAGCACGGTGGGGCGGGCGGCGTGGTTCTTGCGGCTGCGGCCGTCCCCGACGGTGAGCAGGACGCGGGAGCCGGCGGAGGCGGTCTCCAGGAGCACGCCGGCGACGGTGACGTCGTCGACGTCGTCGACCTCGACCAGCGAGTTGCCCTTGACCGCCTGGAGGGTGGCGAGGCCCAGGCCGAGGACGACGGTCCCGGGGCGGGACACCTCCAGCGGGGCGGAGAGCGGGTAGATGCCCGGGGTGAACAGGAGGTTCTGGCCCCGGGAGAGGGCGCGGTTGAGGGTCTCGGCGGAGTCGCCCGGCCGGGCGACGTGGAAGCGGGACAGCGGGATGCTGTACCCGGCGGCCTTGCCGGAGGCCCAGGTGGTGCCGGTGGAGTTGCGGCGCAGCGCGGGGACGAAGACCTGGTACGAGCCGTGGGCGTCCACGGTCAGGAAGGGCTTCTCCCGGACGACGGGGGTGCGGTCGACCGTGGTGATCGGGGGTGTGGGGAAGCTCTGGGCGGGGGCGCCCTGGGTGCCGACGAAGACCATGTTCCAGTTGGCGCCGGTCCAGCTGCCGAAGGTGTCGTTGCGGGACAGCCACTGCTGCTGCGACCCGGACTCGACCTGACCGTCCACCAGGCTGTCGGCGAGGAATCCACCGCTGGACCAGCGGTTGCCGGGCGGGCTGGGCCACAGGGTCAGGTCGCCCTTGACGTGGGTACGGCGCATCGGGGCCGCCTGGGACACCGCCCAGCGGTTCAGGCCGTCCGGCGGGACGATGCACAGGTTCTCGGCGGCCCGCCAGAAGTTCTGGGTGCCGTTGCCCTCGAACCACTGTGCGTCCGAAGTGACATGCCCGTGGATCACGACGTCGTCGGGGCGCTCGCCGAGGCCGAGCACGTGCGTGTAGAAGCCGACGTTGATGTCGACGTGGTAGGTGCCCGGCTTGAAGGCCAGGGCGTAGCGCTCGGTGCCGAACTGGTTGGACTCCTGGACCTTGAACACGGCGTCGATCCGGGCCTGGATCGCCGCGTCGCCCATGGAGGGGTCGAAGACCAGGACGTTGGCGCCCAGATCGGGTGCGCCGTGGCCGCCTGACGCGGCGGCGGCCGGGCCGGCCGCGAGGCTGCCGACCATCGGCAACGCGGCGGCGACCGCTGCACCTCGAAGGACGGTGCGGCGGGTCGGGACGAAGGACATGACTCTCCCTGGCATGGCGGGTGGGGAGTGGGACCGGGCAGGTTCTCAAGGGCGTGAGAGCGCTCTCCTCGCGGAGGGAAGTGAAACATCGGGGCCATGTGGCGTCAATAGGTTGCGTCAATAGGGTGCAGGCAAGCGGGAGTTAGGCCGCTGATTTGCCTTCACTTGATGAAAGAGCGTTGTCGCATTCCCCCTGCTACTGCACCGCAAACGGGCGCGACATCGCCGTTCTGTCGAACCGCAGAAGGGCCCCCATCGGGCAAGCCTGTGGTGGCCAGGGTTTCCTGACGTGAAGTCTTGACGGCGGCAACTTCCTCGGGTGACGGTTGGGGCTGCTGGGTCGAGCACACGTCGTCCGGCCACGAGAGGAGCCGACGGGTGGACGGCGCGGTGCTGGCCCCGTCCTACCGCCCGTGGTCGTCGAGATGCCCCATGCGGCTTCGCCGGCACGGGTGAGAGGGAGGAACGGATGCCGCCCGGCCCCGGACCAGCAGGAGAATCGCCTTGACGCCGTCCCTAGGCTCGAAGCGATGACTCTCGAAGCGATGACTGACGACGAACTACCGAGCCGCCTGCTCGCGGCCTACGACGACCAGATGCGGGGCTTCTCCCCCGGGCCGGACGCGGTGCTGGACCACGACGGCACGCTGGCGCGCCTGACCGGCGGCCACCGCGGGTTCGTGAGCACCCCGCGCGACGTGGGGGTGCGCGGCGCCGACCTGGACGACCTGATCGCCCGCCAGACGGCGCACTTCGCCGCGCACGGCCAGGCCTTCGAATGGAAGACCCGCGGCCATGACAGCCCCGCCGACCTCCCCGACAGGCTGCTGGCCGCGGGCTTCGTACGCCAGCCGCGCGAGACGGTGCTGGTCGGCCCGGCGGCCGACCTGGACCTCGACGCGGCGCCGCCGGCCGGGGTGACGGTCCGCCGCACCGCCGACCCAGCCGACCTGCCGCGGATCGTGGCGATGGAAAGCGCGGTGTGGGGCCAGGACATGGGGTTCCTCGCCGACCACCTGCTCGGCCTGCTGACCGCCCGTCCCGAGAAGACCGCGCTGCTGGTCGCCGAGGCCGGCGGGGAGATCGTGTCGGCCGCGTGGCTGATGCTGGACGGCGACCGGGAGTTCGCCGGGCTGCGGGGCGGCTCGACGCTGGAGGCCTGGCGCGGCCGTGGCGTCTACCGCGCCTTGGTCGCGGGGCGCGCCCGGATCGCCCTGGAGTACGGCCACCGCTACCTGCACGTCGACGCCTCCGCCGACAGCGCCCCGATCCTGCAGCGCCTCGGGCTGACGGCGATCACCACCATCACCCGGTACGTCTGGACACCACCGGCCTGATCCTCCCGGAATCGCCGTCGCAGCCCCTCCGGCCGGTTCCGGAAGGGCTGCGGCACGGCTGCGGGGTGTCAGCTCATGCTGACCGCACGGCTGTAGGCGGTGTCTCACCGATCACGGTGGTCGGGCCGGCTTCGAACGACTGCTTGCTTCGCCACACGGAACGGATGCTGCCGCACCCCTCTCCGCCGCCGGCACCGTAGGGCGAGGCCCCGGGACGGGTGCCCTGGTGCGGCCGGCGCGGTCCCGGCTGAAGCGGCGGCCCCGACAGCTCGGGGCGGCCGCAGATCGGTCCATGCGGCGGAGCTACGGCCGGGTGAAGGTCAGATGGGTGATGCCGCCGGGTGTCGCCACCGACTCGACCTGAAACCGCTGTTCCAGCCCTTCCAAACCGTCCCACAGCCGCTCACCGCGACCCAGGACGATCGGGACGAGGGCGATGTGGAGGTGGTCGACCAAGTCCTCCGCGAGGAACTGCCTGACCGTGGCCGGGCCCCCGCCGATCCGCACGTCGAGGCCGCCCGCGGCCTCGCGAGCCTGCCGCAGCACCTCCTTCGGCGAGGCGTCGACGAAGTGGAAGACCGTACCGCCCTCCATCTCGACGGACGGGCGCGGGTGGTGCGTCAGCACGAACACCGGGGTGTGGAACGGCGGGTTGTCGCCCCACCAGCCCTTCCACTCCTCGTCGGTCCACGGGCCGCGCTGCGGCCCGAACTTGTTGCGGCCCATGATCTCCGCCCCGATCCCGGGCCCCCAGGCCCCGGCGAGGACGTCGTCGACACCGCTGGTGCCGCCCTCCTGGCCCTGCATCGCCTTGAAGGCGCGGGTCTGGAAGAACCACTCGACCAGCCGAGTCCCGGCATGCCCGAAGGGGGCCTCCAGGGTCTGTCCCTCCCCGGCGGCGAACCCGTCCAGCGACACGCTGAAGTTGTGCACTCGAACACGCGACATGACGCTCACGTCCCTGACTCGGACTCCATGGTCGAACCGAGCCTAGACGCGCCCACTGACGTTGGGCCCGCGCCACAACGCGGCGCGCCCGCCCAGACCAAGGTCCCGCCGGGACATCGCCCTTCCCGCTCCGGCGGACCTGGCAGGCCCCGAGTGAATCGACCACGGCGCGACGCGCAACCGAATCCCGCCTCAGGTCGCGACCTTCGTCGCCGAGCCGATCGAAGTCGTTCCGGCACCCGGACGAGATCGGCCTCTCGGTCGCCCGCGGCCGCCGGCAGGAACGGCCCCACGAACAGGGCTCGACTGTGAACGAGTTCCTGTACCTGTTCCGGGCACTCACTCACTGCAGCACACATCATCGCCGGTCGGCCCCGCACGCTCTCACTCCGCCTCGGGGAAGCCCACGAAGTCGGCCATCCGTTCGACGGTGTACGCGAAGAACGCGTCCGCCGGATCCAGCGTGCCCGCGAGGTGGCCGAAGAGTTCCAGGCTGATCATGCCGAAGAGCTGGGTCCAGGCGATCGCCGTCCGGGCGAGCACCGACTCCGCGAGGTCGGGCGCCAGCTGTTCGCGGACGGCGGCCAGCTGGGCGCCGAGCACCCCGCCGACCGGCGCCCCGTCGAGCTGCGCCGAGCCCGCCACGCCGATCAGGGCGAGCGGGAGTCGGGCGGCCGGCTCGATGGTCTCCTGCGGGGCGCGGTAGCCGGGCACCGGCGTGCCGAACACCAGGGCGTACTCGTGCGGGTGGGCCCGCGCCCAGTCCCGTACCGCCGTGCAGAGCGCCCGCCACCTGGCGCGCGGGGTCGGGGCGGCGGCGTCGAGCGCCCGGTCGGTGGCGTTCGCGAGGTCGTTGTAGGCGTCGACGATCAGGGCGGTGAGCAGCTCGTCGCGGCTGGGGAAGTAGCGGTAGAGGGCGGAGGAGGCCATGCCGAGCTCGCGGGCGACGGCGCGCAGCGACAGCCGCTGGGCGCCCTCGGCGGCCAGGCGGCGGCGGGCCTCCTCCTTGATCTCGCGGGTCAGCTCCTCGCGGGCCCGTGCGCGGGCGGTCTTGATGACGGTCATGCCGACAGCCTGCCACATGACCGGAGCGATGCACAGAAACAAGAGCACTGCTCTTGACTGCCGGTGCGACCGCTGGCAGAGTGGTGCTCATGAACGAGAGCACTGCTCACACCGAGCGGCTCCGGCGACCATGGGGGTCCCAATGTCCGACAGCAGCGCCCGCTACGTCATCCCGACCAAGAAGTTCGACGCCGCCATGCTGAGCCTCTCCAACCGCACGGTCGCCGCCCTCACCCGCGCCGGCCTCAGCGTCTGGGGTTCCCGGGTCCTCGCCGTCCGGGGCCGCAAGAGCGGCGAGTGGCGCACCACCCCGGTCAACCTGCTCACCCACGACGGCGAGCGGTACCTGGTGGCCCCGCGCGGCCACACCCAGTGGGTGCGAAATCTGCGGGTCACCGGCACCGGCGAACTGCGGCTCGGCCGCCGCGCCGAGGAGTTCGGCGCGGTCGAGCTGGTCGACACCGAGAAGCCCGAGGTGCTCCGTGCCTACCTCAAGCGGTGGAAGTTCGAGGTCGGCATGTTCTTCCAGGGCGTCGACGCCACCGCCTCCGACGAGGAACTGCTCGCCATCGCCCCCGGCTACCCGGTCTTCCGGATCAACCGCGCATGACCTCTCCGGCCCCCGGGGCCGCCGGCACCCGGACGGGCCGTTCGGCGTAGCGCGGCGCCGCCGCCCGGTGCGGATGCGGACGGTTGCAGGTAGGAGGCGTCCGTCGGGCGTCCGCAGGCCGCACCCCGTGGACGGCCGCCCGTCGCCGGCCTCCACCCGCTGCGGCTCGGCGAACCTCACCGTGCGCCTCGCCGCCCGCCCGACAGCGCCTGCACCCTTCCGGTCGGCGGAGTGCGATCGGCCAGGCTGTGGCCTCCGCACCCACCCGTCAATCAACCCCACACACACCCGTCGATCCAACAACGTCCGCCGCGGCCGGCTGGCCCGTATGCTGACGCTGTCGTACGACATGTGGTCATACATTCCGACAGTAGTCCCGGGGGAGACACGGTGGAGTGCGTTGATAAACATCCTGATCGCCGAAGACATGGTGATGCTTCGGAAGGCGTTGGTGTCCCTGCTGAGTCTTGAGCACGACCTGGACGTCGTCGGGGAGACGGCGAGGGGGGACGAGATCTTGCCGCTGGCTCTGGAGACGAGACCCCACGTGGCAGTCCTCGACATCGAACTCCCCGGCGTGGACGGCATCACCGCGAGCCGGCACCTGCACGAGGAGCTTCCCTCCTGCCGGACGCTGATCCTCACCAGCGTCGGGCAGCCGGGCAACCTGCGGCGCGCCCTGGCGGCGCACGCCGTCGGCTACATGATGAAGGACTCCGAGCCGCACGTGCTCGCCAACGCGATCCGTTGTGTGGCCGGCGGCGGGCGCGCGATCGACCCCAAACTCGCGTTGGCGGCCCTGGAGGCGGAGGTGAGCCCGCTGACGCCGCGAGACATCGAGGTGCTGCGGCTGACCGCCGAGGGGGAGGACGTGGGACGGATCGCCGCCCGGCTGTTCCTGGCTTCGGGCACGGTCCGCAACTACCTCACGAACATCGTCACCAAGCTCAATGCGCGCAACCGCCTGGACGCCGTCCGGATCGCCAAGGAGGCGGGCTGGCTGTAGGCCGCGACGGCGGCCGAGGTGAGCCGCGCCGGCATCCGGGGGTGAGCCGCGCCAACCGTCCCTACCCACAGGACCGTTGGCGCGGCTGATCCGCGGGTGGCCACCGGGCGTGGTGCGGCAACGACGGTGGTCGTCCTGCTGTGGCGGCCGTTCCTGCCGTCCCGCCTCGCCCGCGGCGCGCCATCGCCCGACCCACGCCCGGGCGGTGCCGCGGGACGCCCGCCCCGGCAGCGGCGCGGGCCAAGGACCGCGGCCGGGACGCGCTCGACCGGGCGTCGCCCGCCGGCACCCCCGGCCGGGCGTTGTGGTGGGACACGAAGACCTCCGGTGTGGTGTGGAGCCCGGGCCCCTCCCCCCACACCGGAGGTCTTCGCCGTGATCAAGCCGTACGGCGGGCGACACCGCTCGCGCATACGCCTAGCGGGCGGGGGTCAGCCGCCCGAGCGGCACCGCACCGGCCGGGTGGGCGTCGCCCTCCGCCGTGGGGAGCCGGACTTCGGCGCGCAGCAGGTAGCCGTCCGCCACCGCCCGTGAGGTCAGGGAGCCGCTCAGTTCGTCCAGTCGGTGCGTGAGGTTGGCGATCCCGTTCCCTCCGCCGGTCCCGTCGCTCCCGGCGACGTGCCCGCGGGCGTGGTCGGCGGCGGCGTTCGGCCGGTGTGCGCTGCCCGCGTTGTTCCACAGCGTGAGGCTGACCAGCGGCGGATCGAGGATGAGGGCGATCCGGCAGCGTCCGGCCCTGCTGTGCCGGAGCATGTTCGTCACCCCTTCGCGGAGGACCGCGACCAGGGTCGCGTCCACGCCGCCCGGCAGGTCCAGTCCCTCGGGGATGTCGATCTCGGCCTCGATGCCGACCGAGTGCAGCATCGACTGGATCGCGAGCGCCTCCGGCCGCAGCGACCTGGAGCGGTAGCTGCCGGCCAGGGTCTGCACGTCGGAGAGGGCCTGGCGGGAGATCTGCAGGATCTCGCGGAGCTCGTCCTGCGCGCGGTCCGGCTCGCTGGTGGCCACGCGGTAGGCGAACTCGCACTTCAGCGTGACCGTGGCGATGCTGTAGCCGAGCAGGTCATGCAGGTCCCGGGAGAAGCGCAGGCGCTCCTGCATGACGGCCACCCGCGCCAGTTCGGTCCGGGCGAACTGCAGTTCGCTGACCAGGTCGGACATCCGGCTCAGCCCGGAGACGATGCACGCGGTGAGGGCCGCGGCGATCACGTTGTAGAACAGGTCGTCCAGGTGGTACCCGACCAGGTACTCGATCGGCCCGGCGGCGCCGACCACCAGCCCGAAGACCGTCCAGGCCATCGCCGTCGGCAGGATCAGCAGCGCGGAGCCCGCGAGGAGGCCCGGCATGCCGAGCCAGGCGTCGCCGTAGACGAGGAACGGCAGGTAGGTGAGCACCGCCTGGAGCAGCAGGGTCTGGCGGCGGTACGGCGCGACCCGGGGGGCGAACCTCGGGAAGGAGTGCAGCAGTTGCAGCGCCAGCAGCAGGCCGAGGACGAGGACGAAGCCCACGAGGGAGAGGGCGGGGAGGTGGTTCTTCACCGCGAAGGTGACGGCGACCAGGAAGATGCCCACGACGACCGCACAGGTGATGCCCTGGGCCATGCGCGGGGCGAACTCCGCCGGTCCTGCGTTCCGCGGCTGGGCCTGGGACGACTGGGAACTGGCATTGCGCTCTCCCAAGACAACCTCCGCCGGTTCGGTGCACGACACAAGCCCCTCGCAGGAGGTGGCCGGTCCCACCACTCCTGCTCGGCGCACTCTGGTCCCGTTCTCCCCCCGGTCGGTTGCGCGGGCACGTCCACTGTCCGTACGGAAGATTTACGGTGAGTGAGGAACGTTCCGCTCCGTGGACGAACACATCGGGGTGCGGGCCACCGCCGGCCGGCCGGTTCGACAGCGTCTCAAGTCCCTGTCGAGATCGGGGGCCTAGCGTCCAACTCGCCGGAGCGGCCCGGCACCGCACCGGGCCCGAGTGGAGATAGGTGGCCCCTTGAGAATCTCAGCCCTGAGTGAGGTGCTTCCGGGCGAGCCCGTCAGCAACCGGGACATGGCCGAACGCTTCGGTCTGCACGAGCGCTGGCTCGACCGGATGACCGGCAACCGGTCCCGCTACTTCTGCGACCCCGACGGCCCGGACGATCTGCCGAAGACCACCGGCGACCTGGCGACCGCGGCGGGGCGGCGGGTGCTCGACGCCGCCTGCATCGACCCCGCGTCCGTCGACTTCCTCATCCTCTCCACCGGTTCGCCCGACCATCTGATGCCGTCCACGGTCAACGTGGTCGCGGACCGGCTCGGGCTGAACGACCTGCCGACCTTCCAGCTCTCCGCGGGCTGCGCGGGCGCGGTCCAGGGGCTCTACACCGCCCGGGCGTTGCTGTGTTCCGGCGCGAACCGGGGCCTGGTCATCGGGGCCGACAGTGTGGTGAAGCTCTGGCCCGCCGACCGGCGGCTCGGCCGGATCAGCCCGGCCGAGCTGGCCAACTTCGCGCTCTTCGGCGACGGCGCGGCAGCCGCGGTGGTCGACGCCGACGAGGACGGTCCCGGCCTGCTGGTGGAGCGCATCGTGCTGCGCGCCGTCGGCAAGGGCCGCGCGCCCGCCCAGACCGTCCGCTGGTACGGCGCGGACGGCGCACCGATGGTCACCGGCCCGGACGGCCAGGAGCGCCGCGAGCCGATGGGCCAGGAGGACTACAAGGCGATCGAGCGCCACGTGCCCGAACTGGCCGACGCCGTGCTGCGGGAGCTGTCCGAAGCCGCCGGCTGGCCGGTCGGCCAGGTGGACCACGTGCTGACCCCGCAGCTCAACGGCGTGATGGCGGAGCGGATCCGGCAGCACCTCGGGGTGCGGCCCGAGCAGGCGGTGCACTGCGTGGAGACCACCGGGAACAGCGGCAACGCGCTCCCGCTGATCCAGTTGCACCGCGCCCTGCGGCTGGCCGAGGAGCGCGGCGTGGACGGCGCCCGACTGCTGGCGACGGCCATCGAGTCCTCCAAGTGGATCGTCTCGGGCCTGGCCATGCGCTACCGCGCGGCGGAGAAGGGGCAGTTGTGACCACGACCGTCCCGGGCACCCCCGCCGTCGCGCCGCGCAACCCGCTCAAGGAGCTGCGCGCGCTCAGGAAGGCCGGCCTCCGCGGCGCGGGCGACGCCGTGGTGGCACTGCTCGACGAACTGGACACGCTCGGCGACCCGTTGGCCCTGGAGTCGGCCGGGGCGTTGCTCCACGCCCGCCGGCACGAGTTGCCGCCCGCGGAGTCCCGTTTCGCCGAGTGCCGGATCGCCCTCCTCGGCTCCTCCACGCTGGACGCCCTGCCGCACCTGCTCACCGCCGAGCTGGTACGGGCCCGGACCATGCCCGAGATCAGGTCGGCCGGGTTCAACCAGTGGCGGCTGGAGATCCTTTCCGGCGCACCCGCGCTGGGTTCGCTCCGCCCGCAGCTGGTCGCGCTGCTGCTCGACGACGCCGCCGTCTTCGAGGGCGTCGCCGACGCCCTCGACCTCGACGAGGTGGAGCGCCGCTGCGCCGCCTTCCCGGTGGAACTGGCCGAGTGGGCGGACCAGTGCCGCGACCGGCTCGGCGGCCTGCTGGTGCTGGCCACCGTGCCGCTCACCGCGCTGCGCGCGGACCGGCTGGTCGACTACCGGTCCAAGGCCCGCTTGGCGGCGGCGTGGCAGCGGATGAACGCGGAGATCCTGGGCTTCGCCGCCGTACGCGAGCGCACCGTGGTGGTCCCCTGGGAGACCCTCGCGCAGCACGCCGGCGGCGGGTTCGCGGCCACCGACCGGATGCGGCACGCCGCCGGGCACGCGTACTCGCCGGAGTACCTGCGGGCCTGGGCCGCCGAGTTGGCCCGGGTGGTCCGCGCCGACCGCGGGCAGGCCCGCAAGTGCCTGGTCCTGGACCTCGACCACACGCTGTGGGGCGGGGTGGTCGGTGACGACGGCGTGGCCGCCCTGCGCGTCGGCGGCGGCTACCCCGGCTCCGCGCACCTGGAGCTCCAGGCCCTGGCCGCGGACCTCAGGAACCAGGGCGTGATGCTCGCGGTCTGCTCCAAGAACGAGGACGCCGTGGCCCGCGGGGCGCTGGCCGACCATCCGGAGATGCTGCTGCGCGAGGACGCCTTCGTGGCGATCGCCGCCTCCTGGTCCCCCAAGCCCGAGGCCGTGCAGGGGCTCGCCCGCGGGCTCAACATCGGCTCCGACGCGATGGTCTTCGTCGACGACAACCCGGTCGAGCGCGGGCTGATGCGCGAACTGCGGCCCGAGGTCGCCACGGTGGAGCTGCCGGCGGAGCCCGCCCGGTACGCCGCGACGGTCGCCGCCCGCGGCGACTTCAACCTGTTGACCCTGACCGCCGAGGACCGGGTGCGCACCGCGCTCTACCGGGCCGAGGCCGACCGGACCGAGCTGCAGCGGCGTACCGGCAGTCTGGAGGAGTACCTGGCCGGGCTCGGCTCGGAGCTCGCCGTCGAGGCCCTGACCGCGCACAACCGCGCCCGGATCGTCCAGCTCTTCGGCAAGACGAACCAGTTCAACCTGACCGTCCGCCGCTACAGCGAGGACGAGGTGACCGGCCGCGCCGAGTCCGGCGAGGCCGCCTTCCTGGGCGCCCGGCTGCGCGACCGCTTCGGCGACAGCGGTCTCGTCGCGGCGCTCGCGCTGACCCGGGACGACTCCGGGACGTGGGAGATCGAGAACTTCGTGCTCAGCTGCCGGGTGTTCTCCCGCCAGGTGGAGCAGGCGCTGGTCGGCCTGGTGCTGCGGGCCGCCCGGGCCGCGCGGGCGCCCGCCGTCCGCGGCGTCCACGTCCCCGGCCCCAAGAACGGCGCGTTCGCCGGCTTCTACCCCGGGCTCGGATTCCGCGCCGACGCCGGATCGACCCCCGAGCGCCAGGTCCACCGGCACGACCTGCGCGACCTCGCCGACCTGCCGAGCTCGATCTCGGTCGTCTCCACGAAGGAGCCCCTCGATGTCTTCTGACCGCGCCACCGCAGCCACCGCCGAGCCCCTGGTGCTCGAAGTCGTGGCCCAGGTACTGGACCTGGACGAGGAGGAACTGGCCCCGGAGCTGGCCCTGCCGGACCTGCCCGGCTGGGACTCGGTCAACGCCATGCGCGTGCTGGTCCTGCTGGAGCGCGCGGCCGGCGAAGCGCTGGACTTCGACGGGTTCAGCGGCGCCCGGACCCTTGCCGAGCTCGCCGCCGTGGCGGCCGACGCCTTCGGGTCGGCCCGATGAGCGCCGCGCTCCGCCCGCTTCCGGTCGGCCGCCGCGGCACCTGGGTCTTCCTCCAGGACGCCCGGAGCACCTGCCACGTCCACCTCGACACCGAGGTGGACGCCACCCGGATGCGCGAGGTGCGGCAGGCCGCCGACGGCAAGGTCGGCTACGTCAGCCTGCTGGTCAAGGCCGCCGCCGAGGTCGTCGCGGCGACCCCCGAAGCGCGTGCGGTGCTGCGGGCGGGGCTACGGCCCAGGATCGCGGTCGCGGAGCACGTGCACGCCAAGGTCCTCTTCGACCGGACGGTGGCGGGCGAGCGCTGCGTGCTGTCCGGCGTCGTGAAGTCGGTGCCGGAGCTGTCGGTGCTCCAGGTGCAGGAGGCCCTCGACGCGTTCAAGGACGCCGACCCGGAGGACCCGCGAGGGCTCTTCGGAGCGCAGCGGCGTACGCGTGCGCTGCCGCTGCCGCTGGCCCGGCTGGTCTACCGCACCGCGATGCGCGATCCGGGGCGCCGTGCCGCGCTGCAGGGCGTCTTCTCGGTCACCTCGGTCGGCCAGGAGGCGGTCCGCGCGATCTACCCGATGATCTCCGGCACCCTCGGCTTCGGCATCGGCCGGATCCGCGAGGTGCCCGTGGCGGTGGACGGCTCGGTCGGGGTCGCCCCCGTCTGCACGGTCTCCCTCGCCTTCGACCACCGCGTCATCGACGGCGCTCTGGCGGCGGACGTACTGGCCAGGACCAAGAACCGGCTCGAGAACCTGGAGACCCCATGACCGCGCGCACCGACGCCACGGAGGCGACCCGCACGCTCACCACCGACGTCCTGATCGTCGGTGGCGGCCCGGCGGGCGCGTTGCTCGGCTGTCTGCTGGCACGACGCGGAATCGACGTCGTGGTGGTCGAGAAGCAGGACACGCTCGACCGCGAGTTCCGCGGCGAGACCATAGCCGCGCCCTCGGTGGTCACCCTGGAGCGGCTCGGCTTCGGGCCGGCGCTGCGCGGGCACGGCTACCTGGAGACCTCCGGCGTCGCGATGCGGATGGAGGGCCACGACGTCTTCGAGGTGGACTACGGCCGGTTCGAGGTGGGCGTGCTGCCCATCGACATCCCGCAGCCCGCGCTGATCGGCATCTTCCACGAGGCCGCAGACGCACTGCCGAACCACACCTACCTGTCCGGCGCCACGTTCACCTCGCTGGTGGAGAAGGGCGGGCAGGTGCACGGCGCGGTGGTTCGCCACCGCGACAGGAGCCGTACGCTCGTCGACGCCCGTCTGGTGGTCGGCGCGGACGGCCGCTTCTCCAAGGTCCGCAAGGCGGCCGGGCTCCCGGCCCGGGTCACCCCGATGGAGCGCGACTTCCTGTGGATCCGGCTGCCGCGCCCGGCCGACTGGGGAGACCGCGCCGACCTGGTGGTCCGCGACGACCGGCACCTGGTGATCCTGCCGACCTTCCCGGACCTGCTGCGCATCGGCCACAACCTCCCCAAGCGTGCGCTGGGCGAGCTGCGCGCGGAGGGCCTGCCGCGTTTCCGCGACAGCGTCGCGGAGATCGATCCCCGGTTGCGGCCGCTGCTGGAGGAGCACCTGACCAGCTGGGACGACACCGGCTTCCTGGAGATCTTCACCACGGAGGTGGATCGCTGGGCCCGGGACGGCCTGGTCCTGATCGGCGACGCCTCGCACACCTGCACGCCGATCCTCGGCCAGGGCGTCAATCTGGCCATCCAGGACGCGGTCTGCCTGGTACCGGTCGTCGCCCGCAGCCTGATGGACAATCAGGGTGCTCTGCCTGCAGTCGACTTCGACGCCTTCGTGGCCGCACGCAAGCGGCACAAGACCTTCGTGACGCGCTACCAGCGCTTGCAGGAGGCCGCGTTGGCCCAGCGCACGCCGTGGCGCGTGGCACTGCGCCGGGCGCGGTTCCGGCTGCTGGACGCGCTGCCGCTGAAGTACCGCGTCTTCGGCAAGGTCATCAACGCGCCGCACCCGATCGACCCCGAGGATCTGCGCCTGGCCCGGGAGGCGACCACCGCCTCCCCCGTCGATCCGTCCACCGTCGCCTGACGCACCGTGACCGCCCCATTCGTGACGTGAGGTCTTCCACATGCCCGAGGTTTCGACCGTCCACGACCCCGACCAGCTCATCGCCGTCGTCGGCCTGTCCGCCCGGCTTCCGGGCGCGCCCGACGCGGACGCCTTCTGGCGGCTGCTGAGCGAGCGCGGCGACGCCATCCGCACGGTGCCGCCCGAGCGCTGGGACGCCTCCGCGCAGCTCGACCCGGAGCGCACCGTCCAGTCCGTCGGCGGTTTCCTCGACGGGGTCGACCTGTTCGACGCCACCTTCTTCGGCATCTCGCCGCGCGAGGCCGAGAGCATGGACCCGCAGCAGCGGCTCATGCTGGAGTCGGCCTGGCGCGCGCTGGAGGACGCCGGCCGCCCGGCCGCCGATCTGGGCGGCAGCCGAACCGGCGTCTACGTCGGCGCCTCCTGGCACGACTACGAGCTCCGCCGCAAGGAGCAGGGCGCCTGGGCGACCCAGCACAGCGCCGTCGGCAACGCGCTCGACGTGATCGCCGCGCGCGTCTCCTACTACCTGGGGCTGACCGGTCCGAGCCTGACCGTGGAGACCGGCTGCTCCTCCTCACTGGTGGCGCTGCACCTCGCGGCCCAGGCGCTGCGCTCCGGCGACGTCGACGGAGCGCTCGTCGGCGGCGTCAACCTGATCCTCGCCCCGGACGTGTCGATCGGTCTCACCCACTTCGGCGGCCTCTCCCCCACCGGCCGGTCCCGGGCCTTCTCCGCGCAGGCGGACGGCTTCGTCCGCGGCGAGGGCGTGGTCACCCTCTACCTGAAGACGCTGTCGCGCGCCCTCGCCGACGGCGACCGCATCCGCAGCGTGGTGGTGCGCACCGCCGTCAACAACGACGGCGGCGGCGAGAGCCTGGTCACCCCCAACCCGGCGGGGCAGGAGGACCTGCTGCGCCAGGTCTACGGCGACGGCGCGATCCCGCTGGACCGCGTCGCCTACGTCGAGGCGCACGGCACCGGCACCTACCGCGGCGACCCGATCGAGGCGCGCGGCATCGGCCGGGTGCTCGGCCGGCGGCGCGACCGGGCCCTGGGCCCGCTCGGCGTCGGCTCCGTCAAGACCAACATCGGCCACCTGGAGGCCGCCGCCGGCATGGGCGGGATGGTCAAGGCGCTGCTGTCGCTGGAGCACGGCGTGGTGCCGCCCAGCCTGCACAGCGCCGAGCTCAACCCGGAGATCCCGTTCGACGAGCTGAACCTGCGGGTGGTCCGCGAGCCGCTGGAGCTGCCGCAGGACGGTCCGGTCTACATCGGCGTCAACTCCTTCGGCTGGGGCGGGACCAACGCCCACGTGGTGCTCCGCTCCGCCCCCGAGCAGCCCGCCGCCGCGGCCGACGCCGACCCCGGACTGCCCGTCCTGCTGCCGGTCTCCGCGCGGCACGACGAGGCGCTGCGCACCCGCGCCGCCGAGCTGGCCGAGGCCCTGCCGCAGGACGGTGACCCGGTCGCGCTGCGGGCCTTCGCCGGCACGCTGGCGCACCGCCGCGACCACTTCCCGGCCCGGCTCGCCGTGGTCGGCGCGGACGCCGCCGAACTCGCCGAGGGCCTGCGGGCCTTCGCCGCGGATCCGGCCGCCGGCACCGCCGGCACCGTCACCGGTCGCGCCCGTGCCCGCGGCCGCACCGCCTTCGTCTTCCCCGGTCAGGGCTCCCAGTGGAGCGCGATGGGCAAGGAGCTCTACGCGGGCAGCCCGGTGTTCGCCGCCGTCATCGACCGCTGCGCCAAGGCGCTGGACCCGTACGTGGACTGGAACGTCGCCGACGTGGTCTCCGGCGCGGCGGGCGAGGAGTGGCTGGAGCGCATCGACGTGCTCCAGCCCGCGCTGTGGGCGATGTCGCTGGGTCTCGCCGAGGTCTGGCGGGCGGCCGGAGTGGAGCCGGACGTCGTCATCGGCCACAGCCAGGGCGAGATCACCGCCGCCACCCTGGCCGGGATCCTCAGTTACGAGGACGGCGCGATGGTGATGGCCCGGCGCAGTGCCATCGCCCGCCGGACCTCCGGCCGGGGGCTGATGCTCGCCGTGGACCTGGGTGTCGAGCAGGCGCGCGAGGCCCTCCACGGGTTCGAGGAGCAGGTCTCGCTCGCGGTCAACAACGGCCCGTCCTCCTGCGTGCTGTCCGGCGACCGCGACGCCGTGCTGATGCTGCGCGAGATCCTGGAGGCCGACGGCGTCTACTGCCGCCTGGTGCGGGTCGACTACGCCTCGCACAGCCCGCAGATGGACGAGCTGCGCGAGGACCTGCTCACCGCGCTCGCCGACGTCTCCCCGCGCCGCGGCGACATCGAGCTGATGTCGACCGTCCGCGCCGCCGTGCTGGACGGCCCGGAGCTGGACGCCGACTACTGGGTGGAGAACCTGCGCCGCCCGGTGCTGTTCGCCGACGCCCTCGGCCGGCTGCTGGACGAGGGCGTCACCCACGTCGTCGAGGTCAGCCCGCACCCGGTGCTGGCCCCCGCCATCGAGCAGCTCGCGGAGCTGCGGCCGGAGCCGGCCCGGGTGCTGTCCACCCTGCGCCGCGGCCAGGGCTCCCCGGCCGACCTGGCGCTGGCGCTGGCGCACGGCTACACCGCCGGCCTGGCGCCCTTCGGCCTGCTGCCCCGCGGGGTGCTCGCGCCCGTCCCCGGCTATCCGTGGCAGCGCGCCAGCCACTGGACCGCCCCGGGCCGGCGCCGTGGCGCGGCCTCGGGAGCGCTGGAGTTCACCCTCGCCCCGCGCCCCGGGGAGCAGGACGCCTGGCAGGGTGAGCTGGAGCTGGCCCTGGCGCAGTCGCCGTGGCTGCGCGACCACCGGGTCCACGAGGCCGTGGTGCTGCCGGGGGCCGCCATGCTGGCACTGGCGCTGTCCGCCGCCCGCGCCCGGACGGGCGCGACGCCGCGCACCGTCGAGGGCTTCGCCTTCCGCGACCACCTCACCCTGGACGAGGAGCCGGTCCGGCTCTCCGCGCTGTGGCGCGACGACGTGAGCGAGGGCGGCAGCTTCACCCTGCTCTCGCTGGCCCCCGGTGCGAGCACCTGGACCCGGCACGCCACCGGACGGCTCACCCGGCGCGCCCGGGAGGGCGAACTCCCGTTCTTCCCGGCGGCGTTGCTGGCGCACGAGTCGGCGCAGCCCGCCGACTTCTACGCCGCCTGCGCGGCCCGCGGCCTGCACTACGGGAGCTCCTTCCAGGGCGTCACCGCCCTGCACACCGAGGGTGCGCAGGCGCTCGGCGCGCTGGAGCTGCCGGACCGCTGCCGCGCCGGGGCCCGCCCGGCGAGCGTGCACCCGGCGCTGTGGGACGCGGCCCTCCAGGTCTCGCTGGCCCTGGTCGGCGGCGACGAGACGGTGGTACCGGTCGGCGTGGACCGGGTGACGCTGCACTCGGAGATCACCGAGCCGCTCACCTCCGGCTGGTCGCACGCGGTGCGCCGCGGGACCACCGCCTTCGACGTGGTGCTCTTCGACGCCGACCGCCGGCCGGTCCTGACCATGGAAGGGCTGACCCTCCAGGCACTGGCGCCCGAGGCGGACCCGGAGAGCGACGCGGAGCTGCTGCACCGGCTGCGCTTCCGGGAACTGCCCCGGCCGGACACCGGGGCGCCGTCCGGCAGCTGGGCCGTGGTGCACGCCGGGGCGGCCGAGGACCGGGCCCGTGAGCTGGCCGACGCGCTCACCGCGGCGGGCGGCTCGGCGGTCACCGTCGCCGTGCCCGAGCCGCTCGACGCCGAGACCGGCCCGGCCCTGCTGACGGCGGCACTGCGCGCAGCGGGGACTCCGCAGGGCGTCGCCTACCTGGCGCCGGAGGCCGCGCACGGCGAGGAGGCGCAGCGCGCTGGGCTGTTCACGCTGACCACGGTGGTCCGCGCGGCGCTCCAACTGCCCGAGGCGCCCCGGCTGGCGGTGCTGACAGCCGACGCCCAGGCCGCCGCCGACGAGGACCTGCCGGACCCGGGCGCAGCCCTGTTCTGGGGCTTCGCCCGGGTGCTGCGCCGCGAGCACCCGGAGCTGCGCCCGCTGCTGCTCGACGCGCCCTCCGGTTGGGCCGGCCGGGCCGCCGAGACCGCGGCCGAGCTGCTCTGCGGGGACGAGGAGGACCAGGTCGCGCTGCGTCCGACCGGACGCCTGGCGGCCCGGCTCACCCGCGGCGCCGCGCCGGAGGAGGAGCGCGCCCTCCCCTGGAACGGCCGCCACCAGCCGTTCAGGCTGCTGCCCGCGAGGCCCGGTTCCTGGGACGGCCTGGAGTTCCGTCCGCTCAGCCGGCGAGCGCCGGGCCACGGCGAGGTGGAGGTGCAGGTCACCTGCGCCGCGCTCAACTTCATCGACGTCATGAAGGCCATGGGCACCTATCCGGACGCCAGCGCGGGGGCCGACCTGCTCGGCGGCGAGTGCGCCGGCCGGGTCGTCGCAGTCGGCGAGGGCGTCGCGGACGTGGCCGTCGGCGACCGGGTGGTGGCCTGCGTCTTCGGTTCACTGGCCTCCCACGTCACCGTCCGGGCGGACCACACCCGGCCGATCCCGGAGGGCATGGCCGACCAGGAGGCGGCGGGCCTTCCGCTGGTGCTCACCACGGCCTGGCACGGGCTGGTCGACCTCGGCCGGCTCCGCGCCGGGGAGACCGTCCTGATCCACTCCGCCGCCGGCGGCCTCGGCCTCGCGGCGGTCCAGGTCGCCCGGGCGCTCGGCGCCCGGGTGATCGCCACCGCGGGCAGCCCGGGCAAGCGCGACCACCTGCGCGGCCTGGGCGTGGCCGACGTCTTCGACTCGCGGGACCTCTCCTGGGCCGGCCGGGTGCTCGCCGCGACCGGCGGCCGCGGCGTCGACGTCGTGCTCAACTCGCTGACCGGCGCGGCGATCCCGCTCGGCCTGGAGGTGCTGGCCGAGGACGGCCGGTTCGTCGAGGTCGGCAAGAAGGACATCCACGCCGACCGCGGGATCGGTCTCGGCGACTTCCGCAAGAGCCTGACCTTCGCCTCGCTGGACCTGGCGGGCCTGATGGACCGCAGGCCGGAGCGCTTCGCCCGGCTGCTCGCGGACGCCTGGTCACGGGTGACGGCCGGCGAGCTGACACCGCTCCCGCTCGTCGTGCACACCTTCGCCGAGGCCGCCGAGGCGCTGCGGGAGATGTCGCACGGCAACCACATCGGCAAGTTCGTGCTGGTGGGCCCCGGGCAGGTCACCGCGATCCGCCCCGAGCCGATGCCCGACGGCCGGTTCCGGGCCGACGGCTCCTACCTGATCACCGGTGGTCTGGGCGCGCTGGGCCTCTCGCTGGCGGAGCACCTGGCCGAGGGCGGCGCCGGCGCGCTCGCCCTGCTCGGCCGGCGGGCCCCCGGCGAGGAGGCGCAGGCCCGGATCGAAGCGCTGCGGGCGGCCGGGGTGCAGGTGCGCAGCTACGCCGTCGACGTCGCCGACGCCGAGGCGCTGGCCGCGGCACTGGACGGGGTGCGCGCCGAACTCCCGCCGCTGCGCGGGGTGTTCCACGCGGCCGGGCTGCTCGACGACGCGACCGTGCTGACCGTCCGGCCCGAGCAGATCGAGCACGTCCTCGCCCCGAAGATCGACGGCGCCCGCAACCTGGACCGGCTCACCAGGGGCGACGACCTCGACCTCTTCGTCCTGTTCTCCTCCGCGGCCGCGCTGTTCGGCAACGCCGGCCAGGCCGCGTACGCGGCGGGCAACGCCTACCTGGACGCCCTGGCCGACGCCCGGCGCCGCCGCGGCGCCCCGGGCCTCAGCGTCCAGTGGGGCCCGTTCAGCGACATCGGTCTGGCCGCCGAGGACGAGGGCCGCGGTGCGCGGCTGGCGGAGCGCGGCATGGGCGGCTTCACCGCGCAGGCCGCGTGGCAGGCGCTGGAGCGGTTCCTGGCCCGGGACGAGCGGGTGCTCGGCTACGTGCCGCTGAACCTGCGCCAGTGGTTCGACGCCTACCCGGACACGTCGGCGCTGCGCAGCTGGCAGGTGCTGCGCCAGGCGGCCGAGCGGGGCGGCGGGCAGAGCGCGGGCAGCGAGTTCCTGGACGGGCTGCTGGCGTCGGCGGTCGACAGCTGGCCTGAGTCGGTCGAGTCGAAGGTGCGGGAGCTGGCGGGCCGCGTCATGCGGCTGGAGAGCGCGGCGATCGACCGGGAGACCCCGTTCAAGGCCCTGGGGCTGGACTCGCTGATGAGCCTGGAGCTGCGGAACCGGCTGGAGGCGACGTTCGGGCTCAGGCTCTCGCCGACGCTGCTGTGGACCTACGGCAACACCAGGGCCCTGTCCGGGGAGCTCTGCGAACGGCTTTCGGAGGCGGTCACCACGACCGACTGAGCCCTCGGCCGCCGCCGGGTCGCACCCGGCGGCGCCGCAGAACCACTCCCCTTCGTGAGAGGACGTGCTGAACCGTGGAACCCAGCCCCGACAACACCGCACCCGCCGCCACCCCGCTGACCCGGGCGCTGGAGACGATCCGCCGGCTCCGGGCCCAGCTCGACGCCGCCGGCGGTCCGCAGCCGCTGGCGATCGTCGGGGTCGGGCTCCGACTGCCCGGCGGCATCTCCGATCTCCGCGGCTACTGGGAGGCGCTGGCCCAGGGGCGGGACCTGGTCCGCCCCATGCCGCGCTCGCGCATGGACCGCTTCGCGGCCGAGTGGGAGGCGTTGCCGCACCGCGGCGGCTTCCTCGACGACGTACTGGAGTTCGACGCCGACCACTTCGGCATCAGCCCGCGCGAGGCCCGCGGCCTGGACCCGCAGCACCGGCTGCTGCTGGAGGTCGCCGCCGAGGCGCTCGACGACGCCGCGCTCGCCCCGGAGCGGCTGGCCGCGGCCCGGACCGGCCTGTACCTGGGCATCACCGCACAGGACTACCGCGACTGGATGCGGGGCGAGCCGGACGCCTACTGGGCCACCGGCAACGGCCACTGCTTCGCGGCCGGACGCCTCGCCTACACCCTCGGCCTCACCGGCCCGGCGATGGCGGTCGACACCGCGTGCTCCTCGTCCCTGGTCGCGCTGCACCTCGCCCGCCAGGCGCTGCGTCGCGGCGAGTGCGACACCGCCCTGGTCGGCGGCGTGAACCTGGTGCTGTCGCCGCGCTCCACCCGGATGGTGCAGCAGACCCGCTCGCTCGCGCCGGACGGGCTGTGCAAACCCTTCGACGCCCGCGCCAACGGCTTCACCCGCGGCGAGGGGGCGGGCGTGCTCGTCCTGCGGCGGCTCGCCGACGCCGTACGCGACGGTGACCGCGTCCATGCCGTGGTCCACGGCTCCGCGGTCAACCAGGACGGCCGCTCCTCCGGCTTCACCGCACCCAACGTCCTCGCGCAGACCGCGCTGATCGAGGCGGCCCTCGCCGACGCCGGGCTGGTGCCCGCGGACATCGGCCTGGTCGAGGCGCACGGCACCGGCACCTCGCTCGGCGACCCGATCGAGATGGAGGCGCTGGCCGCGGCACTGGGCCGCCGCAACGGCCGGGCCCCGCTGCACGTCGGCTCGGTCAAGGCGAACCTGGGCCATCTGGAGGCCGCGGCGGGCATCGCCGGGCTGGTCAAGGCGGTGCTCTGCCTGAAGGAGCGGGCGGTCCCGCCGCTGGTCCACTTCCGGACCCTCAACCCGCGCATCGAGCTGAGCGACACCGGCATCCGCTTCGCCACCGAGCTGACCCCGTGGACGCCCGCGGACGGCGGCCGGTACGCGGGCGTCAGCTCCTTCGGCATGAGCGGCACCAACGCCCACGTCGTCCTCGGCGCGGCGCCGCGGCCCGAGGCCGACGAGGCCGCCGGCGCCCCCGACGTGACGGGCTTCGAACTGGCCGCGGCCACGCCGACCGCGCTGCGGCAGCTGGCGCGCCGTCACGAGGCCGCGCTGCGGCGGGCCGCCGACACCGACTACGCCGCGTACGCGCACACCGTCACCGTCGGCCGGGCCCGGCAGGCCGTACGGGCCCGGGTCACCGCCGCCGACCGCGCCGCCGCGCTGACGGCGCTGGCGGCGCTGGCCGAGGGGACGCCGCTCGCCTCGGTCGAGCTCGTCGACGGCCCCACCCCTCAGGCGCTGACCGGGCTGCCGCGCCGGGTTCTCGACCTGCCCGCCTACCCCTGGCAGCGGCAGCGCCACGCCCCGGAGGAGCCGGCCGACACCGCCCACCCTGCGCCGGCCCACCCTGCACTGGCCGGTCCGGCACTGGCCCGTCCGGCGCTGGCCCGTCCGGCGCTGGCCTGGCGCCCGTGGTCGCCGCAGGGCGGGGCGAGCGAGGCCGCGTTGGTGCTGGCCGGTGACGACACGTCGGTGCTCGCCCTGCTCGCGGCCCGCGCCGGTGCGGCCGGCCGTACCGGGACCGTACTGGCCGACGGGCCGCTGGCGCTGCCCGCGGGCTGGACGCAGCAGGCGCTGCCGCAGTCCCGGGAGGGCTGGCGGCAGCTGTGGGCGGAGCGCGCGGACGCACCCGTGACACTGCTGCTCGCCCCGCGCGCGACCCCGCTGCCGCAGGCGCCGGACACGGACGCCGACCCGGCGGCCGCGGGCGCGGCACTGTGCGCGGCGACCGCCGACGCCGTCCTGGCGCTCGACGGCTCGTCGGTGGCCGGCCGCGCCTTCGTCGCCACCCGGGGCAGCCGGCTGGTGCACGCGGACGACACCGTCGCCGCGACCGACCACGGCCTGCTGCACGGCCTGGCCGCGGTGCTCGGCCTGGAGGCCGCGAAGTCCTGGGGCGGTGTGGTCGACCTGCCCGCCGAGCCGGACCAGGCCGACGTCGAGGCCCTGCTGCGGCTGCTCGACCGGCCCGGCGGCGAGGACCTGGCAGCGGTGCGCCGCGGCGAGGTGCTGGTCGCCCGGGTCACCACCGCGCGGACCCCGCCCGCCGCGCCACTGGCGATCCGCCCGGACGCGACCTACCTGCTCACCGGCGGCCTCGGCGGGGTGGGCCGGGCGCTGGCGGCCGACTTCGCCGGTCGCGGTGCCCGGCACCTTCTGCTGCTCGGCCGCACGCCCGAGGCCGCACTCGCCGGGCCGGGCCGGGACCTGCTCGCCTCGCTGCGCGAGGACGGCGTCGAGGCGCGCTACGCGGCCGTCGACGTCGCCGACCCGCGCGCCCTCACCGAGGCGCTGAGCGCGGCGGCGGACCTGCCCCCGGTCCGCGGCGTGGTGCACGCGGCGGGCACGCTGCCGCACCGGGCGCTGGCGGACGCCGACACCGCGGCCTACCTGGCGGCGTTGCGCGGCAAGTTCGACGGCGCCTGGTGGTTGCACCTGCTCGGCCGTGCCTGGCCGCTCGACTTCTTCGTGCAGACCTCCTCCGTCTCCGCGCTGTGGGGCACCGACGGTTACGGTGCCTACGCCGCGGCCAACGGCGGCCTCGACACCATCGGCGCGACCCGTGCCCGGCAGGGCCTGCCCTCCAGCGTGATCGCCTTCGGCCCGTGGGACCTGGACGGCATGGCCGACGCCGCGGGCCGCGCCGACCTGGCCCGGATGGGTGTGCACTCGCTCGCGCCCGACGCGGGCGCGGCGGCACTGGCGACGCCCGCGACCGGCGCCGACCCGCTGCTGCTCGCCTGCGACGTGGACTGGCCGAGGTTCGCCGGTGTGATGGCCGCGCGCCGGCCCCGGCCGCTGTTCGCCGAGGTCGCGCCGCCCACCGCTGCCGCCCCGGGAGAGGCGCCCCGCGCCGGATCCGGCGCGGCGGACGTCCTCGCCCTGCCCGAGCAGGCCCGGGCGGCCGAGCTGCGTACCCGCGTGGGCGCTGCGGTGGCCGGGCAGCTGGGCCACGCCGAGGGCACGCCGCTGGCGGAGGACCGGGGGTTCCTGGACCTGGGCCTGGACTCCATCATGGCCTCGGACCTGGCCCTGCACCTGGCCGACCGGTACGGCGTGCCGCTGTCGGTCACCGACGTCTTCGACCACCCGACCGTCACCGAGCTCGCGAACCGGCTGCTGGCGCTGCTCGCCCCGGCGACCACGGCTCCCGCACCGGCCCCGGCCCCGACGGCCCTGGCCGCCGCGCCGTCCGTGTCCACTCCCCTCGCTCCGTCCACACCCGCCGCAACCCCTGCGCCCGATCCCGATCCTGCTCCCGATCCCGCCCCGAACGAGCCCATCGCCATCGTCGGCATGGCCGGGCGCTTCCCCGGCGCCGATTCCACCGAGGAGCTGTGGGACCTGCTGCGCGAGGGCCGCGACGGTGTCGGCACGGTCACGCCCGACCTGTGGGACGGCGACCGGCTGACCGACCCGGACCCGGTCCGCACCGGGCGGATCACCAGCGACCAGGGCGGCTGGCTCGGCGACCGGGCCCGCTTCGACGCCGGCTTCTTCGGCATCCCGGCGCGCGAGGCGCGCAGCCTCGACCCGCAGCACCGGCTGCTGCTGGAGGTCGCCTGGCACGCCCTGGAGGACAGCGGCACCGATCCGCACCGCCTCCGGGGCAGCCGTACCGGCGTCTGGCTCGGCATCTCCAACTCCGACTACGCGCGCCTGCTGGAGCGTGACGGTCTGGACTCCCTGGACGCCTACCACTCCACCGGCACCGCGCTCAACGCCGCCGCCGGACGCCTCTCCTTCCTGCTCGGCCTGCACGGCCCGGCCCTGGCGATCGACACCGCCTGCTCGTCCTCGCTGGTTGCGCTGCACCTGGCGATGCGTTCGCTGCGCTCCGGGGAGACGGACGCGGCACTCGCCGCCGGCGTCAACGTGATCGCCTCACCGGAGTGCTCGGTCGCGGTGAGCCGCGCCCACATGCTCTCCCCCACGGGCCGCTGCAGGACCTTCTCCGCCGAGGCCGACGGTTTCGTCCGGGCCGAGGGCTGCGGCGTGCTGGTGCTCAAGCGGCTCAGTGACGCCGAGCGTGACGGCGACCGGGTGCTGGCGGTCCTGCATGGCAGCGCGGTCAACCAGGACGGCGCCTCCTCCGGGCTCACCGCCCCCAGCGGCAGGGCCCAACAGGCGGTCATCGCCGCCGCGCTGGCCGATGCCGGGATCCGGGGCGCGGACGTCGACTATCTGGAGGCCCACGGCACCGGCACCGCGCTCGGCGACCCGATCGAGCTGGGCGCGGCCTGGTCGGCGCTCGGCGGCGGGCGCGAGCCGGGGCGTCCGCTGCTGGTCGGCTCGGTCAAGAGCAACATCGGCCACTGCGAGTCGGCCTCCGGCATCGCGGCCGTCGTCAAGACCGTGCTCGCGCTGCGGCACGAGCTGCTCCCGGCCGGCCTGCACTGCGACACCCGCAACCCCCGCGTCCCCTGGCGGGAGATGAACCTGCGGGTGGTGGACGAGCCGATCGCCTGGCGATCCGGGGGCAGACCTAGGCTGGCGGGCGTCTCCGGCTTCGGCTTCTCCGGCACCAACGCCCACGTGGTCGTGGGCGAGGCCGCGCCTCGCCCGACGCCGCGGACCGGCGAGGGACCGTTCCTGCTGCCGCTCTCCGCGCCCGACCGGGACGGCCTGGACCGGGTGACCGCCGCCTGGCGCGAGCGGCTGGAGCAGGCCGGGGACGAGCAGACGGGCGGCCTCGCGGCGACCGCCGGACGCGGCCGCGCCCACCTGGGCGTGCGCCGGGCGGTGGTCGGACGGACCCGCGCGGACCTGCTCGCCGGACTCGCCCGCGAGGAGGCCCACGGCCCGGCGGAGCGGGCTCCGAAGGTCGCCTTCCTCTTCTCCGGTCAGGGCAGCCAGTACTTCGGCATGGGCCGCCGGCTCTACGAGGACGAGCCGGTGTTCCGGGAGACCTTCGACGCGTGCGACCGGATCGTGGCGCCCGAGCTCGGCATCACGCTGCACCAGCTGCTCTTCCACGGCGCGGACAGGGAGTTGGTCAACCAGACCAGGTACACCCAACCCGCACTGGTCGCCCTGGAGTTGGCGCTCGCCGAGCTGTGGGGCTCGTGGGGTGTGACCGCCTCCGTCGTCGTCGGCCACAGCGTCGGCGAGATCGCCGCGGCGATCCACGCCGGGGTGCTGGACCTGGAGGCCGGGCTGGCCCTCGTCGTCGAGCGCGCCCGGCTGATGCAGGGAACCGAGCACGGCGGCATGCTGGCCGTACAGGCACCCCTGGAGCAGGTCGAGGAGTGGGTGCACGGCAGCGGCCTGGACATCGCGGCCGTCAACGGCCCGCAGTCGGTCGTCGTCGCCGGCTCGCCCGGGCTCCTGGCCGACTTCGCGGCGCGGATGAAGGCGCAGCGCACCCACGCCCGCGGCCTGCTGGTCTCGCACGCCTTCCACTCGCGGCTGATGGACCCGATCCTGGGCGAGCTGGTGGCGATCACGGCGCCGTTCCGGTTCTCCGCCCCGCGCATCCCGATCATCAGCAACGTCACCGGCCGGCTGGCCGGCCCGGACGAGTACGACGCCGCCTACTGGGGGCGGCACGTGCGCCGGCCGGTGCTCTTCCACCAGGGCGCGTCCCGGCTCGCCGACCTGGACGTCGACCTCTGCCTGGAGATCGGCCCGGACCGCACGCTCGGCCACCTGGTCTCCGTGGCCGGGCTCGCGCCCGCCGGCGGAGTCGCGCCGTCACTGCGGCGCGGCGGGGACGACCGGCAGACGATGCTGACCGCCGCGCAGACGCTCTACCACCGCGGCCGGGCCCTGGACTGGGCGGCCGTCCAGGCCGCCACCCGCGCCGACCGCACCGAGGCGCCGCGCTACCCCTTCGCCCCGACCCGCCACTGGACCACGACCGGCGACCGGACCGCCGACCCGGCGCCGGCCTCCGCCGGCCCGCGCGGCACCCGGCACTGGGGCACCGAGCTGCACTCGCCCGCCCTGCCCGGGCGGGCGTTCTCCTTCGAGCGGCGCGCCGACTTCCCGGCCTACCTGACCGACCACCGGCTGTACGGGACGGTGGTCACCCCGGCGGCCTCGCACCTGGCCACCGTGCTGTCCGCACTGGCCGCCGGCGGCCGGCCGTTCGCCCTGGAGGACCTGGTCTGCCCGCGCGCCCTGGTCATCAAGGACGGCGAGCGCTACGAGGCACAGATCCTGGTCGGCGCGCGGGACGACGCCCGCGAGCTCGGCGTGCACTCGCTGCTCGACGCCGACCGCGGACTGTGGCAGCGTCACATCAGCGGACGCGTCGGCGAAGTGCGGCCGGCCGCGCACCCGGCCCCGGACCGGGAGGCCTTCGTCGCCTCCGCCGAACGACACGTCGGCGGCGCGGAGTTCTACGACTACTTCCGTGCGCTCGGCTACACCCTCGGCCCGTCCTTCCGCTGGATCGCCGACGTGTGGATCCGCGGGGACGAGGCACTGGTCCGCTACGCGCAACCACAACTCCCGGACGCACCGGGTGACTACGAGATCTACCCCGGCCTGATCGACTCGCTCTTCCAGAGCATCGCCGGCTTCATGGTGGACGAGACCGCCGAGGAGGCGCCCTCGCTGGCGATCCCCTTCGCGGCCGACCGCCTCTCCTTCCCCGGCCGCCCCGGAGGCAGGGAGGAGCTGTGGGGCCACGTCCGCGTCCGCCGCGCCGACGAACTCCCGCGCGGCCGCAGCCGGGTGGAGCTGGCCGACCTGCACATGTTCCGCGCCGACGGCGAGAGCGTCATGGTCGCCGACGGCTTCCGGGTCCGGCACGCGCCCCGCGGGGTGCTGGAGCAGAGCCTGCGCAGCGGTGCCGCGCACGCCTACACGGTCGGCTGGCAGCCGCTGCCGCCGGCGGCCCGGACCACCGACCCGCAGCCGCTGCGGATCCGGCTCCTCGGTGTGGAGAGCCCGCAGGCCAAGGCCGTCGCCGAGCAGTTGCACGCGCTCGGCCACCGGCTGCTCGCCGACGTCGACGGCGGGAGCGCAGCCGACCTGGTGCTGGACGCCCGGCTGCTGGCGTTCGAGGGCGACGGACCGGTCGGCGCCGACGAGGCGCTCGCCGTCACCACGGAGCTGGCCGCGCAGCTCGCCGCCGAGCCGGTGCGGCACACCCCCTACGCGGTGCTGGCCCACGGCGGAGCCGCCGCCGCGCCGGTGCGCGAGAGCGTGTGGGGCCTGCTGGCCGCCCTGGAGGTCGAGGACCGGGAGCGCCGCCTGCTGCGGATCGCGCTGGAGCCGGGCTTCGAGGCCGCGGCCCTGGGCGGGCTGCTCGGCCGGGCGGTCTCCGGCGAGTTCCTGGAGGGCCGGTTCACCCTCGGCGCCGAGGGAGCCCGGGTGGCCCGGCTGGAGCCCGTCGTCAGGACCCCGGTCGAGCCGCAGTGGCGCGGCGGGGTGCTGATCACCGGCGGCCTGGGTGCGCTCGGGCTCAGCGTCGCTCGGACGGTCGCCGCCCAGGGGGCGCCCGCCGTCACCCTGATGGCCCGTTCGCAGCCGGACGCGGTGGCCGAGTCGGTGATCGCGGAGCTGCGCGCGGCGGGCGTCCGGGTGGCGGTGGTCTCCGGTGACGTGACCCGGCCCGAGGACTGCGCCGCGGCGGTGCGCACCGCCGCGGCCGAGGCTCCGCTGCGCGGGGTCTTCCACCTCGCGGGCGGCAGCGACGACCGGCCCTTCGGGCAGCTCACGCCGAAGTCCTTCGCCCAGGTCTTCGCGGCGAAGGCGGGCGGCGCGCAGGCGCTGGCCGCGGCCGTGGCCGGGCTGGAGCTCGACGCCTTCGTGCTGTTCTCGTCCGTCTCCGCCCTGCTGGGCTCCGCCGGGCAGGTGAACTACGCCGCCGCCAACGGGTACCTGGACGGCCTGGCCGCCGCGCTGCGGTCGCGCGGCGTCCCCGCGACGGCCGTCGCCTGGGGGCCGTGGGTACCGCAGGACCGGGCCGGTCTGGCCGGCACCGAGGTGGTGGCCCGGGCGGCGGAGCGGATGGGCGTACGGGCGCTCGGCGACGACCAGGCCCGGCCGCTGCTGGCGCTCGCCCTCACGGGCGGGCAGGCCCGGCTCGCCGCGGTCGCCCTGGACGCCGCCCGGTACCGCGAGCGGCTGGCCGGCTCCCCCGCCGCAGCCCTGGTCCAGGGCCTGCTGTCGGACCCCGCGGGCGCCCCGGACGGGGCCGCGGGCGCCGGAGCGGCTGCCGGTGGAGGCCGGGGCGGGCTGCGGGACAGGCTGTCCCGGGCCGCCGGCCCGGCCCGCGAGGAGCTGCTGCTGGAGGAGGTGCGGGCGCTGGTCGGCCGGCTGCTGGGCGACCCGGCCGCCGTCCGCGACACGGTCGGCTTCGCCGACCTCGGCCTCGACTCGATCATGGCGATCGACCTGAGGTCCGCCCTGGCCCACGACCTCGCCATGGACCTGCCCGCCACCGTGGCCATCGACCACCCGACGGTCACCGCGCTCGCCGGCTTCGTCGCCGCACTGCTCGCCACCGAGGACGAGCGAACAGCGGACCGGCGAACCGAGGAGGCGACCGTCGGGCCCGCCCGTCCCGACGGGATGGACGAGCCCGCCGGGACCCACGAGCCCGACGAGAACGGCCAGGGCCCCGAGGGCGACCTCGGGGCCCTCAGCCTGGACGAGCTGCTCAGCGCCGTGCGAAACGACCTGGCGAAGTGAGGACGACGATGCGACTCGAAGAGATCCGCGCCCTGCTGGAGGAACAGCTCCGGCTCTCGCGCTCGCTCAGGCAGCGGGTCGGCGAGCTGGAGGAGGCCCGACACGCACCCCTGGCCGTGGTGTCCGTCGCCCTGCGACTGCCCGGTGGCCTCAGCACGCCCGAGCAGTACTGGGACTTCCTGCTCTCCGACGCCGACGGACGCGGCCCGATCCCCGCCGACCGTCCCGCACTGCGCGCGGTCCACGACCCGCGCCCCGGGCTGCCCGGCCGCTCCTACGTCGACCGGGCCGGCTTCCTGGACGACATCGCCGGCTTCGACCCCGCGTTCTTCGGCATCTCGCAGCGCGAGGCCGAGGCGATCGACCCCCAGCAGCGCCTGCTGCTGGAGACCGCCTGGGAGGCGGCGGAGCGGGCCGGACTCGCGATGCGCCGTCAGGACCGGCTGCCCGTCGGGGTCTTCCTCGGCATCATGACCTCCGAGTACGCGGAGCGGTTCGCCGGCCGCGAGGACAAGTCGGGCATCGACCCCTACTACGGGATCGGCGCCGGCCACTCGATGGCCGCCGGCCGGGTCAGCTACGTGATGGGCCTGTCCGGCCCGGCGGTCAGCGTCGACACGGCCTGTTCCTCCTCGCTGGTCGCCCTGCACCTCGCGGCGCAGAGCCTGCGCCGCGAGGAGTGCCGCTACGCCCTGGTCGGCGGCGCCAACCTGCTGCTCTCCGCGGACCTGATGGTCTCCCTCTGCCAGAGCCGTGCACTGGCCCCCGACGGCCGGTCCAAGTCCTTCACCGCCGCCGCCGACGGCTACGGCCGCGGCGAGGGCGTCGGGATGCTGATGCTGATGCGGCTGGCCGACGCCGAGGCGGAAGGCCGCCCGGTACTGGCCGTGCTGCGCGGCTCGGCGACCAACCACGACGGTGCCTCCTCCGGGCTGACCGTCCCCAACGGACCGGCCCAGCAGGAGGTGATCCGGGCGGCCTACCGGGACGCCCGCACGGACCCGGCCGAGGTCGGCTGGGTGGAGGCCCACGGCACCGGCACCTCCCTCGGCGACCCGATCGAGGCGGGGGCGCTGGACGCCGTGCTCGGCTCCGGAGCCCCCGGCCGGACGTCGCCGCTGGCCATCGGCAGCGTCAAGTCCCGGTTCGGGCACCTGGAGGCGGCCGCCGGCGTCGCCGGTCTGATCAAGGTGGCGTTGATGCTGCGGCACGGGATCATCCCGGCGGCCCTCGGCCCGGACGACGGCGAGCTCAACACCTTCATCCCCTGGGACCGCACGCGGCTCACCGTCCCCCGCGCGGCGGCGCCGTGGCCCGGGGCCCAAGCCGGGCGGGTCGCCGGGATCAGCGCGTTCGGCATGAGCGGCACCAACGCCCACGCCGTGCTGACGGCCCACCGGAGCACCGTCCGACCGCGGGCCGACGCGGGTGGCACGGTCGGCGGGCCGGAACTGGTGGTGCTGTCGGCCAGGCACCCGGACAGCCTCCACCGACTGGCCGTGGAGACGGCCGCGGCCGTCGAGGACGCGGACGGGGAGCGGCTGCGTTCGGTCGGCCACACGCTGCGCGTCGGCCGGGTCCCCTTCGAGCACCGGATCGCGGTCACCGGCCGCACCGGCGCGGAGCTGGCCCGCGCGCTGCGCACAGCGGTCGAACAGCACCCGACCGCACCCGTGGGTGATCCGCCCGTGGTGCGACTGACCGTCGTCGAGGGGCCGTCGCTGCGGGCCGGTCTGGACGCGCTGGCCGCCGCCCACCCCGGGCTGGCCAGCCCGGCCGCGACCGAGGCGGGGCTCATCGGGGCGCTGGCCCGGCTCGGACTGCGAGTGAAACCCGGAGGCCCGGCACTGCCGGCGGGCGTGCACGCGGCGCTGGAGTGGGACGGGACGCTCCACCCGCTGGTCGGCGCCGACCCCGCCGAGACGCCGGAGCTCCTGCTCGCCGCCCTGGGCGCGCTCTTCACCGCCGGGGCCGACCTGCGCTTCGAGGCGCTGCGCCCGGCCGGCGAGATGCTGGTCGGCGACCTGCCGACCTACGCCTTCCGCCGGCGCCGCTGCTGGGTCGACGAGCCCACGCCGTCCGGCGGGGCGGGCACCGGGGCCACGGTCGGGAATCCCCCGCACGGCGCCGGCACCGGCGCAGCGACCGGGGACGACGAGCGGGGGGTGGAGGAGTTCCTGCGCTCCCGGCTGGCTGGCATCCTGCACGCCGACGAACTGGACGGCAGCCGCCCGTTCGCCGAGGCGGGCGGCGACTCCTTCGGCGCCATGCAGCTCACCGTCGCCGTCGAGGAGGAGTACGGCGTCGACGACCTCCCCCTGGACCTCTTCCTGGAGGACGTCCCGCTGGACGTCATGTTCCACCGTCTCAGCACCTTCGTCGTCAGCCGTGCAGCGGTGCCTGCGCACCGTCGGAGCCTGGAGCAGAACGCATGACCCCCTTCGTACGACCGCGCCCGGTCGACCGGCCGGCCCTTCGCCTGGTCGGCTTCCACCACGCGGGCGGGTCCGCGTCGGTCTACCACCCGATGGGCCGGGACCTGCCCCGGGACTGGGACCTGGTGCTGCTGGACCTGCCGGGCCGCGGTAAACGCCACAGCCAACCACCGCTGCTGGACATGCGGGAACTGGTCTCGCTCGCGCTCGCGGACGTGCTGCCCTGGCTCGACGCGCCGGTCGCGCTCTTCGGCCACAGCCTGGGGGCGATCCTCGCGGTCGAGGTCGCCCGCGGGCTGGAGGCGCGGGGCACGGTCCCGTCCTGGGTCGCCGTCTCGGGCCGGGTCGCACCGGTCCACCAGGAGCAGGTGCGCCGACGCCTGCACACCCTGGAGGACGCGGAGTTGCTGGACGAGCTCCTGGGGCTCGGCGGCACTCCGGAGCGCGTCCGCGAGGTGCCGGGGTTCGTCGAGCGGTTCCTGCGGATCAGCCGTGCCGACCTGCGGGCGGTCGAGTCGTACCGTCCGCAGGCGCGGCGTGCGCCGCTGAGCTGCCCGATCGTCGCACTCGGGGGGCTGGGGGACGCCTGGGCACCGCAGGATTCGATGCTCGCCTGGGAGCAGGAGACCACGGCCGGGTTCCGCAGCCGCTTCTTCCCCGGCGGGCACTTCTACTTCCTGGGTGAGCAGTTCGCCGGCTTCACCCGCCAACTCGTCGCCGACACGCAGGATCTGGTGCCGACGGCGGTCTGAGCCCGGTGCCGGACCCGCAGCTGCACCACGGTTCGAGAGGGCTTCGAGCGGCGGCGGCGAGGCTGGCTGCGCCGGCCGCGGCCGGCCGGTACCGCCCACACCCCTGAGTGAGGAGCCCGCAATGCGCTGGCAGAACCTGTACATCGCCGGTCTCGGCGCCTTCCTGCCGGAGCAGGTCTGCACCGCCGAGCAGGCGGTGGCCGACGGCCACTACGGCGAGGGCGAGCGCGAGGCCAACGGCTACCGCGCCGTCCGCGTCGCGTCCGAGGAGGAGACCGGTCCGGTCATGGCCGCCGCGGCCGGGCGCCAGGCCGTGGAGCGCTCCGGTGTCGCCGCCGAGGAGTTCGGTTTGGTCGTGCACGCCAGCGTCGGGCACCAGGGCCAGGACGTGTGGACGCCCGCGCACTACGTGCAGAACGAGACCGTCGGCGGCCACGGAGCCGCCTTCGAGGTACGGCAGGGATCCAACAGCGGCCTGGCCGCCGTCGAGGTCGCGGCCTCCTGGATCTCGGCCCGCCCGGACCGCGACGCCGCCCTGGTCACCACCGGCGACGCCTTCAAGCTGCCCTACTGGGACCGTTGGAAGGCGGACGACCAGGTCGTCTACGGCGACGGCGCGGGCGCCGTGGTGCTCTCCACCCGGGGCGGCTTCCTCAAGGTCCGGTCCACCGCCAGCCACGGCGACCCCTCGCTCGAACCCCTCTACCGCGGCGAGGACGCGTGGACCCCGGCGCCGTTCCACACCGGCGGGCCGGTCGACCTGGCCGGCCGCAAGAGCCACTGGCTGGGCCGCAACGAGGGCGCCTACGACGAGGCGATCGCCCGGATCAACAAGAACTTCGGCACCGTCCTCACCCAGGCCCTCACCGACGCCGACTGCGAACTCGGCGACACCCAGTGGTTCGTCCACGCCAACATGTCCAGGACCATCGTCGAGTGGGGCTTCCACGGCGCCCTCGGCCTCGACCCCGACCGCACCGTCTACGAGTGGGGCCTGGACTACGCCCACATGGGCGGCGGCGACCAGATCATCGGCCTGAACCGGCTCTTCGAGACCGGCCGCCCGAAGCCGGGCGACCTGATCGTGACCGCCGGCGCCGGAATCGGCTTCATGTGGACCGTGGCCGTCCTGGAGGTTCTGGAAACACCTTCCTGGTGACGGCAGTTCAGTAGAATCGTCCCGACATCCCGCCGATCGGCCGGCCCCGCCCCAACCGCGGGACCGGCCCGTCTGCCTGCCTGCCTGCCTGCCTGCCTGCCTGCCTGGAAGGTGACCCGATCGTGTCCGGTCTGGCCAAGAACCTGAATCTCGGTCTGGCGTTCCTGCTGGAGCTCGTGGTCTACGTCTCCGTCGGCGGCTGGGGTTTCACCGCCCGCCCCCGCCTCTCCGCCCGTCTGCTGCTGGGCCTGGGCGGCCCGCTCCTGCTGATCGTGCTGTGGGCCCTCTTCGGCGCGCCCACCGCGACCTACATGCTGAGCGACTGGCCGCGGATCGGCTTCGAGGTGCTCTGGTACGGGGCTGGCGCGGTAGCCCTCGCGGCGTGGTGGCGGAAGGCGCCCGCGGCCGTCTTCGCGACGCTGGTGGTGCTGAGCGGCGTCCTCGCCCGGGTGTGGGGCCAGCAGGAGTGAGCGTGCCCGCGGTGGCGGTCACGTGAGGAGACGGCGGCGCGCCCCGGTCCGAGGTCAGGACCGGGG
>NZ_JBHUSG010000016.1:0-65969 GCF_042673745.1 Kitasatospora sp. NPDC057015
TGTCGGGCGGACCGCCCGCCGTGCGGACCGCCCGCGGCGAAGGAGGGACCCCAGCGTGACCGACCAGCCCGGACCCCCCGGCCCGGCGCCGCGCCTGACACCGCCCGGGCGTCGGACCCGGCCGGGGAGCTCGGAGTGCCGGCCGTCGAGCCGTCCTGGATCTCGACGTGCTCCCGGTGCAGCTCCTCGCGCACCACGTGGTCGTCGGTGTACCGCTCCACCACCAGCCGCACCCGCTCGATCGGCACCAGGTACTTGCGCACCACCGGCCGCTCCTCGCGCAGCGTGACCTCCTCCACGGCCTCCGCGATCTCCTCCTGGGTCAGCGCGTCCCGCTCGCCCTCGGTCACCGGGACCCGCTCCACCCGCACCCGCTCCCGCACCACCGGCACGTGCCGCTCGACGGTCTCACTGGTCACGTACTTGCGCAGCCGCGCCGTGTACGTCACCTGCCACTCGGTGGAGATGTCGAGGCGCTCCTCGTGGCAGGTGATCTCCACCGGGCCACCCGGAGCGGTGCTCGCGGCATCCGCGCCGGCGCCGGCGAGCGGTTCGGCCGCGGCCGGCTTGGCGTACATCGGCGTCGGACCCGACCGGCCCGCCGGCGCGGCGGAGTCCGCGCCCGCCGCACGGCCGCCCGCCTCCTCGCCGGAGGGCGCCCGGTGCTCGGGCGTCAACGAGGCCGGCGGCTCGGCGACCCGCTCCAGCTTCTCCAGCTTCTCGGCCTTCTCCGGTACGGCGGCGGCCGGTGCGGCCTGCTCCGCCGCGGAGGCCTCGGTGCCGCGGCCCGCCACCGCGCCGCCCGCCGCTGCCGCCGCCGCCGCGCCCCCCGCCACGGCCGCGCCGGCCGCCGCCGTACCGGCCGGGCCGGCCGCGCCGGGGACGGCACCGAAGTCGAGGTCGGCCGGCCGGTCGTCCGCGCGGGTGTCGTCCTTCGCCGAGCCGGACTGGTTGTCCGCCGGGGTGTCGAGCCCGTAGTAGCGGTACAGCTGGAGCTCCTGGGCGGGGGAGAGGTGCTGGCCCACGCCGAAGTCCGGCGACTCCTTCACCAGCGACTTGTCGTACGGGACCCGCAGTTCCTCACCCGAGAACTCGCTGGTGGTCAGCGGGACGAAGGCGTCGCGGCCGAAGATGCCCGTCCGCACGGCGGCCCACTCGGGCTGGCCGGTCGCGTCGTCCAGGTACACCTCGTCCACGGTGCCGATCTTGTCGCCGTTGCGGTCGACCGCCCGGTGCCCGATCAGGTCTCTGGGGTCGATGTCGGTTTGCACTCAATTCCTCCGGTGCGGATGCTCCTGCGGAATTCCCGCAGGGGTGCGGCTGGAGGGTCCGGCCCATCCGCCACTTCATACGAAAAGGCATGAACCGGGCGCCTGCGAGCCGAGCGCCGCCGTCCGGGCGGGCCGTCCGCCTTCCCGGACCAGTGCGCACCCGGACGAGGAGCGGGGGCGCACCCGTGATCGGGAGGGCTCCCGCTGGTACCCTGGGCGCGACCGCCGAGCCCGCTCGGGAGAGTCCCCGGCCACCGGGAACCCGTGGCGGGGGCGCCGAAGGAGCAACTCCTCCCCGGAATCTCTCAGGCATCCGTACCGTGTGGGATAGGTCACTCTGGAAAGCAGGGCAGGACCGCCGGCGAGGGAGCCGACGGCCACCACCCTCACCGACGGTGCAAGCCGGCGGGGTGCCGACGCACCCCGCGCGGGCGAAGCTCTCAGGTCCCGATGACAGAGGGGGAGGCCTGTTGGGTTCGTTCGCCAGGGCCGGCCCGCTGTCCGCAGCGGCCACGGCCGACCGGCGTGCGCGCCCCCGCCGGTCCGTGACCAGGAGGCCTCGACCATCATGAACGCCCAGCCGAACGCCGGTCGCCCGCTCAGCTCAGCGACCCTCGCCGAGCTTGAGCAGGCCAGCCCCTTCGAGACCCGCCACATCGGCCCCGACACCGGGGCCCAGGAGAAGATGCTCGCCCAGGTGGGCTACGCCTCCCTGGACGAGCTGTCCGCCGCCGCCGTGCCCGAGGCGATCCGCTCGATCGACGGGCTCGACCTGCCCGCCGGCCGCACCGAGGCCCAGGTGCTGGCCGAGCTGCGCGAGCTCGCCGCCGCCAACCAGGTGCTCACGCCGATGATCGGCCTGGGCTACTACGGCACCTTCACGCCGCCGGTGATCCTGCGCAACGTCATGGAGAACCCGGCCTGGTACACCGCCTACACGCCGTACCAGCCCGAGATCTCGCAGGGCCGCCTGGAGGCGCTGCTCAACTTCCAGACCGTGGTCTCCGACCTCACCGGCCTGCCGACCTCCGGCTCCTCCCTGCTGGACGAGGGCACCGCCGCCGCCGAGGCGATGGCGCTGACCCGCCGGGTCACCAAGGTCAAGGGCGGCGTGTTCCTGGTCGACGCCGAGACCCTGCCGCAGACCGTCGCGGTGATCCGGACCCGCGCCGAACCGACCGGCGTGGAGGTGGTCGTCGCCGACCTCGCGGCGGGCATCCCGGCCGAGATCGCCGAGCGCGGCGTCTTCGGCGTGCTGCTCCAGTACCCGGGTGCCACCGGTGTGGTGCGCGACCTGGAGCCGCTGATCGAGCAGGCCCACGGGCTCGGCGCCGTCGTCGCCGTGGCCGCCGACCTGCTGGCGCTCACCCTGCTCAGGTCGCCCGGCTCGCTCGGCGCCGACATCGCCTGCGGCACCTCGCAGCGCTTCGGCGTCCCGATGGGCTTCGGCGGCCCGCACGCCGGCTACCTCTCGGTGCGCGCCGAGTACGCCCGCTCGCTGCCCGGCCGCCTGGTCGGCGTCTCGGTCGACGCCGACGGCAACCGCGCCTACCGGCTCGCCCTGCAGACCCGCGAGCAGCACATCCGCCGCGAGAAGGCCACCAGCAACATCTGCACCGCGCAGGTGCTGCTCGCTGTGATGGCCTCGATGTACGCCGTCTACCACGGCCCCGACGGCCTGGCCGACATCGCCCGCCGCACCCACCGCTACGCCGCCGCGCTCGCGGCCGGGCTGCGCGCCGGGGGCGTCGAGCTGCTGCACGGCGAGTTCTTCGACACCGTCACCGCCAAGGTCCCCGGCCGCGCCGCCGAGATCGCCGCCGCCGCGCGGACCCACGGCATCAACGTCCACCAGGACGGCGCGGACCTGATCTCGGTCTCCTGTGACGAGACCACCACCCGCGAGCACCTGGCCGGTGTCTGGGCCGCCTTCGGCGTGCCGCAGACCGAGATCGACGAGACCGCCGAGGCGCTGCCCGCCGCGCTGCTGCGCGAGGACGACTACCTCACCCACCCGGTCTTCCACAGCCACCGCTCCGAGACCGCCATGCTGCGCTACCTGCGCCGCCTGTCGGACCGCGACTACGCGCTGGACCGCGGCATGATCCCGCTGGGCTCCTGCACCATGAAGCTCAACGCGACCACCGAGATGGAGGCGGTGACCTGGCCCGAGTTCGGCCAGCTGCACCCCTTCGCGCCGATCGAGCAGGCCCAGGGCTACCTCACCCTGATCCGCCAGCTGGAGCAGCAGCTCGTCGAGGTGACCGGCTACGACGCGGTCTCCATCCAGCCCAACGCCGGTTCGCAGGGCGAGCTGGCGGGCCTGCTGGCCGTCCGCGCCTACCACCACGCGAACGGCGACACCCAGCGCGACGTCTGCCTGATCCCGTCCTCGGCGCACGGCACCAACGCGGCCTCCGCCGTGATGGCCGGCATGCGCGTGGTCGTGGTCAAGACGCTGGTCGACGGCGACGTCGACGTGGACGACCTGCGCGCCAAGATCGAGCAGCACCGCGAGCAGCTCTCGGTGCTGATGGTCACCTACCCGTCCACGCACGGCGTGTTCGAGGAGACCATCACCGACATCTGCGCGGCCGTGCACGAGGCCGGCGGTCAGGTGTACGTGGACGGCGCCAACCTCAACGCGCTGGTGGGCCTGGCCAAGCCGGGCAAGTTCGGCGCGGACGTCTCGCACCTGAACCTGCACAAGACCTTCTGCATCCCGCACGGCGGCGGCGGCCCGGGCGTCGGCCCGGTGGCCGTCCGCGCGCACCTGGCGCCGTACCTGCCGAACCACCCGCTGCAGAGCGAGGCGGGACCCGCGACCGGTGTCGGCCCGATCTCGGCGGCGCCCTGGGGCTCGGCCGCGATCCTGCCGATCTCCTGGTCGTACGTCCGGCTGATGGGCGGCGAGGGCCTCAAGCGCGCGACCCAGGTCGCCGTGCTGAACGCCAACTACATCGCCAAGCGCCTGGCCCCGCACTTCCCGGTGCTCTACACCGGCCCCGGCGGGCTGGTCGCGCACGAGTGCATCATCGACATCCGTCCGCTCACCAAGGAGACGGGCGTGACGGTGGACGACATCGCCAAGCGCCTGATCGACTACGGCTTCCACGCGCCGACGATGTCGTTCCCGGTGGCCGGCACCCTGATGATCGAGCCGACCGAGTCCGAGGACCTGCACGAGATCGACCGGTTCTGCGCCGCGATGATCGAGATCCGCGCCGAGATCGACAAGGTCGGCTCGGGCGAGTGGGCCGCGGAGGACAACCCGCTGCGCGGCGCCCCGCACACCGCGGCCACCCTGGCCGGCGAGTGGACCCGCGGCTACTCGCGCCACGAGGCGGTCTTCCCGGCCGGCGTGAACCCGGCGGACAAGTACTGGCCGCCGGTGAGCCGGATCGACGGCGCGTACGGCGACCGAAACCTGGTCTGCTCCTGCCCGCCGCTGGACGAGTACGGCGCCTGACCGGTGCCGCGCCCGGGCGGCGCGGCCTGACGGCACGTGAACGGGGTGGGCCCCGGCGGAACGAACTCCGCCGGGGCCCACCCCGTCAGTCTGTCGCCGACCGGTGCCGCGCCGTTCAGGCGGCGAAGGCCAGCGGGCGGCGCGGGGCGATCACCCGGCCGTCGGGCAGCAGTTCCCCGGTGTCCTCGAAGAGCAGGACGCCGTTGCAGAGCAGGCTCCAGCCCTGCTCGGGGTGGCAGGCCACGGTCGCGGCGGCCTCGCGGTCCTCGGAGTCGGCGGACGGGCACTCCGGACGGTGCTGGCACATGGGTCGTACCCTCGCTTCGCTCGCGATCCTCCCCGTGATGCGGTTGCCGTCGGGTAGTCCGCCGGGAGCCGCCGCGGTAGCCGGATCCTGTCCCGCCGGCCCAGGTGTGAGCCGACGATTCTGTGGGTAGGACAGGTGGTCCTTCCACGCTGGTTCCCAGTGTCGACGTCCGGTGCCCCGAGCGCAGCAATTTGGTGACATGCGCCACAACTCCCGGGCATAGATCACCCATTCAGATGGTGCGCGGCGGAAATAAGTACCGGACGGGCCATGCCTGTGGTAGCCCGGTCGGGCTACTCGGCATGACCCGTCCGGGGGGTGCGCCTCAGGAGACTCCGAGCACCAGCGGTTTGGCCGCGGCGGGGGCGGCGAGCAGCGCCAGCAGGTCCGTCGCCGGGTAGGCGCGGTGCGCGGTGACGCCGAGCGGCGCGGGCGCCAGCGGGATCAGCAGATCGGCGGCCGGGACGGCGTCCGGGGCGTGCAGCCACAGGGCGGTGGCGTACTGGCCCGGAAAGGTCAGCAGTCGGGGCTGGTGCCGGGCGCGCGAGGTCTGTGCGAGCTGCCAGGCCTGCCGCAGCGCCCGGACCGTCGAGTCCAGGTAGGGGCCGGCCGTGAAGTGGGAGAAGGTGTGCCCCTCGACGCTCTGCACCACCTCCGCCGCCGCCGCCACCTCGCTGCCGTCCTTGATCAGGAAGCGCCAGCCCGTCCGCCGTGCGGCCGTGAGCCGCGGCCTGGGGCCGTCCAGGACGTGCACTGCGAGCGGGTGCGCGGGCAGCAGGGTGCCCGCGGGATGGCGCAGCGCGGCGGCGGCCGGTTGGCGCAGCGCGGTCTCCGAGTCGAGGGCCGCCAGAACGGCGCGCAGGGCGCTGGGCGGGGGCTGGGGGGTCTGCAGTGTCATGGCGGGGTCGCCTCTCCGTGAGAGATCGGCGTGCGAGTGCGGCATACCGGCGTGGCGTGTCTGGTGTGACGGGACCTGGGCCGTTGTCCGGTTGTGCATGATCGCGGTGCGGGCGCGGCTGTCGCCGTAGGGGGCTCCGGTGTCGTCGTCGACATCGGAGCGGCGGCAGGCCGGCTGGAGCGCAGTGCGAATTTACTCGAACAGGTGCGCAGGGTGACCTGTTTATCACGTTCAGTGGTGCAGGGCAAGTCGGTATTCGACTGACAGGACGTCAGTTCCCTTGCTTCGTACGACGTTCGACCCCGTCGGGTATCGATCTTCGGGATGGGCATGATGCTTGCACGGTCGGCCTAGAGGAGGGGACCCATGGGCGAGAAGGTCGTGGCCACGCGCGCGGACCTGTCGGACCGGCAGATGTACCGCCGCAAGCTCCAGTCCTGTCTCGACGTGCTGGAACGGATGCTCCGCGAGAACCGCTTCGACCGGCCGCGGGCCGTGATGGGGCTGGAGATCGAGCTCAACCTGGCGGACGACCAGGGGCAGCCGCTGATGCGCAACGAGCAGGTGCTCGGGGCGATCGCCTCCAGCGACTTCCAGACCGAACTCGGCCAGTTCAACATCGAGGTCAACATCGCCCCGCACCGGCTGACCGGCCATGTGCTGGAGGAACTGCGGGAGGAGATCGACACCGGCCTGCGCTACGCCGACCGCAGGGCGGCCGAGGCCGGCGCCCGGATCGTCATGATCGGGATCCTGCCGACGCTGGAGAGCGACCACACCGGTCTTGACTCGATGTCCGCCAACCAGCGGTACAGCCTGCTCAGCGACCAGATCCTGGCCGCCCGCGGGGAGGACATCGCCCTGGACATCGAGGGGGTGGAACGCCTCCAGCTGGAGTCGGTCACCATGGTGGCCGAGGCGGCCGCCACCTCCCTCCAGATGCACCTCCAGGTGACCCCCGAGCGGTTCTCCTCGGTCTGGAACGCCGCCCAGGCGCTCTCCGCTCCGCAGATCGCGCTGGGCGCCAACTCGCCCTTCCTGTTCGGCCGGGAGCTGTGGCGCGAGACCCGCCCGGTGCTGTTCCAGCAGGCCTGCGACACCCGTTCGGCCGAGCTCAAGGCGCAGGGCGTGCGCCCCATCACCTGGTTCGGCGAGCGCTGGGTCGACTCCGCGCTCGACCTGTTCGCCGAGAACCTGCGGTACTTCCCCGCACTGCTGCCGATCTGCGACGACGAGGACCCGGCCAAGGTGCTGGCCTCCGGCGGCGTCCCCAAGCTCGCCGAGATGCGCCTGCACAACGGCACCATCTACCGCTGGAACCGCCCGGTGTACGACATCGCCGAGGGCGTCCCGCACCTGCGCGTCGAGAACCGCGTGCTGCCGGCCGGGCCGACCGTCGCCGACACCCTCGCCAACGCCGCCTTCTACTACGGGCTGGTCCGGGTCCTGGCCGAGCAGCCCCGGCCGGTCTGGAGCCGGCTGCCGTTCGTCCAGGCCGACGAGAACTTCCACAACGCCGCGCGGCACGGGATCGACGCCGTCCTCCAGTGGCCGCGGGCCGGCTGGGGCGGCCGGGGCGGCGGCGTGGCGGCCGTGCCCGCGGTCGACCTGGTGCTGAACGAGCTGCTGCCGCTGGCCTACCAGGGGCTGGACGAGTGGGGCGTGGAGCCGGCCGACCGGGACCGCTACCTCGGCATCATCGAGCAGCGCTGCCTGCGCCGGACCAACGGCGCGGCCTGGCAGAGCGCGACCTTCCACCGGCTGCGCGAACGGTTCGGGATGGACCGGCCGGCGGCGCTCGCCGCGATGACCCGGCGCTACGTCGAGTACATGCGCGGGGGAGAGCCGGTGCACACCTGGCCGATCGGCTGAGGATCCCGCCGGAGCGGTCCGAAAGCGCGGGGTGGATCGGCCGGGTGCGCGCGCCCGTATGGAAGGATGATCGCCCCGGCGGTCGGCCGACCCCGGGGCGAAGCCCGCCCGCTGGAGCCGCCGTGAGCACCGTCTCGACCGAACCCGGGATCCGGCCCCTGTCCCGCCGGCTGCTCGGCGCCGAACTGCTGATCGTCCTCGGCCTCTCGCTCGGTGCCAGCGGCATCAGCGCCCTGATCAGCTTCGCCGGCTCGCTCACCCAGCCGCTCGCGCTCGGCCAGCAGGTCGCCACCCTCAACGGGTCGCGGGCGCCCGGGCGCCCCTGGCTGGACCTCGCCTGGCAGCTCTACTACATCGGGCGCGGCCTGATGCCCGTCGTCCTGGTCGGCTACCTGCTGGTGCGCGAGGGCACCTCGCTGCGCGTCCTCGGCTTCGACCTCACCCAGAAGCTGCGCGACCTCGGTCGGGGCGCGGCCGTGGCCGCCGCGATCGGCGGCTCCGGTCTGGCGCTGTACCTGCTCTCGCAGGCGGCCGGCTACAACCTCACCGTCGCCCCCTCCGGCCTTCCCGACGTCTGGTGGCGCATCCCCGTCCTGGTCGCCTCGGCCTGGGAGAACGCGATCCTCGAAGAGGTCATCGTGCTCGGCTACCTGATCCGCCGGCTCGGCCAACTGGGCTGGGGCTGGCCGGCGATCGTGGTCGCCAGCTCGGTGCTGCGCGGGTCCTACCACCTGTACCAGGGGGTGGGAGGCCTGGTCGGGAACATGGTGATGGGGGTGGTCTTCTGCCTGGCCTACCGCCGGTGGGGCCGGGTGATGCCGCTGGTGGCCGCGCACGGGCTGATCGACACGGTGGCCTTCGTGGGCTACGCCCTGCTGGCGGGCCACGTCGACTGGCTGCCCACCGGCTGACGGCCTGCCGATGGGCAGCCGGCCGGCCGGGTCAGCCGGCGGCCGGCCGGTCCGTAGGGCGGTCGGTCGAGCGGTCGGTAGGGTGCGATCCCGTCGGGGACGGCCCTCGCAGCAGGCCCGGCCGGGGCGGCCGGCCCAGCAGGCGGTCGACGTGGTGGCGCTCCAGCCCGCGGGCCGGGTCGACCCGCAGCAGGACGCGGTCCCGGCGCGGCAGCGCCCGCCGCACCAGCCGACCGGGGATCACGTCGTCGACCCAGGCGAACGGCCTGCCCCCGGCGTAGCGGAGGAGCGGCGCCCACTTGCGGCCGGAGATCAGCTGCATCAGGGGCACCCGCGGGTCGTCCGGCTGCGGCACGTACCCGGCGAACCGGACCACGGGCAGCGGGGGCAGGCCGAGCAGCGGGGAGATGTGCCGGTTCGCCTCCTCCTCCCAGGTGGTCGCCCACACCAGCTCGTAGCCGGTGGCCAGTTCGCGGAGCCACTCGCCGTGCCTGTCGGAGAGGTGGACGGTCCAGCCGAGCAGGTGGTGGCTCGCGAAGCCGTCGCCCGGATCCGGGCGGTCGGGATTGAGGACGCCGTCCACGTCCAGGAACAGCAGGGGCCGTGGCACGGGCACTCCCTCGGCTCGACGTCGTCACCCCTTCGGACGCGCGGCCCGGGCGCGCGGTTGCCGGAGCGGTGTGCGCCCCGGCCGTACGGGCGGGCGGCTGCGCGCGGGCTCAGCCGACCGGTGCCGCCTCCGGCACCGGGGCGTCGGCCGGGGCGGGAGCCCGCCGGCCGAGCCGCCGGACCTGCGGTTCGGCCAGCACGAGGACGCTGAGGAGCACGGTGACGGCGGCGCAGGTCCAGAGCGCGCCGCCGATGCCCAGGGCGCCGGCCGCCGGGCCGGCCAGGGCGGTACCCACCGGGGCCAGGGCCAGCGAGCCGAAGGCGTCGTACGCGGAGACCCGGGACATCAGCTCGGGCGGGATCTCCTGCTGGAGCGCGATCATCCAGTTCACCCCGAAGACGGTCACACCGGCGCCGGAGAGGAACATCGCGGCGGTCAGCAGCGGCATCGGCGCGGCCACTGCGAGGGCCGCCGCGGGCAGGGCGAACAGGAACACGCCGTAGTTGCCGACCAGCAGGATCCGGCGCGGACGCCAGCGCGCCATCAGCAGCCCGGTGAGCACCAGTCCGGCGCCGTCGGCGGCCAGCGCGATGCCCCAGTCGCGGGCTCCGCCGAGCCGGGACTCGGCGACGATCGGGCCGTACACGGCGTCGACCGCGCTGGTGCAGGCCATCAGGACGGAGAACTGCAGCACGATCACCCAGAGCCACCGTCGGGAGGCGAACTCCTGCCAGCCCTCGCGCAGTTCGCGGACCATCCCGCCGCCCTGCGGCGGCCTGGCGCCGGGCTCGATCCGGAGCAGCACCCGCAGTCCGGCGGCCGCCGCGAAGCAGCCGGCGTCGATGGCGAGCACCCAGCCCGGGCCCACCGTGGCGGTGAGCGCGCCACCGAGGGCGGCGCCCCCGATCTGGGCGCCGTTCATGGCCATCCGGTAGACCGAGAAGGCGTGCGGGGCGTGCTCCGGCGCCACCGTCTGCATGATCATGCCGCCGGAGGCCGGGCCGTAGAAGGCCTGCCCGGCGCCGCCCGCCGCCGAGAGCACCACCAGCTCCCAGAGCCGCACCGACCCGGTCAGCACCAGCGCGGCGAGGACGGCCTGCGAGAGCGCGTTGAAGGCGTTGGCGGCGACCATCACGTGGTGGCGCGGCAGTCGGTCGGCGAGGGCGCCGCCGACCAGCAGGAGAAGGACCAGCGGCACCAGGCGCGCGGCCGTGACGTAGCCGATCTCGGTGGTCGAGCCGCCGACGGCGAGGACGGCGAAGGCGGTGGCGATCGGCGCGCCGGCGTTGCCCAGCCCGCTGACCACCGTCGCCGCGGTCTGGATGCGGTAGTTGCGGCCGGCCCAGGCGAAGCGGCGGGGGAGAGTGGTTTCGCTGTGCACGTGCGCGACTATGGCGCCCGCGCGGTCAGGTGTCTAACCGATTTTCGGTCCTGTGCCGTCGGGCCCGGGCCGTGCGGTCAGCCCATCGACTCCAGCGTGCGTCCCTTGGTCTCCTTGATGCAGAAGACCACGAACGGGATGGACAGCAGCGCGAAGCAGGCGTAGATGACGTAGGTGGCCGACAGGTTCCAGTCCGCGAGGTCCGGAAAGGTCACCGTGATGGCCCAGTTGGCGATCCACTGGGCGGAGGCGGCGACCGACAGCGCGAGCGCCCGGATCCGGTTCGGGAACATCTCGCCGAGCAGCACCCAGACCACCACGCCCCACGAGAACGCGAAGCAGAAGACGAAGACGTGGGCGGCGACCAGCGCCGTGGTGGCGTAGGAGTCCGCCAGGGTCGCGGTGTCGCCGGTGCCCTCCCGGAAGGAGAAGGCCCAGGCGGCCACGCCCAGCGAGATCGCCATGCCCGCCGAACCGGCCAGCGCCAGCGGCTTGCGGCCGATCCGGTCCACCAGGGTCATCGCGAGCACGGTGCCGATCACGTTGACGATCGAGGTGGAGAGGCTGATCAGCAGCGAGTTGCTCTCGTCGATGCCCACCGACTGCCAGAGGAAGGACGAGTAGTAGAAGATCACGTTGATGCCGACGAACTGCTGGAAGACCGAGGCGCCGATGCCGATCCAGACGATCGGCAGCAGGCCGAACCGCCCGCCCAGCAGGTCCCGGGCCCGTGGTTTGTGGGTGGACGCCAGCACCGTGCGGATCTCGGCGACCCGGGCGTCCAGGTCCACCGCTTCGCCCTCCACCTCGCGCAGCACCTCGCGGGCCTCGTCCTCGCGCTTGGCGGCGATCAGGTAGCGCGGCGACTCGGGGATGGCCAGCGCCATCAGCCCGTACACCAGGGCGGGCACGGTCTCCACGCCGAGCATCCACTGCCAGGCCTGGATGCCCGCCAGGTGCCCGGTGGACTCCCCGCCGGCCGCCTCGTTGAGCGCGTAGTTGGCGAGCTGCGAGACGGTGATGCCGAGCACGATCGCCATCTGCTGGAACGAGGCCAGCCGGCCGCGGTACGCGGTCGGCGCGACCTCGGCGATGTAGGTGGGCGCGATCACCGAGGCGATGCCGATGGCCACGCCGCCGACCACCCGCCAGAGCGCCAGGACCTGGATGGTGGGCGGGAACATCGAGCCGACGCCGCTGATCGCGAAGAGCACGGCGGCCAGCAGCATGGTCCGGACCCGGCCCAGGTGGTCGGCCAGCCAGCCGGCCGCCACCGCGCCGGCCGCCGAACCGAGCAGGGCGATCGCCACCACGAAGGCCGTCTCGCCGTTGCCCACCTCGAAGTGCTTCTGGATGCCCGTCACGGCGCCGTTGATGACGGCGCTGTCGTAGCCGAAGAGGAAGCCGCCCATCGCGGCGGCCGCCGAGATGAACACGACATGCCCGAGATGCGCCTCGTCGGCGTGCGCTGGTGACTTGCTGCTGGCCACGACGAGCTCCTGAGGGTGCGACGGGCCGCCGGCACGGCCGAGTGGACAGGATTCGCCTCACATTCGATCAGGCGGGTGACCTGTCCGCCCGGCCGGCAGTCCGTTCGGCGGCATGTCGCGGCGGACGCAACCCGTCCGGGCGTATCGCCCGACGGTCTGTCGTCCGCCGGAGCCGTCCGCGGTGCCGGCCGGACCCGCGTTCGGCGTGACACGCCACGAACGGCGGCTCAGCCCGCCGGGCAGTCCGAGGGAGCCGGCCCAGGCCGCCCCGGCGCCGGGGCACCGGCCCGTCGGGCGTTGCGCCGCAGCAGCTGCGCGCGGGCCCCGGCGTCCAGCCCCTGCCCGCGCTCCGCCAGCAGCCCGGCGATCGCCCGCTGTTCGTCGGCGGGCTTCTTGTCGTCGTACTTGAACTTGGCGCGGACCTCCCGCACCGTCAGCCGCAGCCCGCGCAGCCCCGGGAGCAGCCCCCCGAAGGGCTCGGCCCCGGGGACGACGCGGACCTCGGGCGCCTCCGGCTGGAAGTGCGCCAGCTGGCGGTTGAGGATCTCCGCCTTGCCCGCGGCGTCCTCGACGGTCTCGGCGGTGCAGGAGAACTGCACCGAGGCGTAGTAGCTGGTCGGCGTACCGGGGTCGCCGCGCCAGCGGCCGGGGGCGAAGGCGTGGTCGTCCGTCACCGAGAGCGTCACCTGCGGGTCGGCCCGCAGGGCCGCCCAGATCGGGTTGGGCGCGGCGAGGTGCAGCAGGATCTCACCCGCGTCCGCGTCCAGGAGGAAGTGCGTGGGCACGAGGACGGGCCCGCGCCCGTCGGTGCCGTTGGCGGCGAGCAGTCCGAAGTCCCGCCCGGCGGCGAGCCAGGCGCGCCATTCGGCGTCCTCGCCCCGGTCCCAGCTCCTGAGCAGCATCCGGTCCTCCGGTCAGTGGAGTTCGCGCAGGTACGCGGGCAGCGGCACGGTGCTGGAGGCGTCCGGCACGGGGGCGCCGTGCACCGTGGAGACCGGGACGACGCCGGCCCAGTACGGCAGGGCGAGGTCCGCCTCGTCGTCGTCGGCGCCGTCCGCCCGGGTCTTCGCCGAGACCTCGTCGAGGTCCAGGCGGACGACGGCGGTCGCGGCGAGCTCCTTGGCGTTCGGCCGCCGCACGTCGCCGGAGCGGCCGGGGACGGCGTGGTCGACCAGCGCGTCCAGCGCGATCGCCAGCTCGTCGGGGTCGGTGACCTGGTGGGCGGTGCCGTGGGCCACCACGGAGCGGAAGTTGACCGAGTGGTTGAAGGCGGACTTGGTGAGGACCAGGCCGTCGACCAGGGTGACGGTGAGGCAGACCGGGAGGCCCGGGTCGGCGGCGCCGCGCATCGGGCGGCTGCCGGTGGAACCGTGGACGTAGAGGCGGTCGCCGACCCGGGCGTAGATGGTGGGCAGGACGACCGGCGCGCCGTCGGCGACGAAGCCGAGGTGGCAGACGTAGGCGCTGTCGAGGATCGCGTGGATCGCGTCCCGCTCCCAGGTGGCGCGGTCCTTGTAGCGGGTGGGGGTGGTGCGCGGGGTGCGGGAGTAGGCGGTGCCGTCCGACATGACAACCTCTATGTACTAGTGCATAATTACTTTTGTGCTAGGAGAATATACGATCAAGGGACGCCGGGCCAGCGATATCGCGGCGGACGTCGAGGCCGCGGTCGGCGCCGGAAAGCTGGCACCCGGCGCCGCCCTGCCACCGCTGCGCGAACTCGCCGAACAGCTCGACGTCAACCCCAACACCGTCGCCGCCGCCTACCGGCTGCTGCGCGACCGCGGGGTGATCGAGACGGCCGGCCGCAAGGGCAGCCGGATCCGCCCCCGCCCCGCCCTCGCCCCGCGCGACCGGATCCGCGTACCCGTCCCCCCGCACGCCCGCGACCTGTCCGCCGGAAACCCGGCCGTCGAGCTGCTCCCCGCCCTGGCCCCGGCGCTGGCCGCGGCGGCGGCCGCCGCCGACCGGGCCCCGGTGCTGTACGGACACCCGCCGGCCGACCCGGGGCTGCTCGACCTCGCCCGCGCCTCCTTCCTCGCCGACGGCGCGCCCCGGGGCCGGCTGCTGGTGGCCTCCGGCGCACTGGACACCATCGAACGCGTCCTCGCCGCCCGGCTGCGCCCCGGCGACCAGGTCGCGGTCGAGGACCCGGGCTGGGGCAGCCTGCTCGACCTGCTGCCCGCGCTCGGACTCCGGCCGGTGCCCGTCCCGCTGGACGAGGAGGGGCCGCTGCCGGCCGGGCTCGGCGCGGTACTGGCCGCCGGCGCCCGTGCGGCGATCGTCACCAACCGCGCGCAGAACCCGACTGGGGCGGCCCTCACCCCGGAGCGCGCGCGGGAGCTGCGCGCGGTGCTGGCCGCGCATCCCGGCGTGCTGCTGATCGAGGACGACCACGGCCACGGCATCGTCGACCAGCCCTTCCAGTCGCTCTCCCGGGGCTCGCAGGGCGAGCCGGTGACCACCCACTGGGCGGTGGTCCGCTCCGCCGCCAAGGCCTACGGGCCCGACCTGCGCCTCGCCGTGGCGATCGGGGACGAGGACACCGTCGCCCGGGTGCTGGGCCGCCAGAGCCTGGGCGCCGGCTGGGTGAGCCACCTGCTCCAGCGCACCGTCGCCGAACTCTGGCGCACCGACGCGGCGCCCGCGCCCCGGGTCGCCGCGGCCTACCGGGCCCGCCGCGAGGAGCTGATCGACGCGCTGGCCGCGCACGGGATCGAGGGGCGCGGGGTCAGCGGGCTGAACGTCTGGGTGCCCGTCCCGGACGAGACGGCGACGGTGGCGGGCCTGGTCCAGCACGGCTGGGTGGTGGCGCCCGGTGCGCGGTTCCGCCTGCAGTCGCCGCCCGGGGTGCGGATCACCGCGGCCACGCTGGCTCCCGGTGAGGCGGGCCGGCTGGCGGCCGACCTGGCCGCCGTCCTGGGGGCGGGCGGGGGCGGTGCCCGGACGGCCTGAGCGGGCCCGGAACCCCTGCCGGGGCAGCCGGCTCGGGCGGTCCGGAACTCCTGTCGGGGCGGTGGCGCCCGGTCGTCGGGGGGCCTGCGGAACGGCCCCTCGAACCGCTCGGTAACAAGGCGAGAAAGTCGCTGCAGATACCTAGCGGTAACAAGCGCGAGCATGTCATGTTTCTCCCGCCACCGGCCGGCGGCCCACCCTCACCCCCGCGTCTCCCCGCTCCCACACGGCGGACGAGACCGAACGCAGGAGTTCCGCCGTGCCCGAAAGCTGTCAGAGCACCGCCGCACGCACCAGCAGAACACGGCGGCTGCTCGCCGCCGTCCTCGCACTCCCCCTGCTCACCACCGGCCTGTTGGCCGCCGCCGCCCCCGCCCACGCCGCCACCGGCCCCACCGCCAGCGTGACCATGGGGGACAGCTACATCTCCGGCGAGGCCGGCCGCTGGAAGGGCAACAGCGTCACCACCGCCGGCAGCCGCGCCGGCACCGACCGGTCCTGGACCGGCAGCGCCTACGACCCGGCCCGGGTCTACGGCGCCACGTACGCGAGCGGGTGCGACCGCTCGGACGTCGCCGAGGTCCGCAGCGCCCCGACCCTGGCCCAGACCCAGATCAACCTGGCCTGCTCGGGCGCCGTCACCGCCAACGTGTACCGGGCCGCCAGCGGCGGCCAGTCGTACAAGGGCGAGGCCCCGCAGGCCGACCAGCTCGCCGCCGTCGCGCGCGCCAACAACGTCAAGCTGATCACGCTCTCGATCGGCGGCAACGACCTGGGCTTCGCGGACGTCATCCAGACCTGCGTGAAGGACTACCTGATCTGGTACTCCTACTGCAACGACGACCAACAGGCCGCCGTCGACGCCAAGATGGCCACCGCGATGGCCGGGGTGCGCAAGTCGGTCGACGAGATCCGCGCGGTGATGACCGCCGCCGGCTACGCGGCCGGCGACTACCGGATCGTGCTGCAGTCGTACCCGTCGCCGATCCCGCGCAGCTCCGAGATGCGCTACGCCGAGAGCGGCTGGAGCCGGGCCGACACCGGGGGCTGCCCGTTCTGGAACGGCGACGCCGACTGGGCCCGGGACTCGCTGGTGCCGCAGATCTCCGACGCGCTGGCCGCGGTCGCCGCCGCCAAGGGCGTGCAGTTCATGGACCTGCGGGACATGCTGCAGGGCCGCGAGGTCTGCGCCACGGCCGCCCGGCAGGCGACCTCCTCCTCCGCGCCGACCGCGACCACCAGCGAGTGGGCCCGGTTCGTCGACGCCGGCCTGAGCGCCTCGCAGGGCACCGTCCAGGAGTCGATGCACCCGAACTACTACGGCCAGCTCGCCCTCGGCCGCTGCCTGACCCTGCTGGGGGCCAGGCCGACCGGCAACTGGAGCTGCCGCAACACGGCCGGCCAGGACACCGACGGGATGTACCTGACCGCGAAGTAGTCGCGCCAGGACGCCGACGGGACGGACCTGACCGCGAAGTGGCCGCGCACGCCGCCGGCGCCCGCACCCCCTCGGCGGGGGAGCGGGCGCCGGCGGGTGCCGTCGGGCCGGTCAGCCCTTGGCGAGCAGCGCCTGGGCGTGCGCCCGGACCTGGTCCTTCGTCAGATAGGCGTCGGTGTACTCGAAGTCGCGCAGCCGGGCGGGCTGGCGGGCGAGGAACCCGGTCCGGACGAAGTCGTCGCCGGCGGTCGCGTTCAGCAGCCAGTTCGCGCCGACCCGGAACTTCGCCGCGTTCGTCCGCATCGCCATCAGGTGGTAGCCGCGGGCCACCAGCTGCGCCGGCACCCCCTCCAGCTCGATGCCGACCGGCTTGGACACCGCGTCCTTGCCGCCGAGGTCCACCACCAGGCCCAGGTCCTTGTGGTAGTAGGGCTCCAGGGGCTGGTTGTGCAGTGCCGCGACCAGGTTGTCGGCGACCGCCTTGCCCTGCCGGGCGGAGTGCTGGGCGGTCGGCGGGCAGACCGCGCCGTCGCCCTTGGCCAGGTCGGGGACGGCGGCCGCGTCGCCGAGTGCGAAGACGCCCTCGAACTGCGGCACCCGCATCTCCGCCGTGACCGCCACCCGGCCGCGGACGGTCTCGGCGTCCAGGGTGCCGATCAGCGGGCTGGCGGCCACCCCGGCCGTCCAGATCAGGGTCCGGCTGGGCAGCACCCGGCCGTCGGTGAACTTGACGCTCTCCGCGCCCACCTCGGCCACCGACACGCCCAGCGACACCTCGATGCCGCGGGCGCGCAGCACCCGCAGGGCGGTCTCGCCGAGGGTGTCGCCGAGTTCGGGCATCAGCTTGGGGGCGATGTCGATCAGGTGCCACTTGATCTGGCGGGCGTCCAGCCGCGGGTAGCGCCGGGCGGCGGCGGTGGTCAGCCGCTGCAGGCAGGCCGCCGTCTCCGTCCCCGCGTAGCCGCCGCCGACCACCACGAACTGCAGCCGGGACTCCCGCTCGTGCTGGTCGAGGGTGGCCGAGGCGAGGTCGAGCTGGGCGATCACGTGGTCCCGGACGTAGGTGGCCTCGGCGAGCGTCTTCATGCCGCGCGCGTAGTCCGTCAGGCCGGGGATGTCGAAGGTGCGGGTCACGCTGCCGGGCGCGAGCACCAGGTAGTCGTAGCGCACGGCGACCACCTCGTCGGTGATCTTCCGGACCACGCACACCTTGGAGCGCGGATCGACGCCGATCGCGCCGCCCGGGACGATGTGGGTGCGGCGCAGGGTGCGCCGCAGCGAGACGGCGACCGACTGCGGGGTGAGCACGCCGGCGGCCACGTGCGGCAGCAGCGGCAGGTACAGCTGGTAGCTGAACGGCGTGACCAGGGAGATCTCCGCCTCGGCGGGCGTGAGCTTGCGTTCCAGGCGGCGGGCGCATTCCAGTCCGGCGAAGCCGCCACCCACGATCAGGATCCGAGGTCTTTCCATCGTTCATCCTTACGGTGCTGGTCCGAGCCGTGCCAGGACAACTACTGTCCGCCACACTCGCACGGACCAACCGGCCCTGCCACCGCAGCGGTGCGGACGGCGGACCTGACGGGTCGGTAGGCTGACCGGATGCTCAGCGAGGTGACGGCGGTCCGCTATGTGACGCCACTACGTGAAGGCGGCTCGATGCCGGGCCTGGTCGAGGCCGACGACCACCGGCTCTACGCGCTCAAGTGGTGCGGGGCGGCGCAGGGGCGCAAGGCGCTGGTCGCCGAGGTGCTGGCCGGCGAGCTGGGCCGGCGGCTGGGCCTGCCGGTGCCGGAGCTGGTCACCGTCGACCTGGACCCGGTCCTCGCCCGCAGCGAACCGGACCCGCAGGTGCAGGACCAGATGCGTGCCAGCGGGGGCGCCAACCTCGGGATGGCCTTCGTCAGCGGGGCGCTCAACTTCGACCCGCTCTGCTTCGAGGTGACCCCGGAGCTCGCCGGCCGGGTGCTCTGGTTCGACGCGCTGATCGGCAACGTCGACCGCTCCTGGCGCAACCCCAACCTGCTGGTGGCCACCGGCGGCCTGCGGCTGATCGACCACGGCGCCAGCCTGATCTTCCACCACCACTGGGCCGGCGCGGCCGGCTGGACCCGCCGCCCGTACGAGGCCGGCGACCACGCGCTGCTGCGGGCCGCGCCGGACCTCGCGGCCGCCGACGAGCTCCTGGCGCCGCTCGCGGACGAGGCGCTGGTCGGCGCGGTGGCGCAGATCCCCGACGTGTGGCTGGTCGACGAGCCGGGCTTCGACTCGCCGCAGGCCGTGCGCGAGGCGTACCTCGCCCAGCTGCGCGCGCGACTGGCCGGCCCCCGCGACTGGCTGCCGGCGGTGTCCGGATGACCGTGGCACGGACCGGCGGGTCCGGCGCCGCCGAGGGAGTGGAGAACACCGTGACGGACACCGAAGCCGCCCTGCACGACTACGAGTACGCGGTGATCCGGGCGGTGCCCCGGGTCGAGCGCGGGGAGTGCGTCAACATCGGCGTGCTGCTCTACTGCCGGCAGAGCGCGCACCTGGGCGCGCGGACCCACCTGGACCAGGCCCGGCTGCTCGCGCTGGACCCGGTCGCCGACGTGGCGGGGGTGCGCCGGGCGCTGCACGGCATCGAGGCGGTGTGCGCCGGCGGGCCCGAGGCGGGGCCGGCGGCGGCCGACAACCCCGGGCAGCGGTTCCGCTGGCTGACCGCCCCGCGCAGTGCCGTCGTCCAGCCCGGGCCGGTGCACACCGGCCTGACCGCCGACCCGGAGGCCGAGCTGCGCCGGCTGTTCGACCTGCTGGTGCTCTGACCAGGGACCGCCCCGGCTGCCCCTGGAACGTTTGCCGTGGTCAAAGCTGGAGCCGGTGAACCTTTTACGCGTACGCTGGCGTCATGGGTTCGACACCGACGGCGACTGCCGCACCGACCACCGGCGAGCTGATGGAGGCGCTGGCCGCCGTCGGCGCCGCGTACTTCCAGGACTTCGCGGCCGCGGCGGCCCGGCACGGTCTCTCCTCCTCCCAGGCCAAGGCCCTCGGCGCGGTGCACGAGCCGGTGCCGATGCGGGCGCTGGCCGGACGGCTGGGCTGTGACGCCTCGAACGTGACCGGGATCGTGGACCGGCTGGAGTCCCTCGGGCTGGCCCACCGGGCGGCGGCCGAGGGCGACCGGCGGGTGAAGATCGTGGTGGTCACCGAGCAGGGCCGGGAGATCCTGGCGCTGATCCGCGCCGAGATGGCCAGGACCCACCAGGCCTTCGACGCCATGACCGAGGAGCAGCGGGTGGCGCTGTACTCGATCTGCCACCAGGTGCTGCCCGTCCTCACCGGCCGCCCGACGGCCTGAGCCCTCCCACCCGTCCCGGCCTGCCCGCCTGCCCGCCCGCCTGACTGACTGCCCCGCCTGCCTGCCCGCGCGCACCCGGCCGCCCTGCCGGACCGGGCCGCGGGCGCGCGGGGCGGTCCGCCGACGGTCCGGCTGACCTCGGCTGTTAGGCTTGCGAAGCGTGAGCGCGAAGCCCCAGATCCCCAATGTCCTGGCCTCCCGGTACGCCTCGGCGACCCTGGCCCAGCTGTGGTCCCCCGAGCACAAGGTGGTCCTCGAGCGCCACCTGTGGCTCGCCGTCCTGAAGGCCCAGCAGGACCTCGGTGTCGAGGTGCCCGCCACCGCCGTCGCCGACTACGAGCGGGTCGTCGACCAGGTCGACCTCGAATCCATCGCCGCGCGTGAGCGCGTCACCCGACACGACGTGAAGGCCCGGATCGAGGAGTTCAGCGACCTCGCCGGCCACGAGCAGATCCACAAGGGCATGACCTCTCGGGACCTCACCGAGAACGTCGAGCAGCTCCAGATCCACCAGTCCCTGCAGCACGTCCGCGACCGTACGGTGGCCGTGCTGGTGCGCCTGGGCCGGCTGTCCGCCCAGCACGCCGAGCTGGTCATGGCCGGCCGCTCGCACAACGTCGCGGCCCAGGCGACCACCCTCGGCAAGCGCTTCGCCACCGTGGCGGACGAGCTGCTGGTGGCGTTCAACCGCCTGGAGGAGCTGATCGCCCGCTACCCGCTGCGCGGGATCAAGGGCCCGGTCGGCACCGCCCAGGACATGCTCGACCTGCTCGGAGGCGGCAGCGAGGGCACCGCCAGGCTGGCCGAGCTGGAGCAGCGCGTCGCCGGCCACCTCGGCTTCGAGAACGTGCTGACCAGCGTCGGCCAGGTCTACCCCCGCTCGCTGGACTTCGAGGTGCTCTCCGCCCTCGTCCAGCTCTCCGCCGCGCCGTCCAGCCTGGCGAAGACCATCCGTCTGATGGCCGGCCACGAGCTGGTCACCGAGGGCTTCAAGGAGGGCCAGGTCGGCTCCTCCGCGATGCCGCACAAGATGAACACCCGCTCCTGCGAGCGCGTCAACGGCCTGGCCGTCATCCTGCGCGGCTACGCCTCGATGACCGCCGAGCTCGGCGGCGACCAGTGGAACGAGGGCGACGTCTCCTGCTCGGTGGTGCGCCGGGTCGCGCTGCCGGACGCCTTCTTCGCCTTCGACGGCCTGCTGGAGACCTTCCTGACCGTCCTCGACGAGTTCGGCGCCTTCCCGGCCGTGATCGAGGCCGAGCTGGACCGCTACCTGCCGTTCCTCGCCACCACCAAGGTGCTGATGGGCGCGGTGCGGGCCGGGGTCGGCCGGGAGACCGGGCACGAGATCATCAAGGAGCACGCCGTCGCCTCCGCGCTGGCGATGCGCGCCGGCGCCCGTGAGAACGAGCTGCTGGACCGCCTGGCCGCCGACGAGCGGATGCCGCTCGACCGGGCCGCGCTGGACGCGCTGCTCGCGGACCGGCTCTCCTTCACCGGTGCGGCCGGGGCGCAGGTCGCCGAGGTCGTCCGGCGGATCGAGGCCGTCGCCGAGGCCCACCCGGAGGCGGCCAAGTACGCCCCGGGTGACATCCTCTGACGTTCCGTCAGTCGGCTCTCAGGGCCCCGTCGCCGTTCCGGTGGCGGGGCCCTGGCGTTTCACGGGCCGCTCGTGCCCGGGGTCGATCGGCGGCCCGGTCGCGCCGCAGGTCCACTCGCAGTCCGGCTCGGCCACCGGCCGGTCGGGCGCCAGCACGTTCCCGCGGACGGTGGCCAGCGCCAGCAGGCCGCCGGTCACGAGCAGCCCCGCGCAGATCAGCATCGCGGTGCGGAACGCGGCGTCCACCGAGGACGGCACCCGGTAGGCGTCGCCGCTGAGCCCGGCGAGGGCGGGCAGCGCCGCCACCGCCAGCAGGCCGGCCGCCCGCGCGGCGGCGTTGTTGACGCCGCTGGCGATCCCGGCCCGGCGCACCTCCACCGCCGCCAGCACGGTGGCGGTCAGCGGCGCGACCAGCAGGGTCATCCCGCACCCCATCACCGTGGTGGCCGGCAGCACGTCCGTCCAGTAGGACGCGCCGGGGCCGATCCGCAGCATCAGCAGGACGCCCGCCGCGCAGATCAGCGGCCCGAGGAAGAGCGGCAGCCGGGGGCCGATCCGCTTGCCGAGCCGCCCGGCCCGGGCGGACAGCGCCAGCATCAGCACGGTGATCGGCAGCAGGGCGAGGCCGGAGGTCAGCGGGGTGAAGCCGGAGACGGTCTGGAGCTGGACGACCAGCAGGAAGAACACCCCGCTGAACGCCGCGTACACGCAGAGCGTGACCCCGTTCACCGCGGTGAACAGGCGGGAGGAGAACAGCTCCAGCGGCAGCATCGGCGCCGCCCGCCGGCGCTCGACGGCCACGAACACCGCCCCCAGCAGCAGGCCGGCCGCGCCGGACAGCCAGACCGCGGGGGAGAGCCCCTCGCCGGCGGCGGTCAGCGCGTAGGTGACCCCGCCCAGGGCGAGGGCGGCGAGTACGGCGCCGGCGACGTCGAAGTCCCCGGTGGCGCTCTCGTCCCGGCTCTCCGGCACGTGCCGGAGGGAGACGCCCAGCACCACGGCGGCCAGCGGGACGTTCAGCAGGAAGATCCACCGCCAGCCCGGGCCGTCCACCAGCCAGCCGCCGAGGAAGGGGCCGACCGCCGCCGCGACCCCGCCGAAACCCGACCAGAGCCCCACCGCGGCTGACCGGTCGTCCGGCCGGAAGGTGGCCTGCAGCATCGCCAGCGAGCCCGGCGTCAGCAGGGCGCCGCCGACGCCCTGCAGGGCCCGGGCGGCGACCAGCACCCCGATGGTGGGGGCGGCCGCGCAGAGTGCGGAGGCGACGGCGAACCAGCAGACGCCGATCAGGAAGACCCGCCGCCGGCCGTACCGGTCGCCGAGGGCGCCGCCGAGCAGGATCAGCCCGGCGAGGGTGAGCAGGTAGGCGTTCAGCGTCCACTGGAGGGCGGCCAGCGAGGCGTCGAGGTCGGCGCCGATCCGGGGCAGCGCGACGTTGACGACGGTGCCGTCCAGCATCGCCATGCTGGAGCCGAGGACGGTGGCGAGCACCACCCAGCGCCCCCGCGGAGTACCGATCCTCAGGCTGCCCGCGTCATCGCTTTCCACGGCTCGATCCTGCGCCCGGGAGGCCGACGTGACAAGGCTCACCGGCCACGCGTTCGGGTGGTGGCTGAGCGTGGCGGGTGATGGACGCAGGGCCGAGAAAGTGAGCGCAGGGCGGTCGGCCGGTTGCTCAGCGCGATTGGATTGTGCACGTACTGCACAGCCGATCATTCGGAGAGTCACGGAATTCCCTGGGATTTCCGTGAAATTCCGGGGGTGAATGTGATCGACATTGATTAACCCGGGCCGATGGGCTTTGCTTCAGCGACCGCCCGGCCAATGTCCGGGTGGGCCCACCGGGTGGAACGCCTAGTCCTGCCGCTGCCCGGAGGCTTCGAACGAACTCTGTACGGCAGGAGTGGGGGACCCACAGGTAAGTCGCCGGCCCGGTGCATCCGGGACGGCTTGGGGTGAAGCCGCGCTTGCGGCCGGGCAACTCCAGCCCGAACCCGACAGCTCACCTCGCAGGCGTCGGAGAGGAAATACCCCATGCCCGCACAGGCAAAGCACCGTCGTAACCGTCTGCCCCGTCTCGCCCGGATCGGCATCGCCACCGGTGTGACCGGCGCGGTTCTCGCCCTTCCGCTGGTGACCGCCGTCAGCGCCTCGGCGCACGAGGTCCCGGCCCACAAGTCGCAGTCCGCCACCTGGACCGGTGCCACCAGCGCCGACGCCGTCGCCGTGGCCGACAAGGCCGCCGCCGAGACCGCCCCGGCCGCCGCGCCGGCCGCCGCCGCCGACGTGACCTACAAGGTGGTCGGCGGTGACACCCTGTCGAAGATCGCCGCCGCGAAGAACGTCGACGGCGGGTGGCACGCGCTGTACGAGACCAACCGTCAGGTCGTCGGCGCCAACCCGAACCTGATCTACCCGGGCCAGCAGCTGGTCGTCGGCAAGGCGGCCGCCCAGGCCCCGGCCGCCGCCCCGGCCCCGAAGACCTCCTCCGACTCCGCCCCGGCGAAGAAGGCCACCCCGGCCCCGAAGGCGACCCAGGCGCCGAAGGCCGCCGAGGCCCCGAAGCCCACCCAGGCCGCCAAGCCGGTGCAGACCCCCGCGCCGAAGCCGGCCGCCACCCAGGCGCCGAAGCCCGCGGCCACCCCGGCCCCGGCCGCGGCCGCCAGCACCTCCGGCTACACCGCGCCGATCGCCGGCGCCCGCCTCGGCACCGCCTACGGCGTGGCCGGCTCCATGTGGTCCAGCGGCCACCACACCGGCGCCGACTTCGTCGCCGCGACCGGCACCCCGCTGAAGGCCATCGCGGCCGGCACCGTGGTCAAGGCCGGCCCCGGCGGCGCCTACGGCAACGAGGTCGAGATCAAGCTCGCCGACGGCAAGTACGCCCAGTACGCGCACCTGTCCTCGATCGGCGTCAAGGTCGGCCAGACCGTGACCGTCGGTCAGCAGATCGGCCTGTCCGGCGCGACCGGCAACGTGACCGGCCCGCACCTGCACTTCGAGGTCCGCACCGGCTCGGAGTACGGCTCGGACATCGACCCGATCGCCTACCTCCGCGCGCACGGCGTCAGCATCTGACACCGGGTACGACTCCTCGCGACCTGATGCGTCGCGGTAGGTGAACACCGGCCGGGCCGGCAGCGAACGCTCATCGCTGCGGGCCCGGCCAGTTCGCGTTCCCCCCCCGCACGGGAAATGTCGGGATGTCAGGCCGGAACGCTTTCCCGGTGCACCTGGTCGTCCTCGTACAGCCGGGTCGCGATGGACTCCACCGCGCGGTCCAGCCGGGCGCGGTCGGCGGGATCATGGACGTCCCAGTCGTCGAGGTGCCGGTCGATCCAGCGCCGCCAGGCCTCGGCGAGCCGCTCCACCTCCCGGCTGCCGTCCGGGGTGAGGCGCAGCACCCCGTCGGCGGTCTCGGCCAGGCCCGCGCCCAGGGTCCGCTCGGCGGCGGGCCGGACCACCTCCTCGGGCATGTGGTGCGCCGCGGCGATCGCCGGGAGGGTCGCACCGCCCTGGAGGCGGGTGCGCCAGTAGATCTGACCGAGCATCCAGGCCTGGTCCGGGCTGACCTCGCTGCCGGAGTCGGCCAGCAGCATGCGCCCGATCTCCGGGCGGCCCTTGGCCTTGCGCAGCACGTTGGCGAGGGCGCGCTCCAACTGCTTGTCGGCGTCGGCGCTGTCGGGCGCGCCGAAGGCCTCGCCCATGTCGGAGGCCCCGGCCCGGGCACTGTCGCGCAGCGGCACCTCCTTGAGGAACCAGGCCACCACGAAACCCACCAGGGCGACCGGCACCACCCACTGGAAGACGTAGTTGATGGTGTCGGCGTACGCGGTGATGAACGGCGCGGCCTGCTCCGGGGGCAGCTCCCGCAGCGCCTGCGGGCTCTGCACCGCCGCCGGCGGCACACCGGGGGACTGCGCGAAGGCCGCCTCCAGGTTGGGCCCCAGCTGGTTGGTGAACAGGGTGCCGAACACCGCGGTGCCGAAGGAACTGCCGAGGGTGCGGAAGAACGTGACGCCCGAGGTCGCGGTGCCGAGTTCGTGGTACGGGACGGTGTTCTGCACGGCGATGGTCAGCACCTGCATGGCCAGGCCGATGCCGAGCCCCAGGACGAACATGTACAGGGACTCCAGCCAGACGCCGGTGGAGGGGCCCATCGTCGACATCAGGAACAGGCCGAGCGCCATCACGGCGGTGCCCAGGATCGGGAAGATCCGGTAGCGGCCGGTGCGGCTGACCACCACGCCCGAGAGCATCGACATGCCGAGCAGACCGGCCACCATCGGCAGCGTGCGCACCCCGGAGCCGGTCGCCGAGACGCCGTCCACGAACTGCAGGTAGGTGGGCAGGTAGGTCATCGCGCCGAGCATCGCGAAGCCGACGATGAAGCTGAGGATCGAGCAGACCGTGAAGACCGAGTTGCGGAACAGGTGCATCGGCAGCATCGGCTCCGGGGCCCGCAGTTCCACCAGCACGAAGGCGACCAGCAGCAGCACCGAGGCGGTGAACAGCCCGATGATCACCGCCGAGTTCCAGGCGTACTCGTTGCCGCCCCACTCCAGTCCGAGCACCAGTCCGCTGGCACCGAGCGCGATCAGCACGATGCCGAGGTAGTCGATGACCGGCCGGACGGCCGCCCGGACCGAGGGGATGGTCCGTGCGGCCATCACGATCATCACGGCGGCGATCGGGATGTTGACGTAGAAGCACCAGCGCCAGGACGCGTGGTCGGTGAACAGGCCGCCCAGGGTGGGGCCCACCACCGTGGTGACCCCGAAGACCGCGCCCAGCGCGCCCTGGTACTTGCCGCGCTCGCGCAGCGGGATGACGTCGGCGATCAGGGCCATCGCGGTCACCATCAGCCCGCCGCCGCCGAAACCCTGCACGGCCCGGCCGACGATCAGCACCGCCATGCCGTTCGCCGCGCCGGAGATCACCGAGCCGGCGATGAAGACCACCGCGCTCACCTGGAAGACCACCTTGCGGCCGAACAGGTCGCCGAACTTGCCGACCAGCACGGTGGAGACCGTCTCGGCCAGCAGGTAGGCCGTCACCACCCAGGCCATGTGCCCGCCGCCGCCGAGGTCCGCCACGATGGTGGGCAGCGCGGTGGAGACGATGGTCTGGTCGAGGGCCGCCATCAGCATGCCGAGCACGATGGTCACGAAGACGACGTTGGTCTGGCGGCGGCTCAGGGACGGCGGGGTGGGCGGTGCCGGGGCGGCCTCGGTCACGGTCGTGTCGGACATGGCCGGGCCTCCTGGGCGGGGAGCAGGTCCACCCAGCTTTGGCGCGGCGGGCCGGGCCCGCCACCGCAGCGGCCGTCCGGGTGGTCCCGGGCGCCGCCCGGCGTCGCCGGCGCCCGGGGGTCCACCTCCGGCCGCCGGGCACCGGCGCTCTCCCCGGACACTCAGCCGATGACGGCCTGGGCGTCGATCTCCACCAGCATCGGCTCCTGCGGCAGCTCGCAGAAGATCGTGGTCCGGCACGGCTTCACGCCGCCGGGCGGGACGTTCTCGTTGATGAAGGCCGCGTAGACCTCGTTCATCAGGGCGAAGTCCGAGCGCTTGGTGAGGTAGACGCGGAACATCACCACGTCCTCGATGGTGGCGCCGCCGGCCTCGACGATCGCCTTGACGTTCTCCAGCGTCCGCCGGGTCTGCGCCTTCACGTCACCGGGGTAGAGGTACTCGGCGGTGGCCGGGTCCTGCGGGCCCTGGCCGGAGACCTGCAGGATCGGGCCCTTGCGGACGCCCTGGGAGAACATCCAGGCCGGAGCCGGGGCGCCGTCGGTGCGGATCTCGGTCTTCTCGCTCATCGTGGGGTGCTCGCTCTTCTTCCGGTCGTGGGCTGGTGGGGAGGCGGCCGGTCGGTCGCCCGGTCGTGCTGTCTGTTCGTGGCCGGCGGGGTTCGGGCCCGGCGCGGTTCGGGGCCGGCGGGGTGGCCAGGGCCCGCCGGGGTGCGGGGTCAGGCGCCGCCCGGCGGCAGTCCGCAGTCCGCGGAGACGGCCCGGGCGGTGGCCAGCAGCTGGGGCAGCAGCTCCAGCACCCGCTCGTACGGGAGCACCACGTCGGGCACCGAGATCGAGGCGGCGGCGACCACCCGGCCGGTGGCGTCCCGGACGGGCGCCGCGACGCAGTTGATGAAGGACTCGTGCTCGGCGTGGTCCTGCGCCCAGCCGCGGGCCGCCACCGTGTCCAGCTCGGCCAGCAGCGCCTCGGGCGTGGTCAGCGTGTTCGCGGTGTACGGGGTGAACTCGATGCCCGCCACCACCCGCCGCCGCTCCGGCACCGGCAGGTCGGCGAGCAGCACCTTGGCGACGGCCGCGCAGTGCAGCGCGGCGCGCAGGCCGATCCGCGAGTACATCCGCACCGGGTGCCGGGAGTCGTACTTGTCGATGTAGACCACCTCGCCGCCCTCGTACGCGGCCAGGTGGACCGTCTGGCCGGTCGCCGAGTTCAGCGCCGCCAGGTGCGGGGCGGCCGCCCGGCGGACCCCGCGCTGCTCCAGCGCCAGGCTGGAGAGCGCGAAGAGGCCGGCGCCGAGGTGGTAGCGGTAGGCGGCGTCGCGGTAGACGAACCGCTCCTCCTCCAGGCTCTGCAGCAGGCGCAGCGCGGTGGTCTTGTGCACGCCGAGGAGCTCGGCCAGCTGGTCGAGCGAGCGCTCACCCTCGCCGAGCTCGGTGAGCAGGCGCAGGGCACGGGTGACGGTCTGGCTCATCTCGCTCCAACCACGGGGGACGCGACCTGCCGGGACAGGAACGCGGGAAGTACCGGGGACACGATGCCATCCGCCGACACCCGGGTCGCGGCCCAGTCCCCGCTCGGGGCGTCCAGCAGGGCCGCCACCACCGCGGGCGGGGGCAGCTCGCCCTGGTCGCCGGGCGCGGTGAGGGCGCAGGCGGCGCTGAGGTGGCCCAGCCGCAGGCGGCGGCGCTGGTCCAGGCCGCGCAGGGTGCCGGCCAGGTAGCCGGCGGCGAACGCGTCGCCGGCGCCGGTGGCCTCGACCACCTCGACCCGCAGCGCGGGCTCGGCGGCCACGGTGCCGTCCCGGTCGAGGGCGGTGACCAGCCGGTCGGCGTCCTTGACCACGACGGTGGCGGGGGAGGGGAAGCGGGCCCGGAGCGCCTGCGGGTCGCCGGTGCCCAGCACGGCCTCGGCCTCGTCGGCGCCGAGCAGCAGCAGGTCGGCGGCGTCCATCAGGGCGGGCAGCACGGCCGGGTCGCGGCCGTGCCACAGGGCGGGGCGCCAGTTCAGGTCGAAGCTGACCAGGAGGTCGCGGCCGCCGACCGGGCGGGGGCGGGCGAGCAGCGTCCGGACCAGGGCCAGGCAGCTGTCGGAGAGCGCGGGGGTGATGCCGGACAGGTGCAGCAGCCGGGCGCCGGCCAGCAGCCGGGCCGCGGCCGGCTCGTCCAGCAGCGCGGGGGAGAGGGCGGCGGCGGCCGAGCCCGCCCGGTAGTAGTGCAGCCGGCTGCGCCCGCTGCCCAGGTCGTGGGGCCGGCCGCTGGAGCCGCCCACCTCCTTGAGGTAGAGGCCGGTCGGGCGGGCGGGGTCGACCGTGACGGCCGAGACGTCCACGCCGCGCGCGGCCACTCCGGCGCGCAGGCGCCGGCCGAAGCCGTCGTCGCCGACCCGGCTGATCCAGCCGCTGCGCACGCCGAGCCCCGCGAGGGCGCCGGCCACGTTGGACTCGGCGCCGCCGAGTGCGACCCGGAAGCCGTCGACGGTGTCCAGCGGGCCCGGTCGTTCGGGCAGCAGCACGGCCATCGACTCCCCCAGGCACACCGCCTCCGGGAGGCCCGCGGCCTCCGGGTCCACGGTGGCCGCGGCGTCCTGACCTGCCATCTGGTGCGCTCCCTCGTGTCGTGCGGTCGACCGTTGACCTGTGTTCCGCGCCGATGCTAGAACCGTCACATCAACATATGCAATAGTCGTTGCACATGTTGCAACCTCGCGGCTCCGCGGAGAGCCCGAGGAACAACCGGAGGCACAGGGTGACCCAGACGTACGCAAGCAGCAGCACCGGACGCGGCATCGACACCGCCGAGGTCACGGCCCTCGCCGAGGAGACCCTCGACTGGAGGTTCAAGGCGCTGCCGCCGGCATCCTGGGGCCTGACCGTCCGCGAGTACCTGGCCACCGGCCCCACCCTCGCCGACCTCGGCACCCCGCTGCTCACCCTCGACGCCGGCGCCCTCGACCACAACCTCACGACCATGGCCGCCTGGTGCGCCGACGCCGGAGTCGGGCTCGCCCCGCACGGGAAGACCACCATGGCCCCCGCCCTCTGGCAGGCCCAGCTCGACGCCGGCAGCCACGGCATCACCCTGGCCAACCTCCCGCAACTGCGGGTGGCCCGCGCCTTCGGCGTCGACCGGATCCAGCTCGCCAACACCCTGCTCGACCCGGCCGGACTCGGCTGGCTCGCCGCCGAACTCGACACCGACCCCGGCTTCGCCTTCACCGCCTGGGTGGACTGCACCGACAGCGTCCGGCTCATGGACCGGGCGCTGCGCGCCGCCGGGGCCGCCCGCCCGGTCGAGGTGCTGGTCGAACTCGGCGGCCCCGCCGGCCGCACCGGCGCCCGGACCGAGGCCGAGGCCGTCGAGATCGCCGAAGCCGTCCGCGCCGCGCCCACCCTGCGGCTGGCCGGCGTCTGCGGCTACGAGGGCGCCCTCGCCCACGACGCCGGCCCGAGCGGACTCGCCGCCGTCCGCGGGTACCTGCGCCGGCTCGCCGCCCTGCACCGCGCCCTGGCCGGCCGGTACGAGGTCGCGCGGCCCGTCGTCACGGCCGGCGGCAGCGCCTACTTCGACATCGTCGTCGAGGAGTTGAAGCCCCTCGACGAGGCCGAGGTGATCATCCGGGCGGGCGCCTACCTGGCCCACGACGACGGCTTCTACCGGGGGATCTCCCCGCTCGCCCGGGGCGCCGGCACCCCCCTGCGCTCCGCACTGCACGGCTGGGCCCGGGTCGTCTCGCGCCCCGAACCGGAGCTCGCCCTGCTCGACGCCGGCAAGCGCGACCTGCCCTACGACGAGGGGATGCCCGAGCCGCAGAGCGTCCGCACCGCGAACGGACCGCGCAGCCTGGCCGGCGCCCCGGCCGCCGTCGCCCGCCTCAACGACCAGCACGCCTTCCTCACCGGGGCCGGCGACCTCGCCCCGGTCGGGGCGGTCGTCCGGCTCGGCCTCTCGCACCCCTGCACGGCCTTCGACAAGTGGTCGCTGATCCCCGTCCTGGACGACGTGGACCGCCCCGACCCGCGGATCGTCGGCCTGGTCAGGACGTACTTCTGATGGCCCGGCCCGCGACCCCCGCACCCGCCGCCGCGCCCGCGCCGGCCACCTCCGCGCCCCGACCGGACCTGATCTTCCGGGGCGCCACCGTGGTCGACGGCAGCGGCGCCGAGCGCTACCGCGCCGACGTGCGGGTCACCGCAGGCGTGATCGCCGAGATCGGCCGCCCCGACCTCGGCGGCGACCCCGGCGGGGCCCGGACGATCGACGCCGACGGCCTCGTCCTCGCCCCCGGCTTCATCGACATGCACTCCCACTCGGACCTGCGGCTGCTGGTCGAACCCGAACACCCCTCCCGGGTCACCCAGGGCGTCACCTGCGAGGTGCTCGGACAGGACGGCCTCTCCTACGCCCCCGTCGACGACGCCACCCTGGCCGCGCTGCGCCGCCAGATCGCCGGCTGGAACGGCGACCCCGAGGGCTTCGACTGGAACTGGCGCGGCGTCGGGCAGTACCTGGACCGGCTCGACCGCGGCATCGCCGTCAACGCCTGCTACCTGGTGCCGCACGGATCCCTGCGGATGCTCGCGATGGGCTGGGACAACCGCCCGCCGACCCCCCTCGAACTCGACCGGATGCGCCGGCTGCTGGCCCGGGGCCTGCGGGAGGGCGCGGTCGGCATGTCCAGCGGCCTCACCTACACCCCCGGGATGTACGCGGACACCGCCGAACTGGTCGCTCTCTGCGAGGTGGTGGCCGCCCACGGCGGGTTCCACGCACCGCACCAGCGCTCCTACGGAGCCGGCGCGCTGGAGGGCTACGCCGAGATGGTGGAGATCGCCCGCAGGTCCGGCTGCCCGCTGCACCTGACCCACGCCACGATGAACTTCGGCGTCAACCAGGGCCGGGCCGGGGAGCTGCTGGACCTCGTCGACCGGGCGATCGCGGACGGCTGCGACCTCAGCCTGGACAGCTATCCGTACCTGCCCGGCTCCACCACCCTGGCCGCGCTGCTGCCCAGTTGGGCCACCGAGGGCGGGCCGGACGCCACCCTGGCCCGGCTCGGCGACCCCGGAGCCCGGGAGCGGATCCGGATCGAGGTCGAGGAGAAGGGCAGCGACGGCTGCCACGGCGTGGTCACCGACTGGGCCACCATCCAGATCTCCGGCGTGCGCGAGGAGCGCCTCGCCGCGACCGTCGGGCGCACCGTCGCCGAACTCGCCACCGCCACCGGGCAGAGCGGCACCGAGGTCTTCCTCGACCTGCTGCTCGGCGACCAGTTGGCCACCACCATCCTGCAGCACGTCGGCCACGAGGAGAACGTCCGCGCGATCATGCGCCATCCGGCCCACACCGCCGGCAGTGACGGACTGCTGGTCGGTGCCCGGCCGCACCCCCGGGCCTGGGGCACCTTCGCCCGCTACCTCGGCCGGTACCAAAGGGAGTTGGGCGTCCTCACGCTGGAGGAGACGGTCGCCAGGATGACCGGCCGGCCGGCCCGCCGGCTGCGCCTGGACCGGCGCGGCCTGATCCGCCCCGGCCACCACGCCGACCTGGTGCTGTTCGACCCCGCCACCGTCCGGGACACCGCCACCTTCGAGCAACCCCGGCTGCCCGCCGCCGGGATCGAGTACGTCTACGTCAACGGCGCCGCCGTGATCGAGCAGGGCCGCACCACCGGGGCACTGCCCGGCCGCGCCCTGCGCCGCACCGACCGAGGAACCCGAGCCCTGTGACCAGTCCCCGCAGCACAGTCCTGACCGACGCCCGGGCGGCACTGGCCGCCGACCCGGTGATCGCCGTGGTCCGCGCCCCCCGGATACCCGACGCCGCCGCGCTCTGCGCCGCGCTCGCGGCCGGCGGCATCCACTGGGTCGAATTCACCTACACCACACCGGACGTGACGGACCATCTGCACGCCGCGGCGGCGGCCGGCTGGCGGGTCGGCGTCGGCACCGTCCTCACCGCGGAACAGGCCGAGCGGGGCGTGGAGGCCGGCGCCGGCTTCCTGGTCACCCCCGGCCTGCGGCCGGAGGTCGCCGCCGCGGCCCACGCCGCCGGCGTGCCCGCGGTGCTGGGCGCGCTCACCCCCACCGAGGTCGCGCAGGCCGTGGACCTCGGCGCCGCCGCCGTGAAGATCTTCCCCGCGAAGGCCTTCGGCCCCGGCTACTTCAAGGACCTGAGCGGCCCCTACCCGGACCTGCCGCTGGTCGCCTCCGGCGGCGTCAACGCGGGCAACGCCGCCGAGTTCCTCGCCCACGGCGCGCTGGCCGTCTGCGCCGGGACGGACGTGGTGCCGCCGGCCGTGGTCGCCGCCGGGGACTGGGACGAGATCACCCGCCGGGCACTCGCCTTCAGCGCCGCCTGCGGCACCCGGTAGCCCCGCCCGTACGACGGCGCCCCGACCCCTCGGCCCGGCGCCCCGGTTCCGGCGCCCCGGTTCCGGCGCCCCGACCCGGGCGCCGGAACCGGGCGCCGCCGTCGGCGGGCCGTCCGTGCGCTGTCCCGGCGGCGGAAGATGGACGAGAATCCCTGGACCGGCACGATCCCGGACACCGGCAGGAGGACCCCTCGCCATGACCTCGACCCGCCCCGGCCCCGGCTGGCTCACCGACGCCGTCCTGTACCAGATCTACCCCCAGACCTTCGCCGACTCCGACGGCGACGGCATCGGCGACTTCGCCGGCATCACCGCCCACCTGGACCACCTCGCCTGGCTCGGCGTCGACGCCGTGTGGCTCAACCCCTGCTTCGCCTCGCCCTTCCGCGACGCCGGCTACGACGTCTCCGACTACCTGCGCACCGCCCCCCGCTACGGCACCACCGAGGACCTCGCCACCCTGGTCGAGGCCGCCCGCGCCCGGGGCATCCGGGTGCTGCTCGACCTGGTCGCCGGGCACACCTCCGACCGGCACCCCTGGTTCCTGGCCTCCGCCGGCGACGAGGGCGACCACCGCTACATCTGGTCCGACCGGCCCGCCGAGGGCTTCGTCGCCTCGCCCGGCAGCCGCGCGGGCTGGTACCTGCCGAACTTCTTCGACTGCCAGCCCGCGCTCAACTTCGGCTACGCCCGGGCGAACCCCGAGGAGCCCTGGCGGCAGGGCGTGGACGCGGAAGGACCGCGCGCCAACCGGGCCGCGCTGCGCGAGATCATGGACCACTGGCTGCGGATCGGCGTCGCGGGATTCCGGGTCGACATGGCCTCCTCACTGGTCAAGGACGACCCCGGCCGGACCGAGACCGCCAAGCTCTGGACCGAACTGCGCGACTGGCTGGACCGCGCGCACCCGCAGGCCGCCCTCTTCGCCGAGTGGGGCGAGCCGGCGGCGGCCGTCGCGGCCGGGTTCCACGCCGACTTCTTCCTCCAGTTCGGCGGGCCGGACCGCGGCCTGCCGCTGCGCTCGCTCTGGAACAACGGCGCCGGGACGGTGGAGGAGGACTGGCAGCAGGGCCCGTGCTACTTCGACGCGCAGGCCCTCGGGTCCGCACGGTACTTCGTCGACGCCTGGCGGGCCGCCGCGGACCTGACCGAGGGCAGCGGACACCTCGCGCTGCCCACCGCCAACCACGACTTCTCCCGGCTCGCCACCGGCCCGCGCACCCGCGAGCAACTCGCCCCCGCCTTCGCCTTCCAGCTCACCTGGCCGACCCTGCCCGCCGTGTACTACGGCGACGAGATCGGCATGCGGTACGTACCCGGCCTGCCCGACACCGAGGGCAGCGTGCTCGGCCCCCGCTACAACCGGGCCGGCTCGCGCACCCCCATGCAGTGGGACGCCGGCCCGAACGCCGGATTCTCCACCGCCCCCGCCGACCGGCTCTACCTGCCCGTCGACCCGGATCCGGACCGCCCCGACGTCGCCACCCAGCGGGCCGACCCCGACTCCCTGCTGAACCTCGTCCGCCGCCTGATCGCGCTGCGCCGCTCGCACCCGGCGCTCGGTGTCCACGGCGCGGTCGAGGTGCTGAGCGACGGCTACCCACTGGTCTACCTGCGCGGCGACCGCCACCTGGTCGCCGTCAACCCGGGGCGGGAGCCGGTCGCGCTGGCCCTGCGACTGCCGGGTGCGGCGGGCGCCCGGCCGCTGGAGGCCCGGGGCGTCGCCCTCGACGAAGGCGGCCTGCGGGCGGACGGCTTCGGTTACGGGATCTTCGAGCTGGACGGGCCGCGGTAGGCCCTGCCGGCGGTGGCGCCACCACCACCGCCGGCTCCCCGGGGCACCCGGTCAGCGGCACCCGGCCAGTGGTGGGCGGTCACTGGTGGGCCGTCAGCGGTGGGCCGTCAGCGATGGCCGATCCCGGTAGGCGGCCCGGCCGGTCAGGGCCCGGTCGATGAGGACCGCCGGTGGACTCGACGTCGCCCTCCTCCGCACCGAGGACGGAGGAGGGCGGTGGTCAGGAGTCCAGCCAGGCGGTCAACTCGTCGGTGTGCTCGCCGAGGTGGGGTGGCCGGCGGTCGTAGCGCGGCGGGGTGCGGGAGAGGCCGATGGGGTTGGCCACCAGGTCCAGCGGGCCCTCGTCGCCGGCCACCGTGGCGCGGGGCGCCAGGCCCAGCGCCTCCGCCAGACCGAAGGCGCCGGCCAGGTCGTTGACCGGGCCGCAGGGCACGCCGAGCGGGGTGAGCAGGTCGAACCACTCGGCGGCGGTCCGGCCGGCGAGCAGGCCGGAGAGCACGGCGGACAGCTCCGCCACGTGCGCCACCCGGTCCGGGTTGGTGGCGAACCGGGCGTCGTGCGCGAGCTCGGGCGAGGCCAGCCCGCGGCACAGCGCGGCGAACTGGCGGTCGTTCCCGACGGCGATCACCAACGGCCGGTCGGCGGCTTCGAACACCTGGTACGGCGCGATCGACGGGTGCCGGTTGCCGAGGATCCCCGGCACCACCCCGGCCAGGGTGTACCCGGCGGACTGGTTCACCAGGCTCGACAGCAGCGAGGACAGCAGGTTGACCTCGACGTGCTGCCCCTCGCCGGTGCCGTCGCGCTCGCGCAGGGCCGCCAGCACCCCGACGGCGGCGTGCAGTCCGGTGAGCACGTCCACCAGCGCCACGCCCGCCTTGACCGGCTGGCCGGGCGCCGGGCCGGTCACGCTCATCAGGCCGCCGACCGCCTGCACCAGCAGGTCGTACCCCGGCAGCGCGGCACCCGGGCCCGGCCCGAAGCCGCTCACCGAGCAGTAGACCAGTCCGGGGTTGAGGGCGCGGGCCCGCTCGTACCCGAGGCCGTGGCGCTCCATCGTGCCCGGCCGGAAGTTCTCGAACAGGACGTCGGCGCGGCGTACGAGTTCGACCGCGCGGGCGTGGTCCGCGGGATCCCGCAGGTCGAGTGCCAGCGAGCGCTTGTTGCGGTTCACGGAGAGGAAGTAGGTCGCCTCGCCCTGCGCGTGCGGCGGGCCCCAGGCCCGGGTGTCGTCCCCGCCGGACGGCTGCTCCACCTTGACCACGTCCGCGCCGAGGTCGGCGAGCAGCATGGTGGCGTAGGGGGCGGCCAGCACCCGGCCGAAGTCGGCGACCAGCACGCCGGAGAGCGGCAGTCCGCCGGTGGCGCTCACCGGCCACCGCCGGTGTCGACGCGCTCGGCCCGTGCGGCCGGGCGGGTGGGCCGGCGGACCGCCTCCGGGCGGGCCCGGTCGTGACCGGGGAGCTCCTCGTCCGCCGCTGTTCTCTCCTGCATGGCACTCCCTGCTCCGCACCTGCCGCCCGGCCGAGCGGCGCCGACCGGGACCGGTCCTGGCGATCATTGTGGAGTCGATCAGGTGCGAAGGCAGTGGACGGGATGTCCTGCGTTCGGGGGTGTCGGCAGGACAGGTCGTCCTGCGCCGGACTGCCGGGGTCGGCCACCCCGCGAGTGGCTGCGGGCCGGCCGGGCCGGCCGGGGCGGACGGGGCGGCCGGGTCGGACGAGGTCGGACGAGGTCGGACGGGATCAGGCGGGGTCGGACGGGATCAGGCGGGCACCCCCGGGTACACCAGGCCGATCCGGCGCCGGACGGCGTCGAGGGTGGCCATCACCGAGAGCGTGCCGTCCAGCGGGACGAGCGGCGACTCGCGCTCCCCGGCGCGCAGGCAGCGCATCACCTCCGCCGCCTCGTGGATGTAGCCGTGGCCGGCCGCCCGCGGGAAGCGGAACTCCTCCGGCTCCCGGCCCCGGCGGTGCAGCACGAAGCCCTCCGGGCGGTAGAAGTCGCGCGGGATCTCGATCCGGCCGAGCGAGCCGCCGATCTCCGCCCGCTGCGCGCCGTCGGAGACGATCGAGCAGGACAGCACCGCGTGCGCCCCGCCGGGGTGTCCGAGCACGATGCCGGTGTTGTCGTCCACCCCGTCCGGAGCGATCCGACCCCAGGCCTGGACGGAGTCGGGTGCGCCCAGCAGCAGTTGGGCGAAGGCGACGGGGTAGACGCCGATGTCCAGCAGCGCACCGCCGCCGGCCGCCGGGTCGCGCAGCCGACCGCTCTCGGCCGGCGTCGCCGTGAACGCGAACTCCGCCTGGACCGTCCGGACCTCGCCGATCGCACCGTCGGCGATCAACTGCGTCAGGCGGCGGACGGCCGGATCCAGGTACGTCCACATGGCCTCCATCAGGAACACCCCGCGCTCGCGCGCCAGCCGCACCAGGTCCTGTGCCTGCGACAGGTCGAGGGTGAACGGCTTCTCGCAGAGCACCGGCTTTCCGGCCGCCAGCAGCAGGGCGGTGGCGGCGTGGTGCTGGGCGTGCGGCGTGGCCACGTAGACGACGTCCACGTCCGGGTCCTGCGCGAGCTGCGCCCAGCTGCCGTACGCCCGCGGAATGCCGTGACGGTCGGCGAAGCGCCGGGCGGACTCCTCGGTACGGGAGGCGACGGCGGTGAGACGGGCGTCCGGCAGCAGGGCGAGGTCCTCGGCGAACGAGCCGGCGATGGATCCGGTGGCGAGGATGCCCCAGCGGACGGGCGGGACGGCCGAGCCGGTGGCGGGGTCGGTGGCGGCCCGTTCGGTGGCTGCGGGGTCGGTGGCTGCGGGGGTGTGCTCGGCGGGGCTGGGCGAGGTGGGGGCGGTCATGGGGCCCGTTCTCGTCGGGGCGGCCGCTCGGTGCGGTCGGCGAGGTCCGCATCGCAGCATATGGGAGCGCTCCCCGGCCACCTCCGGGCGAGGGCGCCCGAGCAGGGCCGCGCCGGTCGGAGCGGGGCGGGCGTCGGTCGAACGCGTGTCGGCGCCGGGCCGTCCGAAGGGCCCGAAGCACGAGTGCGCGGGACCGCGGCGAGGAATGCTGTTGCTCGGGCGGGCGGGGGCTCGCTGCCGGCGGAGGCCGGTATCGATCTGACCGGATGGTGGGGATGACAGCGATCGAGTTCTCGGGGAGCGGCCCGATCCCCCGGGTGGGCCGGGACCTGACGTTCGACGGGAGCGGCGCCCGGTGAGCGGGCAGCCGACGCCCGAGCCGGGCCGGCCGCCGGCCCCGGGCCGAGGGGGCCCGAGCGCGCAGGCGACCGGGTTCGCGCAGGTGTTCCAGGCGGCCGGGGACATGGTGGTCTACCAGGGCGGGGAGCCCTACCGACTCGCGCCCTGGCCGCTCGCCGGCCCGGACGGCGCCGAGACACCGCAGATCCCGGTGGCGGGCGAAGGGCCGCCGCTGCCGAGCATGCTGCTGCGCGCGGGCAGTGCCGTGGTGGACTTCGCCGGCCGCACCACCGAGCGGGAGCGGCTGCGGCGGTGGCGCGACGACGGCGCCGCTCTGGGCGTCTTCCTGCTGCACGGACCGGGCGGCCAGGGCAAGACCCGGCTGGCGTTCCAGACGGCGGCCGAGTGGCGGGCCCGGGGGTGGGTGGTGCTGGGGGCCTTCCACCGGCGGGACCGCCAGGCGCCGCCCGCATTCCCGGTACCGGAGGACCTGGAGCGGGCGCCGGGGGTCCTGGTGGTGGTGGACTACGCGGAACGGTGGGACACCGAGGACCTGCTGACGCTGCTGACCGACACCCATGTCGGCGCGCGCCGGGGGATCCCGGTGCGCATCCTGCTGCTGGCGCGACCCGCCGGGCCCTGGTGGCAGAACCTCGCCTTCCGCATCGAGCACGCTCTTCACGTGGTCCCGGCCCGGTCCGAGCTCCCCCCGCTGGAGGACGACCCCGGGGTCAGCCGGGCCGAGCTGTTCACCGCCGCCCGCGACCGCTTCGCCGACCTGCTGGGCGTTCCCGGAGCCAGGACGGTGGGACAACCGCCCGAGCTGGCCACCCACGACGACTACCGGCTCGTCCTGACCGTCCACATGGCCGCCCTGGCCACCGTCCTCGCCGCCCGACGGACGGCACCGGAGGGCGACCGGGTCGGCACCGAGGACCTGGCGCCTACACCCGATGGGGGAGGGCCGCCCGGCGATCCGGTCGAGGTGTCCGCCTTCCTGCTCGCCCGCGAGCGGGACCACTGGTCGGCGCTCCACAGCCGTACCGAGGACCCGCTCGCCGTCACCCCCGACGCCATGGCGCAACTCGTCTACACCGCCACGCTCACCGGCCCGCTCCCCCGCACCGACGGCAAGCAGGCGCTGGAGCGGGTGGGCATCGAGAGCAGGGAGGCTCCCGGGCAGATGCTGAAGGAGCACGCCCGCTGCTACCCGCCGTCCGCACCGGGCCGCGCCGAACCGGGCTCGGAGCGACCGGAGGGCGCCACGGCGGCGACCGTGCTGGAGCCGCTGCACCCGGACCGGATGGGAGAGGACTTCCTGGCCCTCACCCTCCTCGATCCCGCCGGGCAGCACTGCGACCACCCCACCGACCCCTGGGCCGACGGAGCACCGGCCCGGCTGCTCGAACCCTCGGCCCCCGCAGCACCCGGCGCCCGCCCGGCCGCCGCCACCGAGGAGGTCGCGCCGGTGTGGTCGCGGCACGCGGTGACGACCCTGATCGAAGCCGCCGCCCGCTGGCCCCACCTCGCCCGCATCCAGCTCTACCCCCTGCTGCGCGATCGCCCCGCCCTGGCCCTGCAGGCCGGCGGAGCCGCCCTCGCCGCCCTCGCCCGGCACCCGCACGTCGACCCGGACCTGCTGGAGGCCATCGACCGCCTGCTCCCGGAACGGCACATCGAGCTGGACATCGCCGCCGCCGTCATCGCCGAGCGCCTGGCCGACCGCCGCCTCGCCGCCGCCGTCGACGACCCGGCCCGGAGGGCCCGCATCCACGGCGACCTCGCCCTCCGGCTCAACCGGGCCGGCCGCCGGGACCAGGCCGTACCCCACTCCGACGAGGCGGTGGCCCGGTGGCGGGAGCTGGCGACGACGGACCGGGAAGCCCACCTGCCCGAGCTCGCCGTCTCGCTCGCCAACCACGCGGTGTGGCTGGCGGAGGCGGGCCGGCGCGACCGCGCCCTGACATTCTCCGGGGAGGCGGTCGCTCTCCGTCAGGAGCTGGTGGCACTGAATCGGGACGCCTACCTGCCCGACCTCGCGCAGTCGCTCACCAACCACTCGGGGCAGTTGGCGGAGGTGGGCCGGCACGCCGAGGCAGTCACCCACTCGGCGCAGGCCCTCGACGTGTACTGGGAGTTGGTGGGTCTGGAGCGCGACGCCCACCTGCCCGAGCTCGCGGCGGCGGTGACCAACCATGCGGGGCGGTTGGCGGAGGTGGGCCGGCAGGCCGAGGCCCTGCCCCTCTCCGGGGAGGCCGTCGTCCTGTACCGGGAGTTGGTGGGTCTGGAGCGCGACGCCCACCTGCCCGAGCTCGCGGCGGCGGTGACCAACCATGCCGTGCTGATGGCGGAGACGGGTCGGGAGGCCGAGGCCCTGGCCGCCTCCGGGGAGGCCGTCGTCCTGTACCGGGAGTTGGCGGGTCTGAACCGCGACGCCCACCTCCCCAGGCTGGCCACCGCGGTGACCAACCACGCGTCGACGACGGCGGAGGCGGGCCGGCGGGAGGAGGCGCTCACCCTTTCCGAGGAGGGCGTCGCGCTGTGCCGGGAGTTGGTGGAACTGAACCGGCCCGCCCATCTGCCCGGCCTCACAGCCTCGCTCGGTACCCACGCCCTCCGGTTGTCGGAGGAGGGCCGGCTTGCGGAGGCGCTGAGCGTCTCCGGGGAGGCGGTCGCCCTGTCACGGGTGTTGGCGGGGGCGAACCGTGTCGCTCACCTTCCGGAGCTCGCCGGCGCCGTGATCAATCACGCGGGGCGACTGGCCGAGGTGGGGCGTCGGGCCGAAGCCCTGCTGGCGTCCGACGAGGCCGTCGCGCTGTGCGGGGAGTTGGTCGGGGTGAACCGCGCGGCCCACCTGCCGGTACTCGCCGGTGCGGTGACCAACCGGGCTCGGTGGCTGGCGGAGGCGGGCCGGTCTGCCGAGGCACTGGCCGCCTCCGGGGACGGCGTCGCGCTGCACCGGGAGCTGGCGGGGGCGAACCGTGCCGCCCGTCTTCCGCAGCTCGCCGGTGCCGTGCTCGATCACGCGCTGCGACTGGCGGCGGTGGGGCGTCGGGCCGAGGCCCTGAGGTACGGGGAGGAGGCCGTCGCGCTGTGCGGGGAGTTCTCCGAGGTGGACCGCGCGGCCCACCTGCCGGTACTCGCCGGTGCGGTGACCAACCGGGCCCGGTGGCTGGCGGAGGCGGGTCGGTCCGCCGAGGCGCTGGCCGCCTCCGGGGAGGCCGAAGTCCTGTACCGGGAGTTGGTGGGGCAGGACCGGGAGGCCCATCTGTCGGGCCTCGCCGAGACGCTCGGCATCCATGCCGCGCGGCTGGCGCAGGCGGGTCGGCGGGCCGAGGCACTGGCCGCCTCCGAGGAGGGCGTCGCGCTGTACCGGGAGTTGGTGGGGCTGAACCGGACGGCCGAGGTGTCGGGCCTCGCCGAGATGCTCGGCATCCATGCCGCGCGGCTGGCGCAGGCGGGTCGGCGGGCCGAGGCACTGGCCGCCTCCGGGGAGGCCGTCGTCCGGTACCGGGAGTTGGTGGGTCCGAGCCGCGATGCCCACCTGCCCGGCCTCGCGGACACGCTGACGTTCCACGCGGGTCTGCTGGTAGCGGCGGGCAAGGTCGCCGAGGCCCTGATCCAAGCGGGGAACGCGGTCGGCGCGTTCAGGGAACTGGTGGGGGTGGACCGGGACGCTCATCGATCGGGCCACGTCCGGAGCATCACGATGCTGGGATTCGTCATGGTCATGGACTCGCGGTTCAGCGAGGCGGTCTTCCCGCTGGTGGACGCGCTCGGGATGGTGCGGGAGCTCCCCGAGGACGAACGATCGATCTCCGAGGCGATTCGGGGGGCCCTCCGCGATGCCCACAGCGGGGATCCGGACGGCGTCGCCGAACGGTATCGGGCGGTCACGGGGGAGGAGGCGCCCACCTGGATGACCGGGCCTGGATGACCGGGCCTGGATGACCGGGCCTGGATGACCGGGCCCGGATGACCGGGCCGCCACCGCCCTGGTGGGCCTGACGGGGGCGGCAACCGGCGGCGGGCCCGCTCCGTCGTGGTTCAGGCGTTCTCGGGGGTGGCGCGGCGCAGCCGGATCACCGGGATGTCGCGCTCCGTCCGGCGCTGGTAGCCCGCGTAGGGCGGGAAGACGTCGACCAGCGACGGCCACACCCGGGCCTTCTCGTCGCCGGACAGCACCTCGGCGGTGGCGGTGAACCGCTCGGTGCCGACCCGGAGCCGGACTCCGGGGTTCGCCGTCAGGTTGAGGTACCAGACGGGGTGGTGGTCGGAGCCGCCGAGCGAGGCGACGACGAGGTAGTCCTCGCCGTCGCGCCCGTAGATCAGGACGGTGCGGCGCCACTGGCCGCTCTTGCGGCCGAGCGTGTCCAGCAGGAGGCAGGGGGCGCCCTGCATGGTGGTGCCGACGGTGCCGCCGGACTCCTCGTAGCGGCGGGCCTGTTCGGCCACCCAGCCGGTGGGGCTGGCCGTCGCCTCGTACTCGGTCATGCGCTGCCTCCTGCTCCGGGCGCCGCCCGGGGCACCCGCTCCGGCGGGCGCCGTGCGGCGCCCGCCGGACCACGGTAGTCGAGCGGGCCCCGGCCGGCGCGGGGGCCACACCGGGCCGGCGGTGGGCGAACGGCCCGGCGGCGGACGGGACTGCGTGGTGGCGGACGGAGGCGCCGACCGCCCGTGCGGCAGCCGCCGCGCCGACGGACGGAGCGCGCGGATCAGCCCGGGACGTCGGAGGGTTGGACGTCGAGGGGCGTGTCCAGCAGGGTGCTCAGTTCCGCGACCAGCACCTCGGTCCGCGCGCTGTCCAGGCCGCCCAGCGGGGCCAGGAGTTGCTCCAGGAGCTGCTGCACGACGTCGACGGCCCGGCGGGTGGTCTGCTGCCCCCGGTCGGTCAGCGACAGCCGGACCGCCCGGGAGTCGGCCGGGTCCTTGGCGCGCTCGACCAGGCCGGCCTCCTCCAGGGCGCGGGCCAGCTTGGACACGTACAGGGCCTCCAGCCCGGTGTGCTCGGCCAGCTGGCGCTGGCTCGGCTGCCGGCCGGTGCGCTGCATGCCCAGCAGGGAGGCCAGCAGCGAGTACTGCGCGTGGGTCAGGCCCAGCGGTGCGACCGCCCGGTCGACGGCGACCCGCCACTTCGTGGACAGCCGCCAGACCAGGAAGCCGGGGGTGGGGCCCGGGGTTGCCTTGCTCATACAAATACCGTACATGGACATTGAGTACATGGCGCCTGACTGCCCCGGGCCGCGGCACCCGCGGCACCCGCGGCCGACCGGCACCCGAGCCCCGGGCCCTCCGGCGGGCCGGACGGTCTCAGGGCCTGCGCGGCGGTGCGTCGAAGACGCAGTCGCCGCAGATGCCGGCCCGCGGGCCGATGCGGTAGTACAGGCAGCAACTGCCCCGCCGGAACACGGGGGTGGCGGCCGGACCCGCGCAGGTCAGGGTGCCGGTGCCGGCGAGCGGCCCGAGCGCCAGCAGGTCGTCGGCCAACCGCCGGGCCGTCCGTGCGGCCTCGGGATCGTACGCGCTCGCCCAGCTGTGCAGGACCCGCAGCGAACCGGCGAGCGCGGAGGCCGCGTTGCCCCACAACAGCCCCTCGGAGACCGGCGCCACGGCACGGACGGCGGCGGCGAGCGGCACCAGGTTCTCGGTCACCACGGTGCGGTACAGCCGGGCCGCGGTCGGCGGCTCCACCCCGTGCGCCCGGGAGCCCTCGGACGGCTCCCGGCCGTCCCGCCCATCACGGCCGAGCGGGTCGGCCGTGAGGCGGAGCACCAGGGGGCCCTGCGGGGGCAGCAGGGCGTGGACGCGGTCGGGGTGCAGGTCCACCGTCGTGCCACCGAGCGCGGCCGCACCGAGGGCCACGGACCAGAGGCGGGAGGCCAGCCCGAGCTGCAGGATGGACGCCGCCACCCGGGGCTCCGTCGTGCCCAACCGCCGGGCCACCGCCGGGATCCGCTCCGCGAGGACGGCGTCCGGCCCGGTGGCGTAGAGCTCCCGCAGCGGCCGTAGGCCGTCCGGCCGGGCCCGCCCCGACGTACCACCCGTGCCGCTCCGGGGGTCGGTGGGGCCCTCGGGTGCGTCCGTGAGGATCTCGAAGTACGGCCCGACGGCGGCCAGTCGGGCGGTGAGGTGGGCGGTGAGGCGGGCCGGGCGTGCGGTGCGGGGCTCGGTCACGGCGGGTGGTCCCCCTGGGCGGGCCGGCGGCGTTCGTCATCGGGCGGTTCGAGCCGATCCTACGGCGCCCGGCCGCGACCGTCGGTGAGCCCGACGGACCGAGCCGCGAGGCGGGGACGCCGACCGCGCGGCGGGGTGCGCCGGTGGGGACGTGGGCGGACCCACGAGGTGGGCGGTTGGCCTCCGGGCTTCAACCATCGCCCTCCGGCCGCTCAGTTCGATCGTCGACCGAGGTACCAGCGGCAGACCTCGATCTGTCGCCACTGCCTCCTGCGGTCGAACTCCTCGCCCACTTCGCAGGTCCACCTCCATGATGCGCCCGAATTGTCCGGGATGCCAGGGTTCACTGCGGGGAATCCTTGCGCAGGAACCTCTTCAGCCGCTGCCAGGTCCAGGTGTTGATCACGTCCTCCGGGGTGAGCCAGCCGCGCTGCGCCGTGCCGATGCCGTACCTCGGGTTCGCCAGGTCGCGGGTGGAGTGCGCGTCGCTGTCGACCGCGAACCGGACCCCGAGGGCCCGGGCGCGCAGCACGTCCTCGTCGCGCAGGTCCAGCCGGTGCGGGGAGCCGTTGATCTCCATGGCCGTCCCGGTGCGGGCGCAGGCCCGGAACACCTCGTCGAGGTCCACGTCGATCGGCGCCCGGCGCCCGATCAGCCGGGTGGTGGGGTGACCGATCACATGGACGTGCGGGTTCTCGCAGGCGCGGACCAGCCGGCGGGTCTGCGCGGCCCGGTCCAGGCCGAAGTGCGAGTGGACGGAGGCCACGCAGACGTCGAAGCCGGCGAGGAAGTCGGCCGGCCAGTCCACCCCGCCGTCCGGCCCGATGTTCAGCTCGGTGCCGTGCAGCACCCGCATCCGGCGGTGGCGGCCGTCGAGTTCGCGGACCAGCTCGCGCTGGGCGAGCATCTTCTCGTCGGTCATCCGCTGCATCACCAGGTCCGGTGCGTGGTCCGTGACCGCGTAGTAGGCGTAGCCGCGCGCGGCCGCCGCCGTGAGCATCTCCTCCAGCGGGGCCAGGCCGTCCGTCAGGTCGGTGTGCGTGTGCAGGTCGCCGCGCAGGTCGCGTTCCGTCACCAGCCGCGGCAGCTCACCGCGCAGGCCGGCCTCGATCTCCCCGCGGTCCTCGCGCAGCGGTGGCGGGATCCAGGGCAGCCCGAGCGCCGCGTAGACCTCCTCCTCGGTCGCCGAGACGATCTTCGCGCCGCCCGGCCCCGCCCTGAAGAGCCCGTACTCGGAGAGCTTCAGGCCGGCCTTCACGGCCATCGTGCGCAGGCGGATGTTGTGCGCCTTCGAGCCGGTGAAGTACACCAGCGCCGCGCCCCAGTCCTCCGGCGGCACGACCCGCAGGTCCACCTGGACGCCCTTGGTGGTGCGGATCGAGGTCTTGGTGGCTCCGCCGACCAGCACCTCGGCGACGAACGGCAGCGCGGTGAACGCCGCCATCAGCGGAGCGGAGTCCTCGGCGGCGGCCAGGACGTCGAGGTCGCCGGCCGTCTCCCGCATCCGCCGCAGCGAGCCGGCGTGCTCGCAGCGGGTGCAGCCGGGGACGGCGGACAGGGCCGCCACGATCTCCTCCGCCAGCGCCGTCGCCACGTCGATCCCGACCCGGCCGCCCGCCTGCCGCTGCAGCTCGACGCCGCGGAGGATCCGCTCCGCGCTGCGCTCGCCGAAGCCCGGCACGTCGGCCAGCCGGCCGGCCCGGGCCGCCTCGGCGAGGTCGTCCACCGAGCCGATGCCGAGATCCCGGTACAGGGCCAGGGCCTTCTTTGGGCCGACCGTCGGGATGCCCATGACCTCGCGCACACCCGGCGGGATCTTGGCGCGCTGCTGCTCCAGGGCCTCGATCCGGCCGGTGCGCAGGTACTCGCCGATCTTGTCGGCGGTGGACTTCCCGACGCCCGGGATCTCCAGCAGCCCCTTGACGTCCAGCCCGGCGATGTCCCCGGCGTGGCCGCCGACCGCCCGGGCGGCCTTCTCGTAGGCGCGGGCCCGGAAGGCGTCCCCGCCGGTGATCGCGATGAGGTCCGCGTACTCCTGGAGCAGCGACCTGACCTCGTCGTTGAGCCGGGCCATGCCGCCAAGTCTAGGTTCCGACCCCGCATCGCGCCGGATTGGACCGCCCGGCGGCCGCGTGCGCGCCGGGCCGTCCGGGTGCCGGCGGGGCTGGTGGGGCGGCGCGGGCGGCGCGGGCGGGGGTGGCAGCGCGGCGCCGGCGGAGTGACGCACCCCGCCGTTCGGCGGGTCGGTCCGGGACCGCAGCACGATGCCCCGGCTGTGGGATTCACCCAGACTGGGCCGGTACGTCACATCCCGTTCATGCCCGCGCACCTCGTACCAGGTGGACTGCCGACCCCGGGTGGACCGGGTTCGGTGCTGTTGCCGGCGCTCGTCCCGGTGTCGGGCCGCCGCCGGGCGGTGCGGACCGCGGGCCCGCCGGGGCACCCGGCCGCTCCGGCGGGGATGTGTGGAAGTGAGCGAGGAGCCGAGATGGCGTGGGGCAAGCGGTGGACCGTCCTGAGGGGCAGGCCGGACCCGGAGGGCGGGCGCCCGCAGCGGTCGGGCCGGCCCCCGGCGTTCGCCGTTCCGGAGGTGCTGTCGGCCGACGCGCTCGCCCGGCTCGACGCGCACGGACCGGCCGGCTGCGGCACGCCGCTGGGCCGGCTCTCCCCGGCGGCGCCGGCCGTCCCCGGGGACAATGCGGCGCCGGGCCCGGTGGCCGATGCCGGCGAGGCGGTCAGGCTCGCGGTCGGCGGCGGGCCGAGCGGCGCCGTGCGGCTGCAGATCCCGGCAGGGCTGCCGCCGGTGGCCGCCGACGGCACCCGGCTGCGCCTGGCGGTGGCCGCCCTGGTCGAGCACGCCCTGCGACGTCGCCCGCCGGGTACGAAGGTCCTGGTCGGGGTGGTGGCGGTGAGCGGTGCGGAGGACGGGGGAGCCGGGCGGGTGGAGATCCGCGTGGTGGACCGCGGGGTGAGCGGGCCGGGCGAGGCGAAGTACTGGACGGTGGTCGAGCGCGCCCAGCGCGCCGCCCTGGCGGCCGGGGCCCGGCTGCGGGTGGAGGACACCCCGGCCGGCGGCCTGACCCTGGTGCTGGAGCTGGGCACGGTCGGCGACCGGGACTCCCGGCACCGCGGCTGACCGACCGGTGCCGAGCAGGCCCGGTGCCGGCCGGACGCGGAGCCGAGCGGAGGCGGGGTGGCGCGGCCGGCCGGCGGGTACCGGCCCGAAGCCTCCTGATCCGGTGCCCGCCCCGCCCGCCCCCGCGTACCGCTCGCGACGAGGTCAGGCCTTGCGGGCGACCCCCGCGTAGCCGGGGGCCCAGACCTCGGCGTCCTCCGGGTTCTCCGGGCGCCACTTCGGGAGGGCGACCAGGCCCGGGTCGAGCAGCTCCAGGCCGTCGAAGAAGCCCACCACCTCGGCGTACGGGCGGGGGCTGACCTGGGCCGCGGCCTTCTGGTAGGCGGCCTTCCCGGCGGTGGAGTACTCCTCCGGGTCGAAGTCGCCGGTGGCGTGGGAGAGGATCAGGAAGCTCCCGGGGGCCAGCGCCTCCAGCAGGGTGCGGACGATGCCGTGCGGGTCCTGCTCGTCGTCGACGAAGTGCAGGACGGCGACCAGCATCAGCGCGATCGGCTGGTCCAGGTCGATCGCCTCGCGGACCCGCGGGTCGCTCAGGATCGACTTGGGGTCGCGCAGGTCGGCCTGCAGCACGGTGGTGGCGCCGTGGCCCGCACCCGCCATCAGCGCGCGGGCGTGGGCCAGCACGATCGGGTCGTTGTCGATGTAGACGACCTTCACGGCGGGGTCGACCTGCTGGGCGACCTCGTGGGTGTTGCCCGCGGTCGGGATGCCGGTGCCTATGTCCAGGAACTGGGTGATCCCCTCGCCCGCCACGTACCGGACGGCGCGCTGGAGGAAGGCGCGGTTGGCGCGGGCGGCGGACGGCGTCGCCGGGGCGAAGGCCAGCACCTTCTCGGCGGCCTCGCGGTCGGCGGGGAAGTGGTCCTTGCCGCCGAGGAAGTAGTTGTAGATGCGGGCGGGGTGGGGGATGTCGGGCCGCAGATCGGTGGGCGGACGGAAGTCCTCCGCCGTCCCGTCCATCCACGAGGTGTTCTCGGCCATGACTGCCTCCGCGTTCCTTGATCGCTCCCGGTCGGGATCAGGATAGGGGTGCGGGGCCGCGGGCGCGACGGCCGGTTCCGGTCAGTGGTCGAGACAACCGGCTTGCGGAGCATCCGATGTGACGTGCAGTCCGTTGCGTCCCCTTCCGGGCCCTTCCAGGCGCTTGCGGACGCTTCCGGGTGCTTTCCGGCCCCGGGCCTGCCTGCCTCCGCCCGGCTCCGCTCCGCCCGGCCCTGCCCTGCCCGGCTCGTCGGAAGGGGCGGAACCCGGAACGGGCGGAGCGGACACGACCGTCCCGCCGGGCCCGCCCCCGCGGGGGGGCGCGGCGGGCCCGGCGGGGCGGGGGGGCCCGGGCCCCGGGGGTAGGGCCGGGGCGGGGGGGGGGGGGCCCCCCCCGGGGGGGGGGGCCCCCCCCCCCCCCCCCCCCCGGCCCCCCGGGGGGGGGGGGCCGGGGGGGGCCCCCCCGGGACGGGTGGCCCGGGCCGGATGGGTACGGCCGGGGCGGAGGGGTCGGGTCAGTGCTGCCAGACCCGCACGTAGTCGACCTGCATGTCGGCCTGCGGCACGATCGTCCCGCCCTCGGGGCTGACCGCGTTGTTCAGGATCAGGTACTGCGGGGAGGAGCTGATGCCGGTCGTGATCTGGCCGACCTGCTTGCCGTCGTAGTAGTACGTGACCGAGCCGGGCTTCCACTCGGCGCCGTAGGTGTGCCAGCCGCTGTAGTTGCCGGGGGCGCAGCCGCCGGGGCCGCCGGAGGGCGAGTGGTAGTGGTAGCAGGCGTCGCCGCCCAGGCCCTCCATCACGTCCATCTCACCGTCGGTCGGCCAGTTCTGGCCGTCGGTCCAGAAGGCCGGCCAGTTGGCGATCGTGTTGCCGGCGGCCGGCAGGTAGATCCGGGCCTCGAAGGCGCCGTAGGTGAACTGGGCCTTCCCGTTGGACTGCACCATGCCGGAGCGGTACGGGTAGGTCTTGCCGTTGGCGACCGTGTCCTGCTGGGCGGTGGTGAGGTGGAGCGAGCCACCGCCGACGCTGACCTGGGACGGCGCGTAGGCGGCCGTCTCCGAGCCGGTGACCGGCGGAGTGGTGCAGGTCGGGCAGCCCAGCCAGTTGGGGGTCCACTTGGAGCTGTCCAGGCCGGAGCCGTTGAACTCGTCCGCGAAGACCGAGCGCCAGCTGCCGGCGATGCCGACCGGGCCGCTGCCGGCCGGCGAGGAGGACGGGCTCGGCGTCGGCGTCGGGGTCTGGGTGGGGCTCGCGGTCGGGCTCGGCGTCGCGCTGGCGCTCGGGCTGGGCTTCAGCGTCGGGCTCGGCTTGGGCGTCGGGCTCGCGGTGGGGCTGGGCTTCAGCGTGGGGCTGGGCGTCGCGCTCGCGGTCGGGCTCGGCTTGGGCGTCGCGCTCGCCGTGGGGCTGGGCGTCGCGGTCGGCGTGGGCGACGGCGTCGGGGCGGGTGCGGCGTCCGAGGTGAAGGTGCCGACCGGGGTCAGGTTCTTCCAGACACCGCCGGCCTTGTAGGCGACGAAGTAGGTGTACTTGCCCGCCGGGAAGCTCCGGCTGTCGGGCTTGAACGTCGTCTGCGAGGTGCCCAGCGTGGTCTGGATCGCCCCGGGGAAGTCGTAGTTGGCGCCGTTCGCCGCCCGCACGGCCACGGTCAGGCTCTGCAGGCTGATGCGCTTGGTGGCGTGGATCTTGGCCGTCGCGGTCACCGGGGAGGTGGCCGAGGGGGCGGTGGAGGAGAGCGTCAGGGAGTCGACGACCACGGGGATCGTCGCGGCCTGGGACTGGACCGCCCAGGTGGCGGCGCCGGTCGCCACTGCGGCGGTGGCGAGGCCGGCGGCGGCGGCCCGTTTCCAGGCGGCCGTTCGGGCACGGCGGTGCTTCGCGTGATTGAGCATGCTGTGGGGGAACCTTTCCTACCCCCCCTCAACGTGGCCGGACTCATCCGCCGGCAGGAGCGGAGGAGAGCCCGATGAACGTGGAGCCTGCGGGAACGGGCCGCTCCGGCGCAAGCTCGGATTTCGGCATATGCCAGCCGGCTGCGGGCTCGTTCGTCGACAAAGTGCCTGGTGAACGGCGGTACGGGCCGGCCGGGGCGGGCGGATGTGAGGTCGGGCACAGGTGAGTCAGGCCACAGACCGGCCGGCGGCGCCGACACCGGCCGCGGACCCGCCCTCGGCCCCGCCCGGAGCGCCCGGGCGGCGTGGCCGCCGGCGGTGGCGCCCCGGGCCCGCGGGGCGGCACCGGGCCGTCGCCGGCGGCCGTCAGGGCTTCGGCACCGTCGGCACCCGGGTGACGCCCGAGGCGTAGGTCGGCGGCGGGGTGCGGCCGGCCTCGGAGCGCCAGACGTCGGACAGCTCGGCGGGGAAGAGCCGGCCGCTGCGCACCAGGACGACCCCGGGGGCCAGTTCGAGTTCGTCCCCCGGCCGGAACCCGTGCTCGCCGCCGGGCGGGAGCTGCTGCCAGAGCCCGAGCCGCCCGCGCCGGTCGGCCCGCCGGATCCGGGTGCCGTAGCTGCTGAGGTCCTCGACGCGGACGGAACCCTGCCGTACCGTGACGCCGAGGTGGCGGCGGCTGAGCCGGCCGGCGCGTTCCGGCGCGAGCAGCCCGTGCAGCGGGATGCCCTCGCCGCCGGGGTTGCGCCCGACGACCGTCCGCGAGCCCTCGTCCAGCGTGTAGCGGGCCGCGCAGACGCCGTCGATCACCGCCTTGAGCTGCGCCGTCCCGGTGCGCGGGCCGGCCTCCAGCAGTGCGCTGCCGTGCAGTTCGCAGGTGGGCACCCCGCGCCTCATCCGCGGCAGCAGGATCCGCCCGCCGCTGCGGGTGTCGTAGAGCGAGCAGCGCGGCTCCGGGCAGGTCCACGAGCGCCGGACGACGTCCGTCAGCGGGGTCCGGCGGGAGTCGAGCAGCCCCTGCTTCTTGAGGGCGTCCAGCTCCAGCTTGCGGGAGATCTCCACCGCGGTGCGGTGGCCCATGTCGAGCGGGACGAGCAGGACGGTCCCGGGGCCCGGCAGCCGGCCGTGCCGGCGTTCCGGCTTGAGGAACTGCCAGGTGTTGCCCTGCAACCAGGGGTGCTCCTCCCGGTAGGGGACGTAGTGGTCGCCGGTGATCACCCGGGTGCCGGTCATCCCGGCGATCTCCAGCACGCGTTCGTCGGCGTCGCCCACCTCCTCGACCAGGCCCCGGTCGACCCAGCGGCGCAGCAGCACCGGCTCGGCCGGGTCGGCGAACTCGTGCTGTCCGCCGAGCAGGCTGCGGTCGGCGATCGGGTAGAGCGTGACCCCCGGGTCCCCGGTGAGCGTGATCAGCGCCCTGACCACGAGGTCCAGCCGGCGCAGCGAGCGCGGGCCGATCCCGCCGAGTGCCGTGTCGCGCACGATGTTGGAGAGGTCGACCAGGTAGTCGGCCCGGTCCGCCGCGGACGCCAGGTTCTTCTCCACCACGCCTCCAGAGCCGTGCTGACGCATCGTCATGTCGTGCGGCGGCGGCGAACCGCCGGACAGGACGGCACTGTACGCGGGTCGCACCGCGCGCGGCAGGCGGATCGGGAGGGTCGGGAGGGCGCCACCGGGTGCTCGCCGGGCCGGGCGCTGCTCGCGGGCCGGGCGCTCGCGGGCCGGACCACCGGCCGGGCCGGACCACCGGCCTGCGCGGCGGGCCCGTCCGGGGCGGCGGCCGGGTGTGCGGAATCCCTCCCCGGCCCGCCCGGCCGCCAGTAGCATCGCTCTGCGATCAGACCGGGGAGGGCGATCACATCAACGGCATGGGTGGCGGCGGGTACTTGAAGCCGATCGGTCCCGACGATCCGCGGGAGCTGGCGGGATACCGGCTGCTGGCCCGGCTGGGCGCGGGCGGGATGGGGGTGGTGTACCTCTCGTACACGCGCGGTCGGCAGCCCGTCGCGCTGAAGGTGATCCGCCGGGAGTACACCGACGACGCGGAGTTCCGCCGCCGGTTCCAGCACGAGGTACGGGCGGCGCGGCAGGTGTCCGGGTACCACATCGTCCCGGTGGTGGACCACGACACCACGGGCGAACGGCCGTGGCTGGCCTCCACGTTCGTGCCCGGACTCGCCCTGGACGAGACCCTCGACCTGGGCGGGCCGCTGCCGGTGGCCACCACCCTCCAGCTGGTCGGCGCGGTGGCGGAGGCACTGCGGGCCATCCACGCCGCCGGGGTGATCCACCGCGACCTCAAGCCGAGCAACATCCTGCTGGGGGCGGGCGGCCCCTGGGTGATCGACTTCGGCATCGCCCGCGCCGCCGACGCCACCAAGCTCACCCGCAGCGGCGGGCTGATCGGCACCCCGGAGTACATGTCGCCGGAGCACGCCGGCGGGGAGCCGCTCACCCCGGCCAGCGACGTCTTCTCCCTGGGCCTGCTGGCGGCGGTGGCGGCCACCGGTCGGCACCCCTACGGTGACGGCGGCACCATCACCCTGGTCGCCAGGATCGTCAACACGGCCTTCCGGCCGCCGGAGCTGGGCGGCTACCCGGCGCCGCTGCGGGGCATCCTGGAGCGCTGCCTGGCCGCCGACCCGGCCGACCGGCCCTCGGCCGGCGAGCTGGCCGCGCTCTGCGAGGTGGCCGTCGGCCGGGCGCCCAGCGACTTCGCCGGCTGGCTCCCCGACCCGGTGATGGCCGAGATCGCCCGCCGGGCCGCGCTCGCCCGGGAGGTCCAGGACGCGGCTGCCAGGGACGCGGCCGGCCCGCCGCCGCCCGGGCCCCCGGCGTACGGCCCGCCCGGGTACGGCCCGCCGCCGGCGGAGCCGCCGCGCCCGAACGGTCCGCCCCCGGTCGTCGGGGCCCACCCGGAGCCGGCCCGGCCCGCGCCGGCGCAGCCGACCCGGCCGCCGTGGCCCGGCCCGCCGGCCCCGGCCGCTCAGTCCCAGCAATCCCAGCAGTCCGAGCACCAGCAGTACCAGCAGCACCAACCGCAGCACCCGGCGCCGCCGCCGCAGTCACCGCCGCAGTCGGCGCCCGCCGTCGGGTCGGTCGCCCCGGCTTCGGCGCGGGCGGGCGGCCGCCGGGTGCGGCTGTGGGCGGCGCTGCTGGTGGCGGCCGTGGTCGCGGCCTCGGTGACCGGCTGGATCATCAGCCGGGACGACGGGAAGGAGGACACCGCCGGCGGGCCGGGCACCCCGCAACCGGGGGCCTCCGCGCCGGCGGCCGGTGCGCAGACCCCGGCGGGGGACGCCGCGCCGACCGGGCCCACGCCCGGCGCGGCCTCGACGCCCCCCACCGGGGGAGCGGCCCCGTCGGCCGGCTACGTGGTCAGGTTCCAGGACCGGCCGATGGCGATTCGCGGGGCCGGCCGGCTGAACAGCGCCATGGTGGACTTCGACCTGGCCAAGGTGGAGCGGGACTGGGACACCAGCGACAAGGAGTGGAACTACTACGAGAACGACGACAGCTCCACCCTGACCTTCCTCACCGGGACCGGGAAGAGCCGGGGCCGGACGGCGGACAAGTGCCGCGAGGCGGCCGACGGCAGCCCCCTGCGCTCCCCGGTCCGGATGAAGGAGCTCCCCGCCACCCTGCCGGTCGGCTCCCTGCTGTGCACCGTCACCACCAAGGGCGATCTCGCGATGCTGGAGATCACCGCCCTCACCCCCGTCGGCGGCCTGTTCGACATCGAGGGGAAGCTCACCCTCTGGACGGCTCCCTGAGCGGTCTCTGGGATGATGCGCCTCATGGACGCGGCTCGTACGGGTGAGGCGATCGTGGTGGGCTCCGGCCCGAACGGGCTGGCGGCGGCGCTCACGCTGGCCCGGGCGGGGATCGGCGTCACCGTGCTGGAGGCGGAGTCCGAGATCGGCGGCGGGACGCGGACGAGCGAGCTGACCCTCCCCGGCCTCCTGCACGACCACTGCTCGGCGGTGCACCCGCTGGGCGTCGGCTCGCCCTTCCTGCGGTCGGTCGGCCTGGAGGACTACGGGGTCGAGTGGCTCTGGCCCGAGCTCGACCTGGCGCATCCGCTGGACGCGGCCCCGGCGGGCGTACTGACCCGCAGCCTCGACGGGACGGCCGAGCGCCTCGGTGCGGACGGCCCGGCCTGGCGCCGGCTGTTCGGGCCGCTGGCGGGCGGCTTCGACGAGCTGGCCGCGGACGTCCTGCAGCCCGCACTGCGACTGCCCGGACACCCGCTGAAACTCACCGGCTTCGGCCTGCGGGCCGTCCAGCCCGCCGACCTGCTCGCCCGGCGCTGGCGCACCGACCAGGCCCGCGCCCTGTTCGCGGGGGCCGCCGCGCACGCGATGCAGCCCCTGAGCCACCCCATGACCTCCGCCTTCGGCCTGATGCTGCTCGCCTCCGGGCACCGTTTCGGCTGGCCGGTGGCCCGGGGCGGCTCCCGCACCGTCACCGACGCGCTGGCCGCCGCCCTGCGTGCGCTCGGCGGCCGGATCGAGACCGGCGTGCGGGTGCGGTCGCTGGACGAGCTGCCGCCGGTGGCGACGGTGATGCTCGCCGTGGCGCCCGGCGCGGCCGCGGACATCTGCGGGGAGCGCCTGCCCGCCCGGGTCCGCCGCGCCTACCGGCGCTGGCAGTACGGGCCGGGCGCCTTCAAGGTGGACCTCGCCGTGGAGGGCGGCGTGCCGTGGACCGACGAGGCCTGCCGCCGGGCCGGCACCGTGCACCTGGGCGGCACCCTGGAGGAGATCGCCTTCGCCGAGCGGGAGATCCACCGCGGCAGGATGCCCCGGCGCCCGTTCGTGCTGGTCGCGCAGCAGTACCTCGCGGACCCGGGCCGCTCGGCCGGTGACGTCCACCCGGTCTGGGCGTACACGCACGTCCCGCACGGGTACGCGGGCGACGCCACCGACGCCCTGCTCGACCAGATCGAGCGCTTCGCGCCCGGTGTGCGGGAGCGGATCGTGGGCCTGGCGAGCCGTTCGGCGAGCGGGCTGGAGCGGCACAACGCCAACTACGTGGGCGGTGACATCGGCACCGGCGCCAACACCGCCCGGCAGACCCTGCTGCGCCCCCGGGCGGCGCTCGACCCGTACCGCACCGGGGTCCCCGGGGTCTACCTGTGCTCGGCCGCGACGCCGCCCGGCGGCGGGGTGCACGGGATGTGCGGGTTCAACGCGGCCCGCTCCGCCCTGCGCGGCCTGGGTCACGCCGGGCGCTGAGCGGAGCCGCCCCCGGGTGGCCGTCCCGGCGGACCCACCACAGCAGGACGACGCTGACCAGCGCGGCCAGCGCGCACCAGGCCGAGGCGAAGGCCAGCCGCCAGAGCAGCGCGCCGGCCACGGCGCCGGCGCCGGTGAGCAGCCCGAGCAGCCGCAGCACCCGGTCGCCGCTGAGCAGCAGCGAGCCCACGGTGGCGAGCAGGTACCCGGCCACCAGCAGCGGCGCGTACGGGATGCCGATCGCGTAGCTCAGGGCGTGCCCGCTCGCCTCGGCGGACACGGGGTGCGTGGCGACGGCCACCGCGAGCGCCGCCGCGACCACCAGACCCAGCACCGCGAGGGCGGTCCGCAGGCCCCGGCCGGGCGGATCGGGAACCGCCCGGCGGACGCCCACCGGCACCAGGGCGGGCAGCAGCGGCAGCGCGATCACCGCCCAGACGGTGCGCGCCCACTGCGCGGGCCCCGGGCCGATCCTGCCGTCGACGCCCAGCCAGACCGCCGCCTCGACCAGTTGGTGGACCCCCAGGACGAGCGGCAGCGCGGCCAGTGGCAGCTGCCCGGCCCGCCTGACCTGCGCCAGGCAGGCGAGCCCGATTCCGCTGACCACGGCGCCCGCCACCAGATCGGCCTCGGCGCTCCAGCACATGGGGACTCCTGGTGACGGGTTCGGGCGGTGACGGGTTGGGGAGGTGACGGGCCGTCGCCGTGTCAGCGGCCGGTGCCGGTGCCAGTGCCGGTGCCGGGGTCCGCCGGGCCGTCGGGGCCATGGCCCGTCTCCGTACCGCTGCCGCTGGGACTGCCGCTGCCGCTGCCGCTACCGGGGTCGGGGCCGGTGCCGGTGTCGGCGCCCGGGCCGGAGCCGGGCATGGCCGGATGGCGGCCGATCACCACCACGCCGACCACGATGCCGACCAGCCCGACCGCCTCCCAGGCCAGCGCCCCCGGCGTGACCCGTAACCGGTCGCCGAGGAAGGCCACCGCACAGGCGATCCCGGTGAGCGGCTGCGCGGCGGTCAGCGCGGGCAGGGACATCCGCAGCGGGGCCGCCTCGAAGGCGCTCTGCACCAGCAGCAGTCCCACCACGCCCGCGGCCAGTACGGCGTACGGCTCCCACGTCCGCAGCACCTCGCCGACCCCGTGATCGTCCAGCCGCTGCGCGACCGTCCGGGTCAGCGCGTCCTGGAGGCCGTACAGCAGGCCGGCGGCGAGGGCGAGCAGGGTCGCCTCCTCCAGCAGCGGCATCCGGCGGGCGGTCGAGACCAGCAGCACGGTCAGTCCGACCACGATGCCGACGGTCAGCCAGTGCCGCAGTGCGCCCGCCTCCGGCCCGCCGCCCTGCGGCTGGCCGGCCACGATGAAGGCCGTCACCCCGGCGGCGAGCAGCAGGACCCCGAACCAGCCGGAGCGGCCGAGCGACTGGCGGGTCAGGATCCGGGCGAGGGCCATCGCGAAGAGCAGGTTGGTGGCCAGCAGGGGTTCGACCAGCGAGACCTCGCCCTTGTCCAGGGCGAGCGCGCTCAGCGCCAGCCCGCAGACCATGAAGGCGGTGCCCAGCAGCCACTGCGGCATCCGGAGCAGGTCCAGCAGCAGCCGCCAGTGCAGCAGGTCGGCGCGCGGTGCGCGCTGGGCCGCCTGCTGCTGGAGGACGAACCCGAGACCCAGGCAGCAGGCCGCGCCGATAGCCAGGAGGAAGACCACCACGGAGGACCACCCAAAGGTCTGGTGGCTGCGCCGTATCCGAGCCGGTCCGGCCGGTCCGGTGCCACGGCGCGCTGTCGCCAGCCTACCGCCGGGGGCCCGGCCCGGTCCGGTGCGCCACCGGCGCGCGCGTCGCACCGCAGGCCCCCGGTTGCGGCTTGCCGCCGGGCCCCGCGCGGGCGCACGCTGGTGGGAGCGGGTGCGACGAGGGGGTCGGCGCAGGAGGTGCGGCATGCACAACCAGTGGGACGTGGAGCTGAGCTTCGAGGAAGACGGGGTACACACGGCGTGCGAGGCCCGACTCGTCGGGGCCAGGGCGCCGGGTCTGAACGCGCACGGTGAGTCCGTCCGCAGCGCCGACGACCGGCCGCTGGCCAGGATCGGTGAGGAGATGGCCGCCTCCCGCGCACTGGAGGAACTCTCGCGCAAGCTGCGCACGCAGGCCACCGGTGAGATCGACGACGAGGGCCACCGGCCCGCCTACCTGATCTACTGACCGATCCGCTGATCGGATTCCCCGACCGGTAGGACAGGTTGGACCAGTGGGGCAGGCGCGGCCGGCGGGACCGGAACGACCGCTTGGGCCGGACCGGTGGCCGTGCCAGCCGCGCAGCACCGGCGCGGCACCGGCACCGGCGCCGGGCCGGGTTCACGCCGGTCCGGTTCACGCCGGGCCCTAGCATGGCGGGATGGACTTCCTGAGCCTGGCCGAGGTGGAGACGATCGCACGGCGGGCGCACGACGGGCAGGTGGACAAGGCCGGCCGGCCGTACGCCGAGCACCTCGCGGCCGTCGCGGGCGGCGTGCGCGAGCGCGGGGGCAGCGCGGAACAGATCGCCGCGGCCTGGCTGCACGACGCGGTCGAGGACGAGGCGCTGTCGCAGGAGTGGCTGGACGCCGCGCCGCTCCCCGACACGGTCAAGGCGATCGTCGCCGCCGTCACCAAGCGCGCCGGGGAGGCCCCGGAGGAGTACGCGGCCAGGATCCTGGCCACACCGGGCGCCCTGCTGGTCAAGCAGGCCGACCTCGCCCACAACTCCGACCCGGAGCGGCTGGCCGGGCTCGACCCCGCCACCGGCGAGCGGCTGACCGCGAAGTACGCCCGGATGCACCACCTGCTGGGCCTGTCCGGCCCGGCGGCACCGGTGCGCCCGACCGGCTGAGCCACCGTCCGACCGCCCCGGCCACGCTGCCCGGTCGGCCGCGCCCGCGACCTCCGTCCCCGGGCGGCGCGGGCCGGTGGCGGAGCCCGCGAGCCGGGCCGTGCCGTCCCCGCCCGGGCACCGCACCTGGGTGCCGGCCGTTGTGAGCGTGAACGAATACACTCCCGTTCGCACTCATGAGAGAGTCGGGGTGCCGAACCGACGAGGGGGCCACGAGTGGCAGCAGGAAGCACCGAGCCCGAGCCGCGCCAGCCCGTGATGGCGGATGTCGCCCGGGTCGCCGGGGTGTCCCACCAGACGGTCTCCCGGGTCCTGAACGGTGCGCCGCACGTGCGTCCCGACACCCGGGACCGGGTGCTGGCCGCGATCCGCGAGCTCGACTACCGCCCCAACTCGGCGGCCCGGGCCCTGGTCACCCGGCGTTCGCAGACCCTCGGCGTGGTCAGCTTCGGCAGCGCGCTCTACGGGCCCGCCTCGATGCTGGACAGCATCGAGCAGGCGGCCCGCAGCGCCGGGTACTTCGTGAGCGTGGCGAGCCTGCGCTCGCTGGACAGCCGCTCCGTCCAGGAGGCCGTGGACCGGCTCCGGGACCAGGGCGTGGAGGGCGTCGTCGTCCTCGCCCCCCAGATATCCGCGGTCAGCGCGGTGGCCAGACTGACCACCACGGTGCCGGTCGTCGCGGTCGGCTCGGGCAGCCGGTCGCGGGTGCCCATGGTCGCCGTGGACAACGAGGCCGGTGCGCTGGCCGCCACCCGCCACCTGCTCGACCTGGGCCACGACACCGTGCACCACATCGCCGGACCGGCCGGCTGGCTGGAGACCACCACCCGGCAGGACGGCTGGCGCAAGGCCCTGGAGGCGGCCGGCGCCCCGGTGCCCCCCGTGCTCGCGGGCGACTGGAGCTCCCGCTCCGGCTACGAGGCGGGCCTCCGGATCGCCGAGGATCCTCAGGTCAGCGCCGTCTTCTGCGCGAACGACCACATGGCGCTCGGGCTGCTGCGCGCCCTGCACGAGTCCGGCCGGGCGATCCCCGAGGACGTCAGCGTGGTCGGGTTCGACGACATCCCCGAGGCCGCCTACTTCACCCCGCCGCTCACCACCGTGCGCCAGGGCTTCGCCGAGCTGGGTCGCCGCGCCCTGGAGCTGCTGGTGGCGGAGCTGGCCGCCGGCGCCGGCAGCCCCCAGCACGTCCTGGTGTCCCCGGAGATGGTGCTGCGCCGCAGCACCGGGCCGGCGCCGCGTCGCCAGGGCCTCCCGGGCCGGATCCGCCCCTGACCGGGCGCGCCCCGGCGGCGGCCTCGCCGTTCACCGGGCTCCCGGCCCTGTCGCGGCCGGGCGGCGTCGCCGTCCGCGCCGCTCAGAACAGCGCCCCCTGCGCGCCCCGGTCGTCGGGGCGCCGCCGCGGCTCCGACTCGAACCCGGCGCAGGGCCTCCCCCCGGCCGCGGTGAGCGTCCAGCCGGTCAGCAGGCGGGTGTCCAGCAGCAGCGGCGGGTCGGTCGGGCCGGTGTCGAGGAAGAGGTGCCGGCCGACCGGCGCCCGGAGCGTCCCGGCCAGTGCCGCGCCCTCGCCGAGGGCGGTCACCTCCTGGTAGAGCGGCGGTGCGCCGGCGCCCAGTCCGAACAGGTCCACGTGATCGGCCAGCGGTTCGTCCGCCAGCAGCTCGATCGCGTGGCCGGACAGCAACCGCAGGACGGCGGCGCGGAGCTCGGCCAGCTCGTGCCGGCGCGCCGCGGGATCCGGCACGCCCCACCAGCCGCCGCACTTGGTGCGGGTGGTGAGGCGCTCGCGGGCCAGGCCCGCCTGGGCCACCGTCAGCTCGGCCCGGCGCACCCCGGGCAGCGGGCCGCGCCCGACGAAGGTGTAGCCGAGTGCGGCCTGCTCCAGCAGCCGGGTGGTGCCGCGCCGTTCGGCCGTGATGCCGACCTTGAGGACACCCGGCCCGAACCAGGCGAGGTAGAGCCGGTAGGTGCGGCCGTTGTCCAGGACCTGGTCCCGGGCGAGGGCCAGCCCCGGGTCGGCGTCCTGGCAGGACGGGCACTGGACGGCCTTGCCGCCCGGGTCGATCTCCGCCGCGAACGGGCACGGGTGGTGCCCGCCGGACGTCCGGACGCCGGTGCAGCGGCGCGGCCCGCCGACCAGCCACCCGACCGGGGTGCCGGTCGTGACCGTCCGCGCGTGCTCGCGGGCCCCGTTCCGCGCGGTCAGCTCCGGCCGGCCGCCCTGCCAGCGAAGGCCGGTGGCGGTCCAGCCGGGAGCGGGCCGGGTGGCGGATGAGGTCACGATCGGTGAGCGTACGTCCTGCCACCGACAGTCGGCGCCGCGGGGAGGTGCGCGGCGGCCGGTCGGCTGTGCGGGGGCCGGGTCAGTCGAGGGTCCAGCGCTGGCTCGCGCCGCCGTCGCAGGCCCGGAGGTCGAGCACCGTGCCGTCGGCGGAGCCGCGGCCGGCGGTGTCCAGGCAGAGCCCGGAGCGGTCGTGGCCGACGCCGGCACCCGGCCGGACGGTCCACTTCTGATCGGCGGCGCCGGTGCAGCCGCGGAGGGTCACCGGGATGCCGTCCGGCCCGGCGTCGCCGACCGCGGCCAGGCACTTGTCCCCGTAGACGACGAGTTCGCCGCGCGGCGTCGCGGTAAACGTCTGGTTCCGGCCACCGGTGCAGCCACCGAGCGCGACGGGGGTGCCGTCGAGGACGGCGCTGTCGGGCAGTTCGGCGCAGCGCCCGGAGCCGGCCGCGACCAGGGCCGCGCCGGCCGCGCCGGGCAGTGGCCGCAGCCGGACCGCGTCGAGGTCGGGGGCCCACGCCGCGGGGTTGCCGAAGGTGAGGGTGTTGGCCGCGCCCTTGGCGAGCGAGAGCAGCACGGACACCGTGCCGGGGGTGCTCCAGGAGCCGGTGGGCGGGAACGAGAGGACGGTCGGGGCCTGCCCGTTCACCCGGAGGGTCGCGGTGCGCGGCACGGAGTCGCCGTTGACGTAACCGATGTCGGCGAGGTGGACGCCGGCCGCGCCCGCGCCGACGCCGGTGAGGGTGAGCGTGGTCCCGCCGCCCACCGACCCGGCGGCGGCCCCGCCCGAGCAGGCGGGGCAGGTGGTCACCACGGCGCCGCCGCGGGCCCCGGCCTCGGCCTCGTACGCGGTGTCCGGCGCCTCGGTGCCGGTGACCGTCAGCAGGACGGAGCCGCCGGCCGGCACCTCGGTGGTCCAGCCGCCCGCCGGGTCGCCGCGGTCGCTGCCCGCCCAGACGTCGCGGACGGCGGCGGCGGCGCCGGTGAGGCCCAGGTCGACCCAGCGGACGGTGACGGGGGCGGCCGCGGCCGTGCGGTTGAGCAGCAGCACCGCGCGCCGGCCGGTGCCGCTCAGCACCTTGCCGTAGACCTGGAGTCCGGCGGTGTCCTCGGCGACCTCGACGCCCTGCAGTCCGCGGCCGTCCTGGTCGATCGCGATCAGCTCGCGGTTGGTGAGGGCGGCCCTGGTGGCGGCGGTCATCCGGGTCAGGTCGTTGCCGGCCAGCAGCGGTGCGCCGGCGACGGCCCACAGGGCCAGGTGGGTGCGGTTCTGGGCGTCGGTCAGGCCGTCCATGCCGGCCATCAGCATGTCCGGGTCGTTGTGGTAGCCGGTGTGCTGGGCGGTGGGGTGCAGGCTGCGGTCGAAGTTGGCGAGCACGGCGGCGGTCGAGGGCCGCTCGCCCCAGTGGATCACGTCGCCGCTGGTGCGCCACATGGCGGCCGTCCCGGCTCCCCAGTTCCAGGGGCGGCCGACCCCCCACTCGCAGATCGAGAGGAGCATCGGCCGGCCGGTGGTCGCGGTGGCCCGGTCGACGGCGGCGGCGATCGCGCCGTAGGTGGTGCGCGGGTCGAGGTGCTCGGCGTCGCCGCCGCACCAGTCCACCTTGAGGAAGTCGAAGCCCCACTCCTGGAACCGCAGGGCGTCCTGGAGTTCGTGGCCCTCCATGCCGGTGTCGGCCGCGGGCGGCCGGGTGCTGGGGTAGTAGTAGCCGCAGCCGTTGCGGCCGGCGTCGGTGTAGATGCCGGCCTTGAGCCCCCTGCCGTGGATGTAGTCGGCGACGGCGGCCATTCCGCCGGGCCACCGGACGGGGTCGACGGTGATCTCGCCGGCGTCGTCGCGGGCGCCCTGCCACCACCCCTCGTCGATGTTGACGTAGCGGTACCCGGCGGCCGGCAGCCCGGCCGCGACGAAGGCGTCGACCTGGGCCCGGACGGTGGCGAAGTCGATGCTGCTGGCGAAGCTGTTCCAGCTGGCCCAGCCCATCGGGGCGGGCGGCACGGCGATCTGGACCGCGTCCGGGGCGGCGGGCCGGGCCGGCCGGGCCGCGGGGTGGTCCAGCGCGACGAGTGCGGCGGCGGCGGTGCAGAGCACCAGGGCCCGTACGGCGGCCCGCCTGAGCCGGTGGGTCATGAGCGTTCCTCCACGGTGGGGGCGCCCCGGCGGATCCGGTGGAGGCCGCTCGCAACCGGCTCCGCCCGGCCCCGGGGGACCGGGACCGGGCGGAGCACCGGCGGACCGTCCGGCCGGGCGGTCGTCCGCGGTGGCGGAGGAGCGGACGGCGGAGGAACCGCGGGCGGGTCAGGAGCCGACCTTGCGCTTGTTGTAGACGTCGAAGCCGACCGCCGCCAGCAGCACCAGGCCCTTGATGACCTGCTGGTAGTCGGTGCCGACCCCGACCAGCGACATGCCGTTGTTGAGCACGCCGAGCACCAGGCCGCCGATGATGGCGCCCAGCACGGTGCCCACACCGCCGCTGGCCGAGGCGCCGCCGATGAACGCGGCGGCGATCGCCTCCAACTCGAAGTTGATACCGGCCTGCGGGGTGCCGGCGTTGAGGCGCGCCGCGAACACCATGCCGGCGAGTGCGGCCAGCACGCCCATGTTGACGAATGCGAGGAACACGACCCGCTTGCTCTTGACACCGGACAGCTTCGCCGCCGGCTCGTTGCCGCCGATCGCGTAGGTGTGGCGGCCGAGGATGGAGTTGCGCATGAGGTAGCCGAAGCCGACCAGCAGCACACCCAGGATCAGCAGGACGACGGGGAACCCGTGGTAGCTCGCCAGCAGCAGCGTGAAGACCAGCACCGCGGCGGTGATGGCGGCCAGCTTGGCGAGGAAGAAGCCCGTCGGGAGCAGCTCGATCCCGTACCCGGCGGCCTGGCGCCGGCCGCGCAGCTCCTGGAGGACCGCCAGCACCAGCACGCCCAGCCCGAGCAGCAGGGTCAGGTTGTGGTAGTCGGTGTGCGGGCCCACCTCCGGCAGGAACCCGCTGCTGATCTTCTGGAAGCCCTTGGGGAACGGCGCCACCGACTGGCCCTGGAGGAGGATCTGGGTGCCGCCGCGGAACAGCAGCATGCCGGCCAGGGTGACGATGAAGGACGGGATGCCGACGTACGCGATCCAGAAGCCCTGCCAGGCCCCGGCCGCCGCGCCGATCAGCAGCGACACCGTCAGGGCGAGCGGCCACGGCACGTCGTGCCGGACCATCATCACCGCGGCCGCCGCCCCGACGAACGCCGCCAGCGACCCGACCGAGAGGTCGATGTGACCGGCGATGATCACGATCATCATGCCGATCGCCAGGATCAGGATGTAGCTGTTCTGCTGGATCAGGTTGGTGACGTTCAGCGGCTTCAGCAGCGTGCCGTCCGTCCAGATCTGGAACAGGACGACGATCAGCGCCAGCGCCAGCAGCATTCCGTACTGGCGGACGTTGCCGCGCAGCGTCCGGGCCAGCAGGGCGGCGGTGCCGCCGCTCCCGCCGCCGGTGCCCTTCCCCGGGGGCGGGGCGGTCGCCGTGCTCGTCGAGGTCTGCGTGGTCTCGGTCTGGGCCATGTCCCTACACCTGCTCGTTCTCGGTCGCCGCGCTCACGGTCATGAGGCGCATGAGTGATTCCTGGGTCGCGTCCGCCCGGGCCAGCTCACCGGTGAGCCGTCCCTCGGCCATCGTGTAGATGCGGTCGCACATGCCGAGCAGTTCGGGCAGTTCGGAGGAGATGACCAGCACCGCCTTGCCCTGCGCGGCCAGCTCGGCGATCACCGTGTAGATCTCGGCCTTGGCGCCGACGTCGATGCCGCGGGTCGGCTCGTCCAGGATCAGCACCTCCGGTCCGGAGAAGATCCACTTGCTGAGGACGACCTTCTGCTGGTTGCCGCCGCTGAGCTTGCCGGTCTGCGCGAACACCGAGGGCGTCTTGATGTTCATGCTCGCGCGGAAGCCCTCGGCGACCCGGGTCTCCTGGTGCTCGTTGACCCAGCCGCGCCGCGCGACCTTGCCGAGGGCGCCCAGCGAGATGTTGCGGCTGACGCTGTCGGCGAGGTTCAGCCCGAGCTGCTTGCGGTCCTCGGTGACGTACGCGAGGCCGTGGCCGATCGCCTCGGGGACGCTGCGGGTGCGGATCTCCCGCCCGTCCAGCAGCACCCGGCCGCCGGTGTACCGGCCGTACGAGCGACCGAAGACGCTCATCGCGAGTTCGGTCCGGCCGGCGCCCATCAGGCCGGCGATGCCGACGATCTCGCCGTGCCGCACGTCGAGCGAGACCCCGTCGACGACCTTGCGCTGGTGGTCGATCGGGTGGTGGACGGTCCAGTCCTCGACGGCGAGGGCGACCTCGCCGATGTCGGGGGTGCGCTCGGGGTAGCGGTGCTCCAGGTCGCGGCCGACCATGCCGCGGATGATCCGGTCCTCGGAGATCCCCGCCGTCTTCACGTCGATGGTCTCGATGGTCCGGCCGTCGCGCAGGATGGTGACGGAGTCGGCGACCCGGGCGATCTCGTTGAGCTTGTGCGAGATGATGATGCAGGAGATGCCCTGCGCCTTGAGCTCCAGGATCAGGGCGAGCAGCTTGCGGCTGTCCTCGTCGTTGAGCGCGGCGGTGGGCTCGTCCAGGATCAGCAGCTTGACCTCCTTGGCCAGGGCCTTGGCGATCTCGACCAGCTGCTGCTTGCCCACGCCGATGTCGGCGACCCGGGTGTGCGGGTTCTCGTGCAGCCCGACCCGCTTGAGCAGGGCGGTGGCGTGGGTGACGGTCCGGTGCCAGTTGATGATGCCCCGGCCGGCGTGCTCGTTGCCGAGGAAGATGTTCTCGGCGATGGAGAGGTACGGCACCAGGGCGAGTTCCTGATGGATGATCACGATGCCGCGCCGTTCGCTGGCCCGGATGTCCCTGAACTCGCAGGACTCGCCCTCGAAGAGGATCTCGCCCTGGTAGGAGCCGTGCGGGTGGACCCCGCTGAGCACCTTCATCAGGGTGGACTTCCCGGCACCGTTCTCGCCGCAGACGGCGTGGACCTCGCCGGGTGCGACGCTCAGGTTGACGTCGGAGAGGGCCTTGACGCCGGGGAAGGACTTGCTGATCGAACGCATTTCGAGGACGGGTCCGGCCATGGTGGTGGTGCATCCGTTCGACGGGGGCGGCGCGGGGGGGGGGCGGGGGCGGGGGCCGGGGGGGCCCCCCCCCGCGCCGCGGGCCGCGCGGCCCCCGGCCAGCGCCCCCGGGAAAAAAGAGCGGGGGGGCGCGGTAAAGGCCCCCCGCCCC
>NZ_JBHUSG010000016.1:65979-154891 GCF_042673745.1 Kitasatospora sp. NPDC057015
ACGCTTGTGGGCGCGGGGGCGGTGTGTTGGGGGGGGGGGCGCGGGGGGGGGGGGGGGGCGGGGGGGGGCGGGGGGGGGGGGGGGGGGCCCCCCCCCCCCCCGCGCCGGGCTCGGCGCGGCCCGGAGCTCGGGCCCCGGGACTACTTGAGCTGGTCGGCGCTGTACTGCCCGCCGTCCACCAGCACCTTCTGGTAGTTCTCCTTGTCGACGCTGACCGGCTGCAGCAGGTACGCGGGGACGACCTTGACGCCGTTCTCGTACTGCTTCTCGTCGTTGACCTCGGGCTTCCCGCCGGTCAGCAGCGCGTCGCCCATCTGGACGGCGACCTTGGCCAGCTCGCGGGTGTCCTTGTAGACGGTCTGGGTCTGCTCGCCCGCCAGGATCGACTTCACCGAGGCCAGTTCGCCGTCCTGGCCGGTGACGACGGGCATCGGCTTCCCGGCAGCGCCGTAGCCGACGCCCTTGAGGGAGGAGAGGATGCCGATCGAGATGCCGTCGTAGGGCGAGAGCACGGCGTCCACCTGCGCCGAGGTGTAGGACTTGCTCAGCAGGTTGTCCATCCGGGACTGCGCCAGGCCGCCGTCCCAGCGGAGGGTGGCGACCTGGTTGAAGTCGGTCTGCCCGCTCTGCACGACCAGCTTCTTGCTGTCCAGGTACGGCGACAGCACGCTCATCGCGCCCTTGAAGAAGAAGGTGGCGTTGTTGTCGTCCGGCGAGCCGGCGAACAGCTCCAGGTTGAACGGGCCCTTCCCACCGGCCAGGCCCAGCTTGTCGGCGATGTACGTGCCCTGGAGGACGCCGACCTTGTAGTTGTCGAAGGTCGCGTAGTAGTCGACGTTCTTGGTGCCCCGGATCAGCCGGTCGTACGAGATGACCGGGATCTTGGCGTCGGCGGCCTTCTGCAGGACGTCGGTGAGCGAGGAGCCGTCGATGGCCGCGACCACCAGCAGCTTGGCGCCCTTGGTGATCATGTTCTCGATCTGCGAGACCTGGTTCTCGACGACGTTGTCGCCGTACTGCAGGTCGGTCTTGTACCCCTTGGCCTGGAACTGCTTGACCATGTTGCTGCCGTCGTTGATCCAGCGCTCCGAGGACTTGGTCGGCATGGCGATGCCGACCAGACCGCCCTTGGCGTCGCCGCCGCCCGCTCCCTCGCCGGCGCCGTTGGCGCTCTGGCCGCAGGCCGCCAGGGTGAGCGCGAGGCCGGTCGCGGCGAGGCCCGTCAGTACTTTCCGCACAATTCCTCCAGTGGTGTGCCGTGGTCGGCGCGCGGCCCCGGGGTGGGTTCGGGGCCGGTCGAGCGGGGGCGTGCGAGCCCCGGCACCGGGGTGTCTCAGGGGGCCCGGTGGCCGCCCGGTGGTGGCCGGGCGGGCCTTCCGGCGCCGGGTGGGGGTGTCGCTGCCGGACCGCTCCCGGCCTGGCGTTACATGAGTGTTAACGCTCACAGAAACCTCGTCAAGGGGGCCGATATTACCGTTGGGTCTCGCGGAGGAGGGGATTCGGAGGAGGTCGCGCGGGGTCTTGACGGCAGGATTGTTAGCGTTAACAATCCAGCTGACACAAGCCCGGCGCCGCCTGCCCCCGTACCCCCGCGGGGGCACCGCACGCCGGCGTCCGACGCGCGCCCGCACCGCGCCGAATGCCCCGGACGGAGGACGCGTCGATCCGTGAGCCGTCCGACCACCGGGCCGCCGAACGGACCCCCGGCCGCCCCGGCGGCGGGGGACCACCCGGACACGCGGGGTTGCCGGACGGGCGCCGACCCGCGGCGCGAAGTGAGAGGCTCTGGGCATGGAACAGCGCGTACTCGGCAGGACCGGCCGCAAGGCCTCCGTCGTCGGTCTCGGCACCTGGCAGCTCGGCGCGGACTGGGGTGACGTCCGCGAGGAGGACGCCCTCGCCGTGCTCGACGCGGCGGTGGAGTCCGGCGTCACCTTCTTCGACACCGCGGACGTCTACGGCGACGGACGCAGCGAGCAGCTCATCGGCCGCTACCTGCGGGAACGCCCCGACGCCGGCATCCTGGTGGCCACCAAGGCGGGCCGCCGGGTGGAGCAGCGCCCCGAGCACTACACCCTGGACAACCTCCGGTCCTGGACGGACCGCTCCCGCGCCAACCTGGGCGTCGAGCGGCTCGACCTCGTCCAACTGCACTGCCCGCCCACCCCCGTCTACTCCTCCGACGAGGTCTTCGACGCGCTCGACACCCTGGTGGCCGAGGAGCGGATCGCCGCGTACGGCGTCAGCGTCGAGACCTGCGCCGAGGCGCTGACCGCGATCGCCCGGCCGGGCGTGGCGAGCGTGCAGATCATCCTCAACCCCTTCCGGCTCAAGCCGCTGGACGACGTCCTGCCGGCCGCGGTCGCCGCGGGCGTCGGCATCATCGCCCGCGTCCCGCTCGCCTCCGGCCTGCTCTCCGGCCGCTACACCCGGGACACCGTCTTCCCCGCCGACGACCACCGCACCTACAACCGGGACGGCTCGGCCTTCGACCAGGGCGAGACCTTCTCCGGCGTCGACTTCGCCACCGGCGTCGAGGCGGCGGTCGAGTTCGCGGAGCTCGCCCCCGAGGGCGCCACGCCCGCGCAGACCGCGCTGCGCTGGATCGTCCAGCAGCCCGGCGTCAGCACGGTCATCCCCGGGGCGCGCAACGCCGCGCAGGCACGGGCGAACGCGGCCGCCGCCGCCCTGCCACCGCTCCCCGCGTCGACCCTGGCCGCCGTCGGCGACCTGTACGACCGCCGGATCCGCGCGGGAGTCCACGCGCGCTGGTGACACCCCGTCCGCTCCGCCCCCTCCGATTCCGCCCCGCCCCGGCCGGCCCGGGGCGGGGCGGAATCGGCCGGCCGCCGCGCCCCCGAAATTCCGTCCGAGGCCGCGGCGGCCCGTGAGAGGATCCGAGCGCAGAGTGCCCTGGCCCCGACCGTGGAGTGGCGATGTACGCGATACCGCTGGGTGACGACGGCGCGGAGTTGCGCCCGCTGGAGCCGTGGCAGGCCGACGAATTCCTGGCCCACATCGACCGCGGGCGCGAGTTCATCGGGCAGTTCAACGCGCTGCCGGACTTCGTCACGGACCTGGAGTCGAGCCGGGCCTTCCTGCAGGCGTACGCGGAGAAGACGGCGGCCGACGCCGGCCGGATCTACGGCATCCGCACCGACGGCACGCTGGTCGGAGCGGTCATCTTCCGCCGGATGGACGTCGCGCAGGGCACCGCGGAGGCGGGCTGCTGGCTGGAGCCCTCGGCGGTGGGGCGGGGCCTGGTGACCCGGGCCGTGCGGACCATCATCGACTGGGCCGTCGAGGAGCGCGGCATCCACCGCGTGGAGTGGTGGGTCTGCGCGGGCAACAAGCCGAGCATCGCCGTGGCCCGACGGCTCGGGATGACCCGGGACGGCGTCCTGCGGGAGGCCTACCTGTACCGGGGCGAGCGGCACGACGAGGAGATCTGGTCGGTCCTGGCCCCGGACTGGCGGGCGGCCCGGCAGGCCCGGTAGGCACCGTCCGGCCCGGCCCCGGCAGTCCGGGCCCCGGTTCGTGGGGCCGGGTCGTAGGTCCGGAAGAGCAGGGGCCCGGGGCCCGGCGGGTTCAGCGGAGGGCGTCGCCGAGCCGGCGGTGGCGGAGCCTGCGGGCCGCGGCCCGGTCCGCCTCGGAGCCGGCCGCCAGCTCGGCCAGCGCGGCCCCGATCGCGTGGCCGACACGGGTGCAGAACGCCTCGGGCTCGGCCGCCGCGTCCGGCAGTTCGGGGATCACCCGGTCGACCAGGCCCACGGCCGCGAGGTCGTACGCGCCGATGCCCTGGGCCCGGGCCAGTTCGGCGGCGTGCTCGCCGTCCCGGTGCACGATCGCCGAGGCACCCTCGGGCGGCAGCGGGGCGAGCCAGGCGTGCCGGGCGGCGAGCACCCGGTCGGCCGGCAGCAGGGCGAGCGCCCCGCCCCCCGAGCCCTGACCGAGCAGCACGGCGAGCACCGGGGTGCGGAGCGCCAGCAGGGTGGTCAGGCACTGCGCGATCTCCACCGCCACACCGTCGAGTTCGGCCTGCGCGGAGAGTTCGGCCCCCGCTGTGTCCACCACCGTCACCAGCGGCAGTCCGAGCTGCTCGGCCTGCCGCGCCGTCCGCCGCACCGCGCGCAGGTCCGCCGCGGTGAACGGCAGTTCCTGGCGACCGGTGCGGCGCTGCTGCCCGACCACCACGGCGGGCTGCCCGTCGAACGAGGCCAGGGCTCGGACGAGCGCGCGGTCGGGGCCCTCCGGTCCGGCCGGCGACTCCAGGTGCACCGGGCGGCCGGCCGCGTGGCGTAGCAGCTCGCGGGTGCCCGGCCGGCCCGGGTCCCGGGTCCGCAGCACGGCCTCCCAGGCGTCCGGAGCGCCCGCCGCGCCTGGTGCGTCGGGTGCGTCCGGTTCGGTCGGCGGGCGCGGGGTGTCCGCGGGCGCCGGCCGGTCGCAGAGCAGCGCGAGCAGCCGGCGCAGGGCGTCGCGCAGGTCGCCGGGCGCCACCACGGCGTCCACCAGTCCGCGGCCGGCCAGGGTCTCGGCCAGCTGGACGCCGTCCGGCAGGGGGACGCCGCGCAGCTCCTCGTACACCCGCGGTCCGAGGAACCCGAGGCGGGCGCCCGGCTCGGCCAGCACGAGGTGGCCCAGCGTGCCCCAGGAGGCGAAGACGCCGCCCATGGTCGGGTTGCGCAGGTAGGTGAGGTAGGGCAGCCCGGCGGCCTGGTGGGCCTGGACGGCGGCGGTGACCCGGAGCATGCACAGGAACGCGGCCGAGCCCTCCTGCATCCGGGTGCCGCCCGAGACGGGCAGCGCGATCAGCGGCAGTCGCTCGGCGGTGGCCCGCTCCACGGCCCGGGTGATCCGTTCGGCGGTGGACACGCCGATCGAGCCGCCGAGGAACCCGAACTCCGAGGCGACCACCGCCACCGGCCGCCCGGCCAGCAGGATCCGGCCGGTGGTGACGGCCTCGTCCAGGCCGGTCCGGGCCTGCGCCCTGGCCAGCGAGGCCAGGTAGGCGGGGTCCGCGCCCTCGTGGCCGACCGGCTCGTCCCACCAGGTGAAGCTCCCCGGATCGGCCAGCAGGCCGACGAACTGGCCGGCCGTCAGGCCGGAGCCGGCGGTCACCGGGCGCCCCCGGCCGGACGTGCGCGGCGCGACCGGCACGGTGCGCCCGGTGCCGGTGCGCGCCCGGGCCGGCCCGGCGCCTCCCGCTCGCGGGTCGGTCCGGCGCCCGGCGCGGCGGCGTGCGGTTCGGGGCCGGTCCGGTGGCCGGTCGGTCGGTGCAGCTCCCAGGAATCCACCCGCTCACCCTACGCACCGGCCGCCCGGGCCACGGGCGGGTCGCGGTGACTGTGAGCAGGCCCACCGTTCGGGTCGCGGCGGCTGCGGTCGGAGCGGGCGTCGGGGCCGCCGCGGGCTCGTCGCGCGGCCCGCCCTACGACCTGTCGTGCGGGCGGCCCCGACCCTGGCAGCCTGACGGTTGCCCGGGCGTAGGGTCGTGATTAGCGTGCCAGGCATGTCCGGCGCGCAACCGCCGGCCCGTCCGGAAAGCAGGCTCCCCGTGGGCACCTCCGCCACTCCCGCCACCTCCGCCGAGTCCGCCACCGCCAACGGCGCGGTCTCGTTCTGGTACGCCGAGACCGGGCTCCCCGAGCCCCGGGCCCGCCTGGAGGGCCCGGCCGAGGCCGACGTCTGCGTCGTCGGCGGCGGGTTCACCGGCCTGTGGACCGCCTACTACCTCAAGAAGGCCGATCCGTCACTGCGGGTGACCGTGCTGGAACAGCGGTTCTGCGGCTACGGCGCCTCCGGGCGCAACGGCGGCTGGCTGTACAGCGGCTTCGCCGGCCGCGGCGTGTTCGCCCGCCGCTACGGCCGGGACGCGGCGGTCGCCATGCAGGGAGCGATGAACGACGCGGTCGACGAGGTGATCCGGGTCGCCGAGGCGGAGGGCATCGAGGCGGACATCGTCAAGGGCGGCGTCCTGGAGGTGGCCCGCAACCCGGCGCAGCTGGCCCGCCTGGAGGCGTTCGTCGCCCAGGAGCGGGCCTACGGCCAGCACGAGCAGGTGCTGCTGGGAGCGGCGGAGTCGGCGGCCCGGATCGGGGTGGCGGGCACGCTGGGCGGAGCCTGGGGTCCGTACGGCGCGCGGATCCAGCCGGTGAAGCTGCTGCGCGGCCTGGCCCGGGTCTGCGAGTCCCTGGGGGTGACGATCCACGAGGCCACGCCGGTGTCGGAGATCCGGCCCGGCGCCGGCCGGGTGCCGGCCCGCGCCCTCACCCCGTACGGCGAGGTCTCGGCCCGGTTCGTGCTGCGGGCGACCGAGGGGTTCACCGCCGGGCTGCGCGGGGAGCGGCGGACCTGGCTGCCGATGAACTCCTCGATGATCGTCACCGATCCGCTGCCGCCGTCCTTCTGGGCCGAGGCGGGCTGGGAGGGTCGCGAGACGCTCGGCGACATGGCGCACGCGTACATGTACGCGCAGCGCACCGCGGACGACCGGATCGCGCTCGGCGGGCGCGGCGTCCCGTACCGCTTCGGCTCGCGGGTCGATCACGACGGCTTCACCCACCGGCGGACGGTCGACCAGCTGCGGGAGATCCTGCTGCGCTTCTTCCCGTCGGCCGGCGGGTACGTCGGCCCGCACGCGGGGGTGGCGCACGCCTGGTCGGGGGTGCTGGGCGTACCCCGAGACTGGTGCTCGACGGTGGAACTGGACCCGGCCTCCGGCCTGGGCTGGGCGGGCGGGTACGTGGGCAGCGGTGTCACCACCACCAACCTGGCCGCCCGGACCCTGCGTGACCTGGTGCTGCGCGAGTACGCCGGGCACGGCCCGGCCGGCGCCACCGAACTCACCGCGCTGCCCTGGGTCGGGCACGCCGTACGGCGCTGGGAGCCCGAACCGCTGCGCTGGCTGGGCGTGCACGGCATGTACGCCGCCTACCACGCCGCCGACCGGCAGGAGAGCGGCGGCCGGGCCGGCACCTCGCCGATCGCCCGGATCGCGGACGTGGTCTCCGGTCGCCACTGAGCCTGGGTTCGGGGGCGGCAGGCGGGGGTTCGCGGGTTCGTCGGTCGGGGGGAGGGGCGGTGGACGTCCCGTGTCCGGGCCCGCCGTCGCCCGTCCCTGGTCGAGAATCGGAGGCGACACCCGATTCCTCCCGGGTCCGGAGCCCCTCGGCCCCGGACCCCCGGAAGTGAAGGACCAGCCATGTCAGAGGAACTCGCCGGCAAGGTGGCGCTGGTGGCCGGGGCGACCCGGGGCGCCGGGCGGGCGATCGCCGTCCAGCTCGGCACCGCCGGTGCGACCGTGTACGTCTCCGGTCGCAGCACCACCGGCCGGCGCTCGGAGTACGACCGGCCGGAGACCGTCGAGGAGACCGCCGCGCTGGTCACGGCCGCGGGCGGCCACGGCGTGGCGGTGGTGGCCGACCACCTGGTGCCCGCCCAGGTCGAGGCGCTCGTGCGGCGGATCGACGCCGAGCAGGGGCGCCTGGACGTGCTGGTCAACGACATCTGGGGCGGTGAGCGGCTGTTCGAGTGGGACAGCACGGTCTGGGAGCACGACCTGGACAACGGCCTGCGGCTGCTCCGGCTGGCCGTCGAGACCCACGCCGTCACCAGCCACCACGCGCTGCCGCTGCTGCTGCGCAACCCCGGCGGCCTGGTGGTGGAGATGACCGACGGCACCGACGAGTACAACCGGAGCAGGTACCGGGTGTCCTTCTTCTACGACGTCGCCAAGTCCGCGGTGCTGCGGATGGCGTTCGCGCTCGGCCACGAACTCGGCCCGCGCGGGGCCACGGCCGTGGCCCTGACGCCCGGGTGGATGCGCTCGGAGATGATGCTCGACCACTTCGGCGTCACCGAGGACACCTGGCGGGACGCGACCGGGCAGGTGCCGCACTTCTGCATCTCCGAGACCCCCTCGTACGTCGGCCGGGCCGTGCTGGCGCTGGCCACCGATCCCGGGCGCGCGCGCTGGAACGGGCAGTCCCTCTCCAGCGGGCAGCTCGCCCGCGAGTACGGGTTCACCGACCTGGACGGCAGCCGGCCGGACGCCTGGCGCTACATGGTGGAGGTGCAGGACCCGGGCCGGCCGGCGGACGCCACCGGCTACCGCTGACCCCGCGGCCCGGGGCCTCGGGAGGAGGCCCCGGCGGTGCCGGGCACCCGGGCTGAGCTGGTAGTGTTCCTCCCGTCGAGAGAGTGATCTTTCGTCAGGCGTCGGTGGTGCTGGTGGAGCACGTCCTACTTTCAGTAGGAAGAGTCCGTTCGAATCGGGCCCGGCGCTCCATTCTTTTCCGGGCCCGGACCCGGCCTCCTCCTCGGGGCCGCGCCCAGCGGCATGCCCGCTCCTGTCGCCGCCGCGCAGCCGCCGCGCCCGTACGGTCCGGCAGCGGGCTGCCGCTCAGGCGCGAGGCGCTCCGGCGGCCCGGATCCACGAGACGACCGCCTGCTCGTCGACCGGCCGGGCGGTGTCGACGTCAAGGGTCGGCCCGACGCCCAGCGGTCGTGCCGTACGCACCCATCGCTCCCAGTCGTCGTCCGTGGGCGGTCCGCCGTGGATCGGATGGCGCGGGTGTCGTGCCTCGAAGCGCCGTCGGGCGGTCGCCGGCGGGACGTCGCACCGGATCTCCACGGCCGCAGGGCCATGGGCGCGGCTCAGACCCCGTACGACGAAGTCGCGGGCGTCGATCGGCCACCAGGACTCCAGGACGGCGCCGGCGGGTGCGTCGGCCAGCAGAGCCCACATCGCCTCGGCGGCTGCGGCTCCGAGGGCCGCGTTCCACTGCCGTTGCCGCCGGCCGGCCGGGTCGGGGCCCAGCACGTCGGCGTGGGCCTCCTTGATCACGTCCTTGCTGAACAGCGGCAGGCCCAGGTGCCGTGCCAGGGCGCGGGCCAGCGTGGTCTTGCCCGAGCCGGGCAGCCCGTTGACCAGCACGGCGAGGGGCGCGGTCATCCGGCCCCCGCCCTCGTCCGTGCGGTGCTCGCGGGGCCGCCGTCGGCCGGGTGCCGCACCGCCCGCCCGGTGCTCACGGGGTGGCCGGGTCGAGCAGGCCGCCGAGGAGCTCGGCGAACTCCGCCGGCGTGATGACGCGGACGCCGAGTTGCTCGGCCTTGGCGCGCTTGGAGCCGGCCCGCTCACCGGCCACCAGGAGGCTGGTGCGGGACGAGACGCCGGAGGAGGCCCGGCCGCCGGCGCGTTCGATCAGGGCGTTCATCTCGTTGCGGCCGAGCGCCTCCAGCGGGCCGGTCATCGCGCCGGTGACGACCACGGCCATACCGGTGAGCGGGAGCTCCGGTCCGTCTCCGTCTCCGGTACCGGCGGTTGTGGCCGTGGCTGCGGCTTCGTCACCGGCCGGGGCCGGGCCGGCGGGCGTGACGCCGGGCTCGGTCATGTTCACCCCGGCGAGCACCAACTTGTCGATCAACGGGGCGAGTTCGCGGAGCTCGGCGACCACCTGGCCGGCCTTCTCGGCCCCGATGCCGTCCACCTGCTGCAGGGCCTCGGCGTCGGCCGCCCGCACCGCCTCCATCGAACCGAACGCCCTCGCGATCCGCCGGGACATCGACCGCCCGGTGCCCCGCACCCCGAGGGCGCAGAACACCCGGGACAGCGGCCGGGACCTGGCGTCCGCGAGGGCGGCGACCAGGTTGTCCGAACTGGTGTCACCCATCCGGTCCAGCGTGAGCAGCTGCTCCTTCGTCAGGGCGAGGACGTCGGCCAGGTCGGCCACCAGGCCCGCCTCGACCAGCTGGACGACCCGGCTGGCGCCCAGGCCCTCGATGTCGAGCTGGTCGCGGCCGGCGGCGTAGCTCAGCGAGGCGACCAGGCGGCAGTCACGGCCGCGCACGCAACGCCAGCGCTGCTCGGAGGTGTCGATCGCGGAACCGCACTCCGGGCAGACCTCGGGGAAGGCGACCGGCAGCTCGCCCCCGGTGCGCAGGCCCAGCACCGGTGCCTCCACCCGGGGAATGACGTCGCCGGCCTTGTGGACCAGCACGTGGTCGCCGATCCGCAGGTCCCGGCGGGTGATGTCGGAGGGGTTGTGCAGGGTGGCGTAGGTGATGGTGGACCCGTCGATCAGGACGGGCTCCAGGACGGCGCGCGGCGCGATGACGCCCGTCCGGCCGACGGACCACTCGACGCCCAGCAGCCGGGTGACCTTCTCGGTGGCCGGCAGCTTGTAGGCCACCGCCCAGCGCGGTGCCCGCGAGCCCTCGCCGGCGTCGGCGCGGTCGGCCGCGGCGTCGGCGCGGACCACGATCCCGTCGATGCCGAACGGCAGGCCGGCCCGGAGTGCGGCGATCTCGGTGACCCGGGCCCGGACCTCGTCCAGGGTGGCGGCCCCGCGCCCCGCGACGCCGGTGTCGTCGGTGGTCCGCACGCCGAGCTCGCCGAGCAGGGCCGTCAGGTGGCCGTGGCCGAGCGCCGACGCGGCCCGGAGCGTGTCGTCGCTGCTCTCCGACACCACGGCGTCGTAGGCGAAGTAGGTCATCTCCACCGCGTACGCGCGGTCCCGCGCGCGGAGGCTGCCGGCGGCAGCGCCGCGCGCGTTGGCGAAGGCGGCGCCGCCGTGCGCGATCCGGGCGGCGTTGGCGTGCTCGAACTGCGTGTGCGTCATCAGCACCTCGCCGCGCACCTCCAGGGTCTGCGCCGAGGTCAGCCGGTCGGGCAGGCCGACCACCGTGCCGATCGCGTGCGAGACGTCCTCACCGGCGGTGCCGTCGCCGCGGGTGACCAACTGCACCAGCCGGCCCTCGCGGTAGCGGGCGGCGACCGCGAGGCCGTCCAGCTTGGGGCTGACGTGCCATCCGGCGACGGGCCGGCCGATCCGGCGCTCCAGCCCGTCCGCCCAGGCGGTCAGCTCGTCGGCGGAGAACACGTTCGCCAGGCTCAGCATCGGCGCGCCGTGGGTCACGTCCCCGCTCGCCGCGCCGCCCGCCACCTTGCCGCTCGGGCTGTGCGGCAGGACCTCGGCCGGGTGGCCGGCCTCGTACGCCTCGATGCCGCGGACCAGCGCGTCGTACGCGGCGTCGTCGAGCGGCGTCTCGCCGCCCGCGTAGTAGGCCGCCGCGGCGGACACGGCCGTGTCGACGGCGCGCGCGTAGGCGTCGGGATCGGCGAGCACGGCGACGGGAGCGGTGGAAGTCATGGGCCACATCATGCCGATGACCACTGACAATGCCCGCTGACCGAACGTCCGGGGCGCTGCCGGGCGGTGCCCCGGACCCGACGGTCACCGGCGGTCGCGCGCCGGTTCCCGCGCACCGGTGGCCGCCCGGGACCAGCCGCCCCGCCGTCCGTCCGCCGTCCGTCCGCCGTCCAGCTGGTGGACGGGCCCGGCGCCGGCCGCTCCGGACCGGCGGGCGGTTCGTACCGTTTGGGGTGCTCTCGCGGCATACGGCTGTGGTGATCGTGTGCGTTCGGCCGCGCGGCCGACCCGGCATCGGCATAATCGCGACCATGACGACCGCGCGTGCGAACATGAGCACGATTGCCGAAGACCTGTACGTATGGCTTCCGCCGAAGAGGGGCTGGGGCCTGGCCAACTGCGGCCTGCTGGCCTCCGCGCGCACCGCGGCCTGGATCGACACCCCGTACGACCCGTCCCTGGCAGGGGAGTTCCTTACCGAGAGCCGCAAGCGGCTGGCCGACGGCGTGTCCGTCGACCGCGTGATCGTCACCCATGCCAACGGGGACCACCTCTGGGGCGCGGGGGTGCTGCCGGACGCCGAGGTGATCAGCACCAGGGAGGCCCTGGAGCACATCCACTACGAGCCGACCCCGCAGCAGCAGCAGGCCCTGGTCGACGGCGCCGACCCGCACTCCCCGCTCGGCTGGTACCTCGCCGAGCACTTCGGGCAGTTCGACTGGTCGAGCGCCGAGCCGGTGCACCCCACCCTGATGTTCCAGGGCGAACTCGAACTGCGGGTGGGGGACCACCCCGTGCACGTGATCGGCCTGCCGCCGGCGCACACCGAGGGCGACCTGATCGTGCACCTGCCCCGGCAGCGGGCGGTCTTCTCCGGCGACGTCATATTCGCCTCGACGCCCGAGTTCCCCGGCGACCACCCGGTGCACTGGGCCGGGCCGCTGCAGAACGTGATCGACGCCTGCGCACGGGTGTTGGACACCGGCGCCGAGATCGTCGTACCCGGCCACGGGCCGCTGCTCGACCGGGCCGGCGTCCAGCGGCACATCGACCTGCTGGCGTACGTCCAGGAGCGCGCCCACGCGCTGCACTCGGCCGGGATACCCGCGCTGGACGCCGCCCGCCGGGTGATCGCCGAGCAGCGTCACCCCGAACTGGGCCTGCCCGAGCGGCTGGTGGTCACCATCGGCTCCGAGTACCGGCACCTGGACGGCTCCGAGCAGCCGGCCATCCTCGACGTGATGAGCCAGGTCGCCACCGTGGCGAAGGAGTTGCGGTCGGCCGCGATCCCCGGCCGACGGACCCCGGCCGGCGGCGGGCAGCCGTTGCCGGCCTGAGCCGCCCACCCCGACCACCCGTCCGGGCGAGGGCGCCGAGCCGCGGAGGGATCCGGCCCGTCGCACACCGCCCGCCCGGTCGGAGCCAGGGCCCGCGACGGCCCGACCGCGATCCCCACGGCGCGGAGCTCCGCCCGGATCCCGCCGAACCCCCCCACGCGACCGAGGACATCGATGACGCAGATCGCGCTGCTCGCCCTGGCGGCCCTCACCGCCGCCGCCCTGGTGGCGACCGGCATCCTGGCGCGCGCCCGCCGCCGGGTCACCGTACGGGCCGAGGGCGCCGAGGAGCGCCTGGCCCGCTGCGAGGACCGCGCCCGGGAGGCCGAGGCCCGGCTCGCCCGCAGCGAGGAGCACACCCGCACCGCCGAGGGCCGCCTGGCGCAGAGCGAGCAACGCACCCGCACCGCCGAGGACCGGCTGGCCAGGAGCGAGGAACGGCTGCGCTCCGCGGAGGAGGCCGGCCGCGCCCTGCTGGCCGAGATCGCCCACCTGGCGGAGGAGCGCCTCCCGGCGACCGCGCTCAGGCTCACCCACCCGATGGCTCCGGTGCCCGGCCCCAAGGCCCCGGGCGTCACCGGGGACCAGGCCGAACGCGCCCTGCAGGCCGTCCTCGACGCCGTCGCGGTGGCCGTCACCGGCGAGCGCGACCGGGTGGACGGCGCCGCCCGGGCCACCATGCGCGGCGCGACCTCCAAGATCCAGACCCTGCTCTACCAGATCCAGAGCCTGGTCCAGCAGTTGCAGCACGATCACGACGACCCCCGACTGCTGGAACTGGACTTCCGCAACGAGGTCGCGCTGCGCCGCATCCAGACCGTGGCCGTGCTCTGCGAGGCCTGGCCCGGACTCGCCCGCACCGACTCCCCGCTCGCCGAGGTGGTGCTCGGGGCGCTCTCCCGGGTGCCCGGTTACGCCCGGATCAAGGTCGCCAACCACCTGCGCGAGGAGCGGCTGGCCGTGGTCGCCCGTGCGGCCGAGCCGCTCGCGGTCGCGATCGCCGAGCTGCTCGCCAACGCCACCGCCTACTCGCACCCGGAGACCGAGGTGCCGGTGACCGTCCAGCAGGGCGGGCGCGGCGCACTGGTCGTCATCGACGACAGCGGCATCGGCATGGAGGAGGACCAGTTGAGGCGGGCCAAGCGCCTGCTCACCGGCCCGCCCGAGGTGCTCCTCACCGAGCTGGGCAACCCGCCGAAGGCCGGCTTCGCGGTCGTCGGCAAGCTCGCCCGGCAGTACGGCTTCGCCTGCCACATCGAGCCGTCCCCCTACGGCGGGATGCGGACCATCGTGCGGATCCCCGGCGCGCTGCTGACCGTGGTGGACGCCGGGCAGCAGCTGTCCGTCCTCACCCCGCTGCCGGTGGCCGCACCGCTGCCGGCCGCCGTGCCACTGCCGGTGGGCAGGGACGCCGAGCCGTCCGCGGCCCCCGACCCCGACCCCGTACCGGCGGTCGTACCCACCTCCGACCCCGCACCCGTGGTCGAACCCGCCCCGCCGTCCGTCACCCCGCTGTCCGTCACCCCGCTGTCCGTCACCCCGCCGTCCGTCACCCCGCCGTCCGCCACGCCGGCGCCCGCCGGGTTCGCCGACCCCGCGGCGCTGCCCAGCCGCCGGCGGCGGGCGCCGCTCCCGCCGCAGACCCCGTCCACCGACCACCGGGCCGAGGCGCCGGCCACCTCCGGGCGCACCCCCGAGCAGGCCTCCGCGCGCTGGCAGGCCCTGCAGGACGGCACCGGCTCGGGCCGGGCCGCCGTCGCCTCGTCCGCACCCAGCCCCACGTCCGAGAACCCCCAAGGAGCCGACCAGTGAGCACGTCCCGCCCTCCCGTCACCGACGAGATCTCCTGGGTGCTGGCCCCGCTACTGGAGCTGCCCGGAGTACTGCACGCGGTCATCGCCACCGGCGACGGCCTCATCGAGGGTGCCTCCAAGGACCTGAGCCGGGCCTCGGCCGAGCGGGTCGCCGCCATGACGGCCACCGTGCACGCCGCCGCGCGCGCGTTCACCACCGCCTTCACCGACGTCGAGCAGCCGAAGCTGGCGCAGACCGTGGTGGAGTCCGACCTCGGGTTCGCCATCGTCGTCCCGGCCGGGCAGAACACCTCGCTGGCCGTCTTCGCCGCCCCGGACGCCCAACTGGGCAACGTCGCCTACCAGATGCAGGTCCAGGTCGCGGCCCTGTCCCGGGCGATGGCCAGCCCGGCCCGGCAGCAGGACGCCGTCGCCCGGACATGACCGCCGTCCCCCCGCGGCGGCGCATGGTGCCCGCCTACCTGGCCACCGGCGGCCGCAGCCGGCCCAGCCGCGACGCCTTCGACCGGCTGACCGTGCTGCACTCCGCCAGTCCGGACCCGCCCCGGGGTCTGGAGGCCGAACACCGGCGTCTGTGGGAGCTGTTGCGGCCCGGAGCGCTGACCCTGGTGGAGGCGGCGGCGCACCTGCGGCTGCCGGTCAGTGCCACCAACTTCCTCGCGGCCGATCTGGTCGACGCGGGCGGCCTACAGGCCCGCAGCCCGATCCCGCGCGCCCAGCAGATAGACCGCTCACTCGTCGAGAGGCTCCTCGATGGACTCCGCAGCCTCCGGTAGCCCGGTCGGCTACCTGCCCGACCGGGACCAGCTCCTGATGAAGATGCTGGTCGCCGGCCCCTTCGGGGTCGGCAAGACCACCCTGATCAGGACCCTGTCCGAGATCCCCACCCTGCACACCGAGGAGGTGATGACCGAGACCGGCGCCCCGGTGGACGACACGGCCGGGCTGCCCGACAAGACCACCACCACGGTGGCCGTCGACTTCGGCCGCCTCACCCTGCCGGGCAACGTGGTCCTCTACCTCTTCGGCACCCCCGGCCAGCGGCGGTTCTTCCCGCTCTGGCAGGACATCGCGCGGGGCGCCCTCGGCGCACTGGTGCTGGCCGACACCCGGCGGCTGGCGGAGTCCTTCGAGATCATGGACATGGTCGAGGAGCAGGGGCTGCCGTACGCGGTCGCCGTCAACTGCTTCCCGGACGCGCCCGCGCACTCGGCCGAGGTGCTGCGCGGCCATCTCGACCTGCACCCCGACACCCCGCTGGTGCTGTGCGACGCCCGCGACCGCGCCACCAGCGTCGAGGCGCTCATCGCCTTGGCCGAACACGTCCTGCACAGCCTTCCCAGCCTGCCCCAGGAGCAGCGGTGACCCAGTCCGGCCCCCGACCCACCGCCCTCTACGGCCCGGCGTTCGCCGCGGACCCGCACGGCCACTACGACCGGCTGCGCGGCCACGGCGCGACCGCACCCGTCGAGATCGCACCCGGCGTCGAGGCGCTGCTGGTCACCGACTACCAGGCGGCGCTGGACGTGCTGCGCGACACGGACACCTTCTCCAAGGACCCGCGCGCCTGGCAGCGCGACCTGCCGCCGGACTCCCCGGTGCTGCCGGTGCTCGGCTGGCGGCCCACCGCGCTGTTCAGCGACGGCGAGGTGCACGCCCGCTACCGCCAGGTGATCACCGACGGCCTGGCGCTGATCGAACCGCACGTGCTGCAGGCGCGGGTGGCCCAGGTCGCCCACGAGCTCATCCGGCGCTTCGACGGATCCGGCACCGCCGACCTGATCGCCCAGTACGCCCGCCAGCTGCCGCTGTTCGTCTTCAACACCTGGTTCGGCGTGGCCGAGGAGCACAGCGCCCGGCTGGTGGCGGGCATGTCGGGGATGATGGAGTCCACCGAGAAGGCGGCGGCGGCCTACGCCGACTTCGTCGCGGTGGTCGCGGGGATGGTCGCCGACCGGCGCGAGCGCGGCCGGCAGGACCTGACCTCCTGGTTCCTCAACCACCCGGCGGGGCTGGAGAACGACGAGGTGGTCCGGCAGATCACGCTGACGATGAGCGCGGGGCACGAGCCCACCACCAACCTCATCGGCAACGCCCTGCTGCGCATCCTGACGGACGACGGCTACGCCGGCTCGCTGTTCGGCGGCGCCATGACGGCCCACCAGGCGATCGACGAGGTGCTGTGGCACGAACCGCCGATCGCCAACCTGTCGGCGCACTACCCGCGGTACGACGTCACCTTCCACGGCCGCCGGATCGAGGCCGGGCAGCTGATGCTGGTCTCCTACGCGGCGGCCAACTCGCAGGCGGCGCCCGCACCGGAGGCCACCCACCTGCGCAGTGGCGAGAGCGCGCACCTGGCGTGGGCGGCCGGCCCGCACGCCTGCCCGGCCCGGGACCCCGCGCTGCTGATCGCGATCACCGCGATCGAGCAGCTCACCAGCCGACTGGGCGACCTCGAACTCGCCGTCCCGCTGCCCGAACTCCTGTGGCGGCCGGGCCCGTTCCACCGCGCCCTGGTGCACCTGCCGGTCCGCTTCACGCCGGTGGCCGCCGAGCAGGCCGGCACCGCGCGGTTCGGCGAGGCCGCGGGGCTGCGGGTGGGCGGCTGATCCACCGCCCCGGCGATCGGCGGCCGGCGGGCCGCGCCCCCGTCCGGGCTCAGCGCTTGCGCTCGGGCGGGGCCTCCGTCGGCTGCCGGTCGGATCCGAGCTCGCGCGAGATCCGCAGGCCGACCTGGGACACCACCGGTCCGAGGTTGCGGACCCGGGCGGCCGTCATCCGCGAGATCAGGCCGGACACCGACAGCGCCGCCGTGACCTCGCCGGTGTGGTCGAAGATGGGTGCGGCCACGCAGCGGACCTCCGGCTCGTTCTCCCGGTCGTCTATCGAGTAGCCGCGGGTACGGATCCGGGCGAGGTCGGCGCGCAGCCGCTCGGCGTCGGAGATGGTCCAGGCGGTGACCGGGCGCAGCCCGGCCTCGACCACCGCGTCGACCTCGGTGTCGGGCAGCCAGGCCAGCATCGCCTTGCCGGTGGCGGTGCAGTAGGCGGGTGCCCGGCTCCCGACCCGGGAGGCCATCCGGACGTTGGTCTCGTCCTCGACCTTGTCGACGTAGACGATGCCCGGGCTCTCCCAGACCGTCAGGTGGACGGTCTCGCCGGCCTCGCGCTGGAGCCGGCGCAGGTGTTCGGCGGCGACGCTGCGCAGGTCGAGGGTGGACAGGTAGGCCTGGCCGAGCCGGAGCGCGCCGTGGCCGAGCCGGAACCAGCCGGTCTCCCGGTCGCGGTCGAGCAGGTGCTCGTCGAGCAGCGGGCCGGTGAGCCGCAGCACGGTGCTCTTGTTGAGCCCCAGCTCCTCGGCGAGCTGTCCGAGCGGGACGCCTCGTCCGCCGTTGGCGTGGTCCCGGACGTGTCCGAGGACGGCGAGCGCGCGGCGCAGCGAGGAGGACTGGTTCCGGTCCCCGGGTGCGGCCGGCGCGGCCCTGCGGCCGGTCGGTGCCTCGGTCGCCGGCCCGTCGTCGGGGGCCTTCTCCGTCATCGCTGCGTTCCTCTCTCGTGCGCGTCGCCCTCGTGCGCGTCGCGGCGGGCCCGCCCGGGTCCGACTGCTCGGTCCGGCCGGGCGGGCCTTGACGGGGTGTGCGGTCCGGGGTGACCCGGGCCGGGCCCTCCGTCCGATCAGACGGTACCGCGCTCCCGGCGGTGCGTGCCGATTCTTCGGCATGGTGTTGTGCAGTGCAAAACTTCCCGAGGGGTCTCTTGTTGGCCGGGCGAGCCCCCGCCTAACGTCACGGCATCGAGCGGAACCCCGGCACGGTATGCCGGGCGGCTCCGCTCCCACCCCCGCATCTCTTCACCATCGGCCCCGGTCAGGGCCTGTCTCGACGCGTCCGCCCCCCCGACGGACCGGTGTCGCGGCGGCGCCTGTCGGGCGGGAGGTCTCCACCCATGCGACTCATCAGATGGACCGCCACGGCCGCCGCGCTGACCGTGGGCTGCCTCGCACTGTCGGCCTGTTCGCCCGGCACCGCCCTGCCCGCCGGCGACAAGGCGGCGGACGACCGGACCGGCACCCTGCAGGTCTGGCTCTACAACGAGGCGGGCAACGCGCCCAAGGAGGGCGTGGTCGCCAAGGCGGTCACCGAGTTCCAGGCGGCCCACCAGGGCGTCACCGTCAACGTGAGTTACATCGACACCGACGCGGCGGCCCGGGCGGCGAAGATGAAGGGCGCCTTCAACGACCCGTCCAGCGCCCCCGACCTGGTGGAGTTCGGCAACACCGACCTCCCCGGCTACGTCGCGGCCGGCGGCCTCGCCGACATCGGCGCCGAGCTGGACGGCTGGAGCGCGAAGGCCGACCTCGACCCGGCGATCGCCAAGACCGCCGTCCTGGACGGCAAGACCTACGGCCTGCCCTGGTGGGTCGGCGTGCGCGCGCTGTACTACCGCACCGACCTGTTCACCGAGGCCGGGCTCGCCGCGCCGACCTCGTACGACGAGCTGGTCGCCGCGACCAAGGCCGTGCACGCCCAGCACCCCGACACCTTCGGCATCGCGGTCGGCGGCAAGTACACCTTCGGCGCCCTGCCCTTCGTCTGGGACGCGGGCGGCGACATCGCCACCAAGGCGGGCGACAAGTACACCGCGGCGATCGCCTCGGCCGAGTCGCAGGCCGGCGTGAAGCGCTACACCGACCTGTTCGGTGCGGACGGCTGCCCCGCGCAGCAGTGCGCGGACCTCACCGGCGGCAAGACGGTCGACCTGTTCGCGGCCGGCAAGGCGGCGATGGCGATCCTGCCCAACTCCAGCCGCAGCAAGGTGGACGCCGGTCCGGCGAAGGGGAAGTACGCCGTGGTGCCGCTGCCCGGCGGCAAGGCCGGTTCGATCGCCCCGGCCTTCGCCGGCGGCAACAACCTGGGCGTGATGAAGGCCGCCAAGCACCGCACCCTCGCCGTGGAGTTCGCCGAGCTCCTCGCGAGCCCCGCCTACCAGCAGGGCATGTACGACGCGATGGGCAACCTGCCGACGCTGAAGTCGGTGAACACCGCCGTCGCCGCCAAGGACGCCTTCCTCAAGCCGTTCACCGACACCATCGCGGCCGGCACCCGGTTCGTCCCGATGGACCAGGGCTGGGCGCAGATCGACGCGCAGGCCGTCGTCCCGACCATGCTCCAGCAGGTCGTCACCGGGAAGGCCGACGTGGCCAAGGCGTCCGGCGACGCGGCGCAGCAGATCAACACCGCCTTCGCGGCGCACTGAGAGCAGGTCCCGCCCGTGTCCGCACCCACCACGACCGCCCCGGCGGCGTCCGCTCCCCCCGCGGGGCGCCGCCGGGGCCCCGGCCCGGCCGCGCCCCCGCGCGGCCGGCGCCGCACCCCGCTGCTGCTGCTCCTGCCGGCCGCCGTCATCCTGATCCCGCTGGTCGCGTACCCGATCTACCAGCTCGGTCTGCTGTCGGTGCTCGACTTCGGCCAGGCGCAGGCCTCGGGCGGCGTCCCGACCCGCTTCGTCGGCCTCGACAACTACCGCGGCATCCTGACCGACGCCCAGTTCTGGACGGTGCTCGCCCAGACGGTCGGCTTCGCGGCCTTCTGCGTGGTCGCGACCCTGGTGGTCGGGGCGGCCCTCGCCGTCCTGCTGACCAGGATCGGCAGGACCGCCCGGCTGGTGCTGACCACGGCCTCGATGGCGGCCTGGGCGGCTCCCGCGATGACCGGCTCCACCGTCTGGAGCTTCCTGTTCGACACGAACCTGGGCCTGGTCAACGACACGCTGGTGAAGCTGGGCCTGTCGGGATTCCACGAGTACAACTGGTTCTACGACAAGTGGACGGCGTTCCTGATCGTCGGGGCCGTGGTGGTCTGGCACTCCTACCCGTTCGTGATGGTGACGCTGTACGCCGGCATCAACGCGATCCCGACCGAGATCCTGGAGGCGGCGTCGCTGGACGGCGCCGGCACCTGGACGACCTTCCGTCGGATCACCGCGCCGATGCTGCGCCCGATCCTGACCATCGTGGTGATCCAGTCGGTGATCTGGGACTTCAAGGTCTTCACCCAGATCTACGTGATGACCACCGGCGGGGGCATCGCCGGGCAGAACCTGGTGCTGAACGTGTACGCGTACCAGAAGGCCTTCGCCTCCTCGCAGTACGGGCTCGGCGCGGCCATCGGCGTGATCATGCTGCTGGTCCTGGTCATCCCGACGGCTCTCTACATCCGCACCCTGCGACGTACGGGGAACGAGCTGTGAACACCCGAAGCCGTCGGCGCCTCGCCGCCGACACCATCGCGTACCTGGTGGCCGCGGTCGCCGCCTTCCCGATCTTCTGGATGGTGCTGTCCGCGTTCAAGCCCAAGGGCGAGGTGCAGTCGCTGCACCCCAGGCCCTGGACGACGCACCCGACCCTGGAGAGCTTCCGGCAGGTCCTCAGCGTGGACGGCTTCGGCCGGTACTTCCTCAACAGCGTGGTGATCGCGCTGGCGGTGGTCGTGCTGTCCGCAGTGGTGGTCTTCCTGGCGGCGGTCGCTGTCACCCGGTTCAGGTTCCGGTTCCGGACCACCGTCATGGTGATGTTCCTGATCGCCCAGATGATCCCGGTCGAGGCGCTGACCATCCCGCTGTTCTTCATGTTCCGCGACGCCGGCCGGTTCGCCCCCGGCATCGGGCTGAACACGCTGGCCTCGCTGATCCTGGTGCAGCTGGCCTTCTCGCTGCCGTTCGGCATCTGGATGATGCGGGGCTTCGTGGCGGCGGTGCCGGTCTCCATCGAGGAGGCCGCCCAGATCGACGGCGCGAGCCGCACCCGGATCCTGTGGCGGATCCTGCTGCCGCTGGTCGCCCCGGGCCTCGCCGCGACCAGCGTGTTCTCGTTCATCGCGGCCTGGAACGACTTCGTCTTCGCGAAGACGTTCATCATCAGCGCCACCCAGAACCAGACCCTCCCGTCCGCCCTGCTGGTCTTCTTCAAGCCGGACGAGAACGACTGGGGCGGCATCATGGCCGCGTCGACGCTGATGACCGTGCCGGTGCTGGTGTTCTTCGTGGCCGTCCAGCGCAAGCTGGTCTCCGGACTGGCGGGCGCCGTCAAGGACTGACCGCCGACGAGGGGCGGTCGTGGACCGATCGCCGTCGAGGGCGGTCGAGGGCCGATCGGTGTGGGCCGGTCGGGAGTGACGACGGCGGGTGGCCGAGGTGCCGTGGGGCGGCCCGGTCACCCGCCGTCGACCTGTGGGCCGTGGGTGTGCGGGGAGCGGGAGCCGGCGGTGGGCCGGCCCCCGCTCCCCGCACCCTGCTCCCCGCTCCCCGCGTTCCGGGGCCGCCGGGGCCGGGTGATCAGTGGCCGAAGGTGAACCAGTTGAGGCTGACGAAGTCGGCCGGCTGGCCGCTGGTGAACGTCAGGTACACGTCGTGGGTGCCGGTGACGGCGCTGATGTTGGCGGGGACGGACCGCCAGCTCTGCCAACCGCCGGTGTTGGCGACGGCGAAGGAGCCGATCGGCGCGCTGGTACGGCTGTCGAGGCGGACCTCGACGAGTCCGCTGACACCGCCGGCGGCGCCGCTCGCCACCCGGGCGTTGAACTGGCGGGCCGCACTGGTGCCGAAGTCGACCCCCTTGTAGAGCGCCCAGTCGCCGTTGGCGAGCGTGCCCAGGTCCTGGCCGCCCTCGCTGCAGGCCTCCAGGACGGTGCCGGCCTGCCCGTCGTAGGACTCGGCCTGGATCGTGGTGTAGGCGTCCCGGCTGCCGGGCACCGGCGTGGCGGTGGGAGTGGCGGTGGGGGTTCCCGTCGGGGTGGCGGTGGGCGTGGCGGTCGGGGTGGGCGTGGCGGTGGGTGTCGGGGTGGGCGTCGGAGTACCGCCGCCGGGGCCCGCCTGCCAGACGCCGACGTAGTCGACGGTCAGCGGCACCCCCGAGGCGGTGCCGGCGTCGGGGCCGCCGCCGAAGGCGGCCGGGAACTCGCCGCCCATGGCCACGTTGAGGATCAGGAAGTAGCCGTGGTTGGTCGCGGCGGCCCAGGTCCCGGCGTCCATCTGGTTGGCGCTCACCGAGTGGAACTGCACTCCGTCGAGGTAGAACCGCACCTGCTCGGGGCTGGTGCTGCGGTCCCACTCCATGCCGTAGGTGTGGAAGCCGCTCTGGCAGGTGCCGGGGCTGCACACCTTCTGGCCGCCGATGCCGCTCTTCTCGTTGCAGGGGCCGCCGGGGCTGGTGCCGCAGTGCATCGTGGCCCACTCGTTGTTGATGCCCTGGACGTTCTCCATGATGTCGATCTCGCCGATGCCCGGCCAGTTCCACCAGTTGCCCCGGTAGGGCGTGCCGAGCATCCAGAACGCGGGCCAGTAGCCCTTGGCCGCGGCGCCGGTGACGTTGGGGAGCTGCATCCGGGCCTCGACCCGGAGCTTGCCGCCGACCGGCGGTTGGAAGTCCTCGCGGTTGGTCTCGATCCGCCCGGAGGTCCAGTTGCCGGCGCCGTCGCGGATCGGGGTGATCCGCAGGTTCCCGGCGCCGTCGAGGGACACGTTGCCGGTGCTGGACGTCATCGTCTCGACCTCGCCGGTGCCGAAGCCGCCGGGTCCGCCGGGGTAGCCGGTGCCGGTGGTGTAGCGCCAGTTGGTGGTGTTGACCCCGGTGCCGGCCGGTCCGTTGAAGTCGTCGGAGAAGACCTGCGTCCAGCCGGCCGGGGCCGGGACGACCGCGCTGGCGTCGTTCATCGCGCCGGCCAGTCCGACGGCCAGTAGGGCGGCCGTGGAGAAGGTGGCGAGCAGGGCTCTGAGGCGGCGCGGCCGGAGCCGTGCGCGTGTTCGTGCGGTCATGACTGCCTCTCGGGTGGGGGACTGTCGATGAGAGCGCTCTCGGGGATGTTGGTAACCGAGCTGGCGACGGAGTGTCAATGCATCGAGCGAAAGAGGCGTGTTATCCATTGAAGAATTGAAGACCAATGGGCGATTTACCCCGCTTCGAGGCTGAGCTTCCGTCAGAACTCTTGACAGTCAACGGGCTCCTCGTCACGCTCCTGCCGAGAGCGCTCTCAAGGCGTGGGGTCCCGAGGGCAGGAGTTGCCCTCCCCACCGCCCCGCTCTCCGAGTTCCGGATCCCCGCCCCCGAGTCCCACAGTCCGAGTCCGAGTCCGAGTCCGAGCCCGAGCCCGAGCCCCACGTTCCCGGCCCCGACTCCCAACATCCCCGTAGCCCCCACCCCACGAGGGAAGCCATGACCCCGTCCCGTCGTTCCACCCCGGGCCTGCTCCTGGCCGTGTTGCTGCTGCTCTGTGCGGCCTTCGCGGGAGCCACGCCCGCCGGCGCCGCCGTCGACTACACCCAGGGCGTCACCGCGGCCGGCACCGGCCAGGCCCAGTTCTGGTTCAGACCCACCGCCCCCGCCGCCCTGGTCGACGTCCACTACCTGGTCAACGGCTCGGGCCAGCAGAACTTCCGGATGGACAACGCCGCCGGCACCTGGACGAAGACCGCCACGGGCCTGCCGGCCGGCGCCGCCGTCGACTACTGGTTCACCTACGAGAAGGGCGGACCGCTCCTCGACACCCCGCACTTCGCCTGGACGGTCGGCACCGGCGGCGGCACCCCGCCCCCCGGTGGCGGCACGCCCCCGCCCGGCGGCACCGGCACCTTCCCCGTGGTGTTCCAGAACAACACCCGCGGCATCTGGCCGGACAGTCAGGTCTACGTGCTCGTCCTCGGGATGGCCACCCCGGGCCAGTGGTCCTACCTGCGGCCGAACGGCACCCTGGCCCACATCAGCCACCTGGAGGAGAGCGCTCCGGGGCACCTCACCAAGAACGGCCGCTCCTACGCGGCGATGTCCTTCTCCCTCGCCCAGGCCGCCACCGTCACCGTCCCCAGCGGTCTGGAGGGCGCCCGGATGTACCTCTCGATCGGCTCGCCCATGTACATCCCGATCTCACCGGACGACGCGGGCTGGGGCGGACCCGACCTGCTCAACCCCGCCGACCCCAACGCCGACGTGTACTTCGACTGGTACGAGTTCACCTACCGGTACGGCGTGATCCCGTTCGGCGGCAACACCACCCAGGTCGACATGTTCGGGTTCCCGGTCACCGCCCGGCTGGAGCAGTCCGCCACCGGTTACGACCAGACCGTCGGCATCACGCTCACCCGCGACCAGGTCCGCGCGCAGTACGCCGCCGCGGTCGGCCCGGCCTTCGGTCCGCTCGCCACGCCCTACCGGATCACCGCGCCGCGCAGCGCCGCGTCCTTCCGCCCCGGCGGCGCCCAGGCCGGGTACCTGCAGCCGGTGATCGACCAGGCCTGGTCGTACTACACCGCGAACCAGTTCACCCTGACCCGGCTCAACCAGACCTTCACCGGCCGAGTGGTCAACGGGCGCCTGCAGTTCACCAAGGACGGCGCCGGCCCGTACTTCCTGGGCAAGCCGACCACCGCGGACGTGACGGCCTGCGCCGGAGCCCTCGCCTCGGCCGGGATGAACACCACCGAACTGGAGCTCGGCGCCGAGTTCTGCGCCGCCTTCAACCGGGGCGTCGCGCTCGACACCACCAAGTGGTACGCCCCGGGCGCGTACTACCCGGCCGCCACCGCCAAGAACGACTACGCCGGGTTCTTCCACTCCGTCGGCCTCGGCCACCGGGCCTACGGTTTCGCCTACGACGACATCAACGACCAGAGCTCGGTGCGGATCCTGCCCAACGCCAACCCGCCGAGCCGGCTCACCATCGGGATCGGCTGGTAGCCGGTCCGGCCCGGCCGGTCACCCTTCGGCCCGTCACGCCCGGTCCGCCAACATCCGGTCCGCCAACATCCGGTCCGTCAACGTCCGGTCCGTCAACGTCCGGTCCGTCAACGTCCGGTCCGTCAACGTCCGGTCCGTCAACGTCCGGTCCGTCAACGTCCGGTCCGTCACCGTCCGGCCCCTGCGGTGACGGACCGGGTCGCGGCCTATCCGCGGTCCGCGTAGCGCAGCAGGGCCTCGACGGTGTCCGGCCAGACGATCAGCCGGTGCTCCCCGCCGACCGGCAGTGCCCGCTCCGTCTCGGCCAGGAACGCGGCCAGGTCGGCACTGTCGGTGTGCAGCAGGGCGACGCCGCCGTCGCCGTAGAACTCCAGCCTGGTCAGGCCGGTCCCGGCCGGCCGCAGTCGCAGGTCGCCCTGGCCGGCCGGGTGCCGGATGCCGTCGGCGAGCAGCTCACGGGCGACGGTCCAGACGACGCCGTCCTCCGCCCGCCCGCCGTCCTCGACGACCAGGCCGTCCGCCAGCACGGCGGGCGCGGGGAAGCAGATCGAGACCTCGTACGGCGCCGCGAGATCGTAGCGGAGCACCATGCGCAGGGTCCGGGGCGCCGGACCGGCGAGGTGGGCCGACAACTCCCGCTCCACGCGGGTGGGGTGCTGCGGCAGGTCGCCCGGCTGGCGGGCGGGGCCGGCGCCGCGTGCGGTCGTGGACGGTTCGGTGGGCGGGTTCGTGTGGGGGTCCATGTGCGCGGCAGCCTCCGGCGGAGAAGTCAGGTGTACAACGGGTGCCCCTGTTCGCCCCCGGCACTCCTGCGGGAGAGGGGAAATCTGGTGACGGGTCGGAGATCCGCGTCACCGCGGCGCGGGCACCACCCGGGCCGGGCCGGTCGACGCGGCCCGAACGGCGGCCGGCCCCGCCACCCGGGCGGGCGGCGGGGCCGGGAGGCGTGCGTCGGTCAGGTCCGGCGTCCCCAGACCGGCGACACGACGGCGATCACCAGGGCGGCCACACCGATCTGGAGCAGATGGCGTATCCAGTCGACTCCGCCGGTGTCGCGGACTCCGAGCGCGCCGGCGAGGGCGTTCCCGCCCAGAGCTCCGACGATTCCCAGCAGGATCGTCAGCCAGATCGGGATCGGCTGGCGTCCCGGCAGCACTATTCTCGCGAGCACGCCGATGACCAGTCCGGCGATGACCGCCCAGAGAAACGACATGGAGATCTCCTCGTAGCGGCGCTCCCTGGACCCTCCAGGGCCGGCCACGGCATCCGTCTGCCCCGCTCCTCCGCCGGCACGCCCACCACTTTCCGCAACTCCGCACTGTCGGCACTCCCCGCACCCGTCGCTCCCCGCACCCGTCGCTCCCCGCACCCGTCGCTCTCCGCGCCCGATGCCCTCAGCCCCCGCCGCCGTTCCCGGCCTCCGGAGGCGCGCGCCCGCCGCCCCGGGCGGGGCCCTCGCCCGTCCGGGCGAGCCGGGTGCGGCCGTTCGGCCGACACTGGACGAGCGGCGCACCCGCGTTCGACCTGCGCCGCGCCCCCGCCGGACGGAGGAGCGATGGCGACACGGGACGGCCGGACGACGGCCCCGACAGCGCCCGGACGGTCCGGCACACCGACGGGCGGGCCCTCGCCGGGCCGCCAGCGGCCCGGCCGGAGTCCGGCGGGCGGGGCGGCGGCGGGACGGGCGTCGTGACGGGCGCGACCCCGGCCCCGGCGGCCGGGCGGGACCACCGCTGGCAGGCCCTCGCGGTCTGCCTGGTCGCGGGGTTCATGACCCTGCTCGACGTCAGCATCGTGAACGTGGCACTGCCGTCCGTCCGTGCCGGGCTCGACATGTCCGAGAGCGGCCTGCAGTGGGTGCTCTCCGGCTACGCGCTGACCTTCGGCCTGGCGCTCGTCCCCTCGGGCCGGCTGGGTGACGCGCGCAGCCGGCGGGCCGTCTTCATGAGCGGGCTGGCGCTGTTCACGGCCACCAGCGTGCTGGCCGGCGCCGCCCAGAGCGAGGGGTGGCTGATCGCCGCCCGGCTCGCCCAGGGCGCGGCCGGCGGCATCCTCGTCCCCCAGGTGTCCGGGTTCATCCAGGAGCTCTTCCAGGGCGCCGACCGGGGCCGGGCCTTCGGACTGCTGGGCGCCACCATCGGCGTCTCCACGGCCGTCGGTCCGCTGCTCGGCGGTCTGCTCATCCAGCTCTTCGGCACCGCCGACGGCTGGCGCTGGGTGTTCTACGTCAACCTGCCGATCGGCCTGGTCGCGCTGCCGCTCGCGTACCGGTTGCTGCCACCGCCGACGGCCCGTCCCGTCGCCGCGCCCGGTGCGCCGGGGCGCGCCCGGGGGCGCGACTTCGACCCGGTGGGCGTCCTGCTGCTGGGGGCGGGGACGGTCCTGCTCCTGCTGCCGTTCATCCAGGTCGAGCAGTGGCCGGGTGCGGGCAAGTGGCTGCTGCTGCCCGCGGCCGTGGTGCTGCTCGCCGCGTTCGCCGGCTGGGAGCGCCGCTACGCCCGGCGCCACGAGCCACTGGTCAGCATGAGCCTGTTCCGGGCCAGGTCGTACGCACTGGGGACGCTGCTGTCGCTGGTGTACTTCGCCGGTTTCACCGCGATCTTCTTCATCTTCACGCTCTATCTGCAGAACGGGCTGGGCTACAGCGCGCTGGCGGCCGGGCTGTCGATCACGCCGTTCGCCCTCGGCTCCGGCGCGGGCGCCGCCGTCGGGGGCCGGGTGGTGCACCGGTTCGGGCGGCCGCTGGTGACCGCCGGGCTCGTCCTGGTGGCGGTCGGGCTGGCGGTGGCCGGCGGGGTGGTGCACCTGTGGTCGGGCCCGTACGTCGGCTGGGCGACCGCCGCCCCGCTGCTGGTGGCGGGCATCGGCAGCGGGCTGGTGATCTCGCCGAACCAGGTGCTCACGCTGGCCGAGGTGCCGGTGGTGCGGGCGGGCAGTGCGGGCGGTGTGCTCCAGACGGCGCAGCGGATCGGCTCGGCGGCGGGCATCGCCGCCGTCGGCTCGGTGTTCTTCACCCGGCTCGCCGGCCACCCGCAGGACTGGGCCGGCGCCTTCCAGCTCGGGCTGGTCGTGGCCATCGGCTTCGTCCTGCTGGCCCTGGCCACCGCGCTCGCCGACGTCCTGGCGGGCGGGACGGGGCGGCCCGCCGAGCCCCGGCCGCGCGAGCCGCTGGGCCCGCCGGGCTCGCCGGCGCACCGCCCCGGCCCTCCCGGCTCGCAGGCATCGGCCCCGAAGCCGTGAGGGTCCTCCGGCCCGCGGGCATTGGCTTCGAAGCCCTGGGGGCGGGCAGCCCACCGGACCGGGCACCATGTCGACAGAGCGCCAGATCGACCGAGTGACAGGTCGATCCAGTGCTGGATCGATGCAGGTCGATGGAGTGACGGGTCGGCGGGCCGACCATGTCCCGGCGGAATCCGGGTAGGCGGCCCGGCGGCGGGCACCGTGCCCGTCACCGCGGGGCTCGCCCCCCGACACCCGGTGGAGGAATGCTCATGACCCGTCCGTCCGGCCCGATCCCGGTCCGCCCGCACGATCCGTCGCTGGTCCGCCCGCCGGACCCCGTCCCCCCGAACCCGACCCCGGCGCCGGGCCCGGGCGGGCCGGGCCCCGGTCCGCTGCCCGGGCCGGCCCCCGCTCCCGGCGGCCCCGATCCGGTGCCACCCGCGCCGCCGGCCCCGACCCCCGACCCCTGGCCGGACCCGGTGCCGGACCCGGCCCCCGGCCCCTTCCCGGTGCCCGGCCCGGATCCGTACCCCGTGCCGGTGACCTGACCGCCGTTCCGTCTCGGACGCGCCTGCGGGATTGGGCCCGGGGCGCGCGGGGTAGCCGGGCGCCATGCTGACCTTCGGAATCGAGGAAGAGTACCTGCTCGTCGACGAGGTGAGCGGGGTGCCGGTACCCCGGGCCGCCGAGGTACTGGCCGCGGCGGACCTGCTCCCGGCCCTGCGGCCCGAGGAGGCCCAGCACGAGCTGCTCCAGGTGCAGGTCGAGGTGGCCACACCGGTCTGCGAGGAACTGGCGGAGGCGGCGGACCACCTCGTCCGCCTGCGGGACGCGCTCGGCACGGCGGCGCGGAAGGCGGGCTGTCGGATCGCCCCGGTGGGCGCGGCCCCGTTCCAGGGCCTCATGCCGGTGCCGGTCACCGACCGGGCCCGCTACCGCTCGGCGCGTGCCGACGCACCGCAGCTGGTGGACGACCTGATGCTCAACGGCATGCACGTGCACGTCGGCGTCCCGGACCGGGACAGCGGGATCGCGGTCCTCAACCGGCTCCGGCCCTGGCTGCCGGTGCTGGTGGCGATGGCGGCGAACTCGCCCTTCTGGCAGGGCCGGGAGACCGGTTTCGCCAGCTGGCGGACGATCCACTTCGACCGCTGGCCGGCCAGCGGCCAGCCCCCGGCCTTCCGCGACGCGGCGGACTACGAGCGGCGGGTGCGGGCCTTGCAGGACACCGGACTGATCCGGGACCGCGGTGCGCTCTACTGGCACGCGCGGCTGTCCGAGCGCTACCCCACCATCGAGGTCCGGGCCGCCGACGTCCAGCTCCTGCCGCAGGACGCCGAACTGTTCGCGGCGCTGGTCCGTGCCCTGGTGGCGACCGCGCTGGCGGACGACCGCGCCGGCGTACCGCCGTTGCGGCCCGACGAGGAACTGCTCCGGGCGGCCACCTGGCAGGCCGCCCACAACGGGCTCGACGGCCGGCTGGCCTCGCCGAACCTCCCGTACGCGCGCCCGGCCGGGTCCGTGGTCGAGGAGCTGATGGCGTACGCGGCGCCGGGGCTCGCCGCGGTGGGGGACACCGAGCGGGTCGGGGAGCTGTTGGAGGCCTTCCTGGCGGCGGGTACGGGCGCGCGGCGCCAGCGGCTGGCCTGGCACCGGGGTGGGCGGGCCGGCCTGATCGACCTGCTCGTGGGGTAGCGCCCCGGCCCCGACCGCAGGTCGGTGGAGCGGCCCCGCCCGCGGCCGCTCCACCGACCCGGTCCCACCAACCCGGTCCCACCAACCCGGTCCCACCGGCCCGGGTCCGTCCGACCAGGTCAGGCCGGGTGAGGTCCGACCAGGTCGAGTCGGGTCGGGTCCGGCCGGGTCAGGTCAGGTCGAAGACCAGCCGGGCGGTCACCCGGCCCGAGAGGATGTCCTCGAAGCAGGTGTTGACCTCCTCCAGCCGCCGCGACTCGCGGATCACCGTGGTCCGACCGAGCGCGTGCAGCCGGAACACCTCCGCCAGGTCCTCCCGGGTGCCGACGATGGAGCCGATCACACTGGTGCCGTTGAGCACCGTGTCGAAGACGGGCAGTTCGAGCCGACCCCCGGCGGGCAGCGCGACCAGGACCAGCGTGCCGCCGCGCCGCAGCGCGCCGTACGCGGCCTGGAAGGAGGCGTTGCTGACGGCCAGCGCGATCGCCGCGTGCGCGCCGCCGAGCTTCTGCACCTCGGCCGCCACGTCCTGGGTGCGGGCGTCGATCACGTGGTCGGCGCCGAGCTCGCGGGCGAGGGCCAGCTTGTCGTCGGTGACGTCCACCGCGATGGTCTCGGCGCCGCTGATCCGCGCGTACTGCAGGGCGAGGTGGCCCAGTCCGCCGATGCCGGACACCAGCACCCGGGTGCCGGGCCGCGCGCCGGAGACCTTGACGGCCTTGTAGGTGGTCACCCCGGCGCAGGAGAGCGGCGCGGCGTCCAGCGGATCCAGTCCCTCGGGCACGGGGACGACGTAGTCGCCGTGCGCCAGCGCGTACTCGGCGTACGCGCCGTCCACCGAGTAGCCGCTGTTGTGCTGCCGGAGGCAGAGCGTCTCCCACCCCGAGACGCACTGGTCACAGCGGCCGCACGCGTCGGCGAGCCAGGCGATGGCGACCCGTTCGCCGACCGCCACGTGCCGGACGGCCTGCCCGGCGGCCTCGACGATGCCCACCCCCTCGTGGCCGGGGACGAACGGGGGTGACGGTTTCACCGGCCAGTCGCCGTGCGCGGCGTGGATGTCGGTGTGGCACAGCCCGGAGGCCTCGATCCGGACCAGCACCTGGTGCGGGGCCGGCTCGGGGACGGGACGGTCCTGGATCTCCAGCGGGGCGGTGAAGTCCTTGACGACGGCGGCCTTCATGTATGCGACTCCGTTCGGCGGCGGGGCGGGCGGCGGCGGGGCGCCGCTCCCGACCGGGGGCCGGTGAACCCGAGGCCGGGAGCCCGGGCAGGGCTCCCCAGCAGCCTCACCCGTGCGGCCTAGCGACGCAGGGTGGGCGGGGCCGAACGGGTGATCACGGCGCGGGCCGCCCCCCTACAGCGGCGTCGCCGCCTTCACCACCAGCAGCAGGGCCACCACCGCGTTGGCGGCCGACAGCGCCGATGCCGCCGTGCCCGCCGCCGCGACCATCGCGGCGAGCCCGGCCCGACTGTGCGCCGGCGGCCAGCCGCCGGCCGCCGGGCCGGGGCCGAGGAGGGCGGCGACCCGCCGGGGTACGGGGCCGGGCGCGGCGAAGGCGGCGAGGCCGGGCGGGGTGCCGGGCCGGCCGCCGGCCCGGTGGGAGAGCAGGGCGGCGTTGGCGACCGCGCGCGCCGTGAGCCGCCGGTCGCCGACCACCCGGGCGGCCTCCTCGTCCGCCCACCGCTCGGTGCTGAAGGCCACGGCTGCCTGCAGCGGACGGAGGAAGGGGTTGGCCCGGCTGGCGAGTCGGGTGGCCGTCAGGATGCGGTGGTGGCGGTGCGTCAGGTGGGCCCGCTCGTGCGCCAGCAGGGCCCGGAACTCGGCCGGCGCGAGCCCCGCGGCCATCGCGCTGGAGGCGACCACCCGCCCCGGCCGGCCGGGCAGCGCGTAGGCGTACGGCGCGACGTCCGGCAGGACGGCCACGTCCCGGTCGTGCGGGACGGCGGCGAGGGCGTGCCGCAGTCGGGCCCGGACCCTGAGGTGCCGCCCAAGGAAGCCACCGCAGGCGACCGCGAGCAGGCAGAGCAGCGCGATGCTGCCGAAGCCCACCGCCTCGTGGAACGGCACGGCGTCCCTGACCTGCGGGGCGGACCAGGTGTCCGGCAGCGGGTTGCCGGGGATCTGGGCGGTGCCGACCACGCCCAGCAGCCCCAGGCAGAGCGTGCTGCACCCGCCCATCACCACGCTGAGCGCGGTGAGCAGGCGGGCCGCGGTGCGGGGGTGCAGGTGGAGTTCGGCCAGCCGCGCGATCGGCAGCGCGGTCAGCGGCAGCACGAGCGGCAGGAAGACGAAGACACCCAACGGACCTAGCTCCCGCCGTCGGCGGCGCTGTCGAGCAGGGCCCGCAGCAGGTGCTCGTCGTCGGGGAGCAGCGTGCTGACGAAGCTGGCCAGCACGGCGTCGCGGTCGGCCTCGTTGTCGAGCACCCGGCGCATCCGCAGGGCGGCCAGCCCGGCGGTGTCGGCGGCGGCCCGCCAGACGTACGAGCGGCCCGAACGGCTGCGCGAGACGGCCTTCTTGGCGTGCAGCCGCGAAAGGATGGTCATCACGGTGGTGTAGGCCAGGCCGTCGCCGAGGTGCTGCTGCACCCAGGCCGCGGTCGCCGGGCCGGGCGCCGCCTGGAGCGCGGCCAGTACCTGGGCCTCCAGTTCGCCCTGCCCGCGCCTGCGGACGCGCGGGTGCTCGGCGGGGGCTTGCTGTTCCGTGCCCATACCGGGCTCTCCCTCCGGTCTCGCCGCCCGGTCCTGCTCGGGCGGGCGCCGCCCATTCTACTGAGCGGACCTGACGGTCTTTTGCCGGGCCTTTGCCCGGGTTTTGCCGGTGGCCGGGCCGGGGCCGGGCCTGTGGTCGGGACGGCGGCCGGGCCGCGGCGGCAGGCGGTGTCCGGGCGCAGCACCCCGCCGGTGTCCGACCGATGACGGACGGGCAGATTCTCCTGTTCTCTACAGTGTTGTAGATTTATCAGTCCCGAACCACAGAGAGCCGGGCGTTCCGGGCCCGGCACGGGGAATCCCCAGGAGGGCAACATGGGAGTCTCGCTGGCCAAGGGCGGCAACGTCTCGCTGACCAAGGAGGCCCCGGGGCTGACCGCGGTCATCGTCGGGCTGGGCTGGGACGTCCGCTCCACCACGGGGGCCGACTTCGACCTCGACGCCAGCGCGCTGCTGTGCACCGAGGGCGGCCGGGTGGTCTCCGACCAGCACTTCGTCTTCTTCAACAACCTCAGGAGCCCCGACGGTTCGGTCGAGCACAGCGGCGACAACCTCACGGGCGGCGGGGACGGCGACGACGAGCAGATCAAGGTCGACCTCTCGACCGTCCCCGGCAACGTCGCCAAGGTCGTCTTCCCGGTCTCGATCTACGACGCCGACGCCCGGCTGCAGAACTTCGGCCAGGTCCGCAACGCCTTCATCCGGATCGTCAACCAGGCCAACGGCAGCGAGCTCGCCCGCTACGACCTCACCGAGGACGCCTCCTCCGAGACGGCGATGGTCTTCGGTGAGCTGTACCGCTACGGCGCCGAGTGGAAGTTCCGCGCGATCGGGCAGGGTTACGCCTCCGGTCTGCGGGGCATCGCCTCCGACTACGGGGTCAACGTCTGACCGGTCCGGCAGGGGCCGGCCGGCGCACCGGTCGGCCCCCCGGCGCACCGGTGTCACCGCGCACCGGTGTCACCGGAGCACCAGTGACCCGGATGCTCGGGTGCACGAGCGCCTCGTCCGACCGTCGACCGACACAAGGAGAGCAGGACTCATGAGCGTCAACCTCGGCAAGGGACAGCGGATCAGCCTGGAGAAGGCCGGGGGAGGCGCGCTCGGCGTGGTGCGGATGGGCCTCGGCTGGAAGGCCTCGCCGCGCAAGGGGTTCCTGGCGAAGCTGCTTCCGAAGGAGATCGACCTGGACGCCTCGGCGGTCCTGTTCGCCGGCAGCAAGCCGGTGGAGGTCGTCTACTTCCAGAAGCTGACCAGCTCGGACGGCTCGGTGCGGCACAGCGGTGACAACCTGACCGGCGGCGCCGGCCAGGGCGCGGACGACGAGTCCATCGTGGTGGACCTGCAGAAGGTCCCGGCGCAGGTCGAGCAGATCGTCTTCACCGTCAACTCGTTCACCGGCCAGACCTTCCAGGAGGTGGAGAACGCCTTCTGCCGCCTGGTGGACGAGACCAACGGAACCGAGCTGGCCCGCTACACCCTGACCGGCGGCGGCCCGTACACCGCCCAGATCATGGCCAAGGTCCACCGGGCGGGCACCGGCTGGCAGCTGACGGCGATCGGCGAGCCGGCCGCCGGGCGCACCTTCAAGGAACTGCTGCCGGAGATCGCCAAGCACCTGTAGCGCCCGGGGCGGGGGAGGCGGCGGCGCCGTCCGGATCCGTGCCGCTCCTCCGCCTCCCGGCGGTGCGTCCGGGCGCGGGGTGCGGGAGCACTGCCGCGGCCCTGGTAATGTTCTCCACGTCGGAGGAGAGATCCTCCGGACACGCGTCGGAGGTGCTGGTGGAGCACGCCCTACTTTCAGTAGGGAGAGTCCGTTCAAATCGGGCCCGTCGCATTGGCCGGCTTCCTCCCGCCGGCCCACCGGGGCCTCCCCGTTCCGCCGGGGAGCCCGGTACTCCCGGCCGGACCGGGGGGCGGGCACCCGGACGAGCCCCGGCCGGGGGTACCGGGCCGGGGCTCGTGGGGCCGGAGCGCCGGCCCGGTCAGTCCAGGTAGTCGCGCAGCACCTGGGAGCGCGACGGGTGGCGCAGCTTGGACATCGTCTTGGACTCGATCTGGCGGATCCGCTCGCGGGTGACCCCGTAGACCTTGCCGATCTCGTCCAGCGTCTTCGGCTGGCCGTCGGTGAGGCCGAAGCGCATCGAGACCACACCGGCCTCGCGCTCGGCCAGCGTCTCCAGGACGGCCCGGAGCTGCTCCTGGAGCAGGGTGAAGCTGACCGCGTCGGCCGGCTTGACCGCCTCGGTGTCCTCGATCAGGTCACCGAACTCGCTGTCGCCCTCGTCGCCGAGCGGGGTATGCAGCGAGATGGGCTCGCGCCCGTACCGCTGGACCTCGATCACCCGCTCCGGGGTGAGGTCGAGCTCCTTGCCCAGCTCCTCCGGGGTGGGTTCGCGGCCGAGCGACTGCAGCATCTGGCGCTGCAGGCGGGCCAGCTTGTTGATGACCTCGACCATGTGCACCGGGATGCGGATGGTGCGGGACTGGTCGGCCATCGCCCGCGTGATCGCCTGGCGGATCCACCAGGTGGCGTACGTGGAGAACTTGAAGCCCTTGGTGTAGTCGAACTTCTCGACCGCGCGGACCAGGCCCAGGTTGCCCTCCTGGATGAGGTCCAGGAACAGCATGCCGCGGCCGGTGTAGCGCTTGGCCACCGAGACGACCAGGCGGAGGTTGGCCTCCAGCAGGTGGTCCTTGGCGCGGCGGCCGTCCTCGGCGATCAGCTCCAGCTCGCGCCGGAAGACCGGGGTGAGCTCCTCGCCCGAGGCCAGCTTCTCCATCGCGAACAGACCGGCCTCGATGCGCTTGGCGAGCGAGACCTCCTGCTCGGCGTTGAGCAGCGAGACCTTGCCGATCTGCTTCAGGTAGTCCTTCACCGCGTCGGCGCTGGCGCCGGGGGTGGTGACCTGGACCTTGGGGGCGTCGTCCTCGTCGTCGTCCGACAGCACGAAGCTGCCGATGCCGGGGGTCTCCGGCTCCTGGCCGGCGTCGCCGGCCGTGGCCTCGTCGAAGAGGTCGTCCTCGGCGGCGGGCTCGGCCGCGGAGGTGTCCTCCGGGCCGGCCTTCGCCGCGGTCTTCTTGGCGGCGGCGGCCGTGGTGGTCTTCTTCGCGGCGGTCTTCTTCACCGCGGCGGCCTTCTTGGCGGGCGCGGCCTTCTTCGCCGCGGCCGCCTTCTTCACCGGTGCGGGGGAGTCGGCGGGGGCCCCGGAGGCCTCGTCCGCGGTCTCCACGGGGGCCGCTGTGATCTTCTTGACAGGGGTAGCGCGCGTGGCTACGGTTTTCTTGACAGAGCGCCGGTTGGGGTCTCCAGCAGCTGGTTTGGGCTCCTGAGCAGGCCGGACCGCCAGAACCACCCCGTCCTCGTCGAGCACCTGGTTCAGGCTCCGCAGGACGACCTTCCACTGGGTGGTCGGAATGTTGTCGGCCTCGAAAGCCTGGCGCACCTCATCGCCGGTGATGTGTCCTTTGGTCCTGCCGCGCTCGATGAGTGCCATCAAGGACGCGGATTCAGCGATCCGATGCGGAAGCGTGCGGGACGGGCTGGGCGACACGAGTGGCCTCTCGGTGCAGTGGGCATGAAACGGCTCCGCCGCGCACGGAGAGTGTGACGGATCAAGGATCCTCCACGCGGCAAGCACCGTTCGACTAATCGTTCCCAGAGCCCCGGGCGTTACGCATCGATGGAGTGACTCGGGTCACTCCGCTTCCGGGGGCGTCCGCGGGGCGGCTCCGGCGGGTGCCGCCGGCCGGGCCCGGCGGGCCCCCGCCCGCCTCCCGCCCGGCCCCGACCCCCGACTCGGCCCGAGGATTGCGCGGGCCCGGCGGGCGTCAGCCGAGGAATCCGCGCAGCAGGGCGGCCGTGGCCTCCAGGTGCTCCTCGGTGGAGCGCCGGGCGCCCTCCGCGTCCCCAGCCAGGATCGTCTCCACCATCGTGCGGTGCTGCTCCGAGGCGTGGTCGATGTTCCGCTCCAGCATCGGTATCGCGTTGAGCAGGTCGTTCAGGCGCATCCGGCTCTCGGCGATGCCGGCCGCCAACGTGTGCGAGCCGGTCAGCTCGGCGATCGCCAGGTGGAACCGGGAGTCCAGCTGCCGGTACTCCTCGGGTGGGGCGCTCTCCAGCTCGGCGAGGCGCTCGCGCAGGTAGTCGCGCTGCTCCTCGGTGAGCGGGCGCCGGGCGGCCTGCTCGGAGGCGCCGGTCTCCAGCACCATCCGGTAGGTGAGGGCGTCCTCCAGCTCGGCGCCCATGTCCTGGACGGCCCGGCGCAGCTCGCCGAGGTCCGGCGGGGGCAGCCGGTAGGTGACGAAGGTGCCGCCGTAGCGACCGCGCCGTGACTCCACGCAACCGGCCAGCTGCAGGGAGCGGATCGCCTCGCGCAGCGTCTCGCGGCTCACGTTCAGCCGGGTGGCGAGCTCCCGTTCGGCCGGGAGGCGGTCGCCGTGGGCGAGGACGCCGAGCTTGATGGCCTCCAGGATCCGCTCGACCGTCTCCTCGAAGGCATTGCCGGTGCGGACGGGGCGGAAGATCGCGCCGCCCCGCCAGTCCGTCCGCGCGTCGCGCCCGCCCGCCAGGTCCACTCCGGAATCGTACCGAGGTACGGGTCGGGCGGTCGGTCGGCAGGTCCCCTTGACGCGGTGGAGCCGCAGGGTGAACCATGCGCACTACGCCAATGGTCTGGTTTCAGTCCATTGGCCGCCACAGCGCTGTGGGCGCACGTTTCGGATCCCCACCGAACCCCCAAGGGGTGCGCATGTCTCCCGAACCCTCACCCGTCGACCACCCTGGCACACCGGTGTTTCCGGCAGCCGCACCGGAAGGTCCGGCCGGCCCCTCGGCCATCCCCTCCCCGGCGACCCCCGCCGCCGCCCTCGCCCCGGCGGCCCCCGCCCCGAGCGAGCTGTCCTCCGACGAGCGGCGCCTGCGCGAGCTCGGCTACACCCAGGAGCTCGCCCGCTCGATGTCGGGCTTCTCCAACTTCGCGGTCTCCTTCTCGATCGTCTCGATCCTCTCCGGCTGCCTCACCCTGTACGGCTTCGGCCTGAACACCGGCGGCCCCGCGATGATCACCTGGGGCTGGCCCGTGGTCGGCCTGATGACCCTCTGCGTCGCCCTCGCCATGGCCGAGATCTGCTCCTCGTACCCCACCGCCGGCGGCCTCTACTACTGGGCGGCGAAACTCGCCCCCTCCCGCGGACCGGCCTGGGCCTGGTTCACCGGCTGGTTCAACTTCCTCGGGCAGGTCGCGGTGACCGCCGGCGTCGACTACGGCGCGGCCACCTTCGCCAACGCCCTGCTGGAGATGCAGTTCGGCTTCGCGGCCACCCCGGGGCACACCGTCACGGTCTTCGCGGTGATCCTGCTCGTCCACGGCCTGCTCAACACCCGCGGCGTCCGACTCGTCGCCCTGTTCAACAACGTCAGCGTCTGGTGGCACCTGGCCGGCGTCACGATCATCGTCGGCGTCCTCGTCCTGGTGCCCTCCCACCACGCCTCCGCCTCCTTCGTCCTCACGAAGTTCGTCAACAACACCGGCTTCCACAGTTCGTTCTACGTCGCCATGCTCGGCCTGCTGCTCGCCCAGTACACCCTCACCGGCTACGACGCCTCCGCCCACATGACCGAGGAGACCAGGGACGCCGCCCGCTCCGGCCCGCGCGGCATCGTCAACTCCGTCCTGGTCTCGCTGGTCGCCGGCTGGGTGCTGCTGCTCGGCCTCACCTTCGCCATCCAGGACTACGACGGGGCCCTCACCAGCTCCACCGGCGTACCGCCCGCCCAGATCTTCATCGACGCCATCGGCGACACCGGCGCCAAGCTGCTGCTGGTCATCGTGATCGGCGCCCAGTTCTTCTGCGGCATGGCCTCCGTCACCGCCAACTCCCGCATGATCTACGCCTTCTCGCGGGACGGCGCACTGCCCGGCTCCCGGCTCTGGCACCGGATCAACCCCCGTACCCAGACCCCCACCAGCGCCGTCTGGCTCGCCGCCGGCGGGGCCTTCCTGCTCGGCCTGCCGGCCCTGTGGAACACCACCGCCTACGCGGCCGTCACCTCCGTCTCGGTGATCGGCCTCTACATCGCCTACGTCATCCCGGTGTTCCTGCGGCTGCGCCAGGGCGAGGCCTTCGCCCGCGGGCCCTGGCACCTCGGCCGGTGGAGCCGGCCGATCGGCATGGTGGCCGTCGGCTGGACCGCGGTGATCGCGGTGCTGTTCATGCTCCCCACCGTCAGCCCGGTCACCGCCCTCAGCTTCAACTACACCCCCGTCGCGGTGGCCGTGGTCCTCGGCTTCGCCGGCCTCTGGTGGCTGGTCTCCGCCCGGCACTGGTTCACCGGCCCCAAGGTGACCGGCACGCCCGAGGAACTCGCCGCCCTGGAAGCCGAACTGGAGATCCGATGAGTCCGCGCCTGACCCTGGAGCAGCTGCGCGCCCGTGTCGCCGAGGGTGCCATCGACACCGTCGTCCTGGCGATGACCGACATGCAGGGACGCCTGCAGGGAAAGCGCGTCGCCGCCGAGTACTTCCTCACCGACGTCGTGCCCAACTCCGCCGAGGGGTGCGGCTACCTGCTCGCCGTCGACATCGACATGAACACCGTGGACGGCTACGAGATCTCCTCCTGGGAGAGCGGCTACGGGGACCTCGTGCTCACCCCCGACCTCGGCACCCTGCGGGCCGTCCCCTGGCACCCCGCCACCGCGATGGTCCAGTGCGACGTCACCCACCACGACGGCCGGCCGGTCACCGTCTCGCCCCGGCAGATCCTGCGCCGACAGCTGGAACGCCTCGCCGCCTACGGCTGGCACGCCTACGCCGGAACCGAGTTGGAGTTCATCGTCTTCAAGGACAGCTACGAGCAGGCCTGGGAGCGGGACTACCACCGGCTCACCCCGGTCAACCAGTACAACGTCGACTACTCCATCCTCGGGACCTCCCGGGTGGAGCCGCTGCTGCGCCGGCTGCGCAACGGGATGGCCGGCGCCGGGCTCACCGTCGAGTCGGCGAAGGGCGAGTGCAACCTCGGCCAGCACGAGATCGCCTTCAAGTACGACGAGGCGCTGCGCACCTGCGACGACCACGCGGTGTACAAGACCGGGGCCAAGGAGATCGCCGCCCAGGAGGGCGTCAGCCTCACCTTCATGGCCAAGTACGACCAGCGCGAGGGCAACTCCTGTCACATCCACCTGAGCCTGCGCGAGGACGACGGCCGGCCGGTGATGGCGGGGGAGGGGGCGCACGGCTTCTCCCCGGTGATGGAGCACTTCCTCGCCGGGCAGCTCGCCTGCCTGGCGGACTTCGCGCTGCTGCTCGCTCCGACCGTCAACTCCTACAAACGGTACGTGCCGGGCAGTTTCGCGCCCACCGCGATCGCCTGGGGGCGTGACAACCGCACCTGTGCGCTGCGGGTGGTCGGCCACGGCGCCTCGCTGCGGTTCGAGAACCGGGTGCCCGGCGGCGACGTCAACCCGTACCTCGCGGTGGCCGCGCTGATCGCGGCCGGACTGCACGGGATCGAGCACCAGCTGCCACTGGAGCCGGAGTTCACCGGCAACGCCTACGGCTCCGACGCGCCCAGGGTGCCCGCCACGCTGCGCGACGCGGTCGAGGCCTTCGAGCACAGCGAGGCCGCCGCACTCGCCTTCGGCAAGGACGTGGTCCGCCACTACACGCACGCCGGCCGGGTCGAACTCGCCGCCTACGACGCGGCGGTGACCGACTGGGAGCGCCGGCGCGGATTCGAGCGGCTGTGACCGGCGGGCCGCTGGTGGGGATCACCAGCTACCTCGACCGGGCCGCCTGGGGCGTCTGGGAGCAGAGCGCGGCCCTGCTGCCGCAGAACTACGTCGACGCCGTCGCCCGGGCCGGCGCCACGCCCGTCCTGCTGCCCCCGCAGAGCGGTGCGACCGGCCGCCTGCTGGACCGGCTGGACGGCCTGCTCCTCTCCGGAGGGCCCGACATCGACCCCGCCAGGTACGGCGAGGAGCCGCACCCCAGCACCGGCGACCCCCACCCGCTGCGCGACAGCTGGGAGTTCGGCCTGCTGGACGGCGCCCTGGAGCGGGACCTCCCGGTGCTCGGCATCTGCCGGGGCATGCAACTGCTGAACGTCGCCCTCGGCGGCAGCCTGGTGCAGCACCTGCCCGACCGGGTCGGCGACCGGGACCACCAGCTCGCCCCCGCCACCTTCAGCACCCAGGCCGTGATGATCCGCCCCGCCACCCGGCTCGCCGGGATCCTCGGCCGCACCGCCAAGGTGGCCTGCTACCACCACCAGGCGGTCGACCGGCTGGGCGGCGGGCTGCTGCCCGCGGCCTGGAGCTCCGACGAGACCGTCGAGGCCGTCGAACTGCCCGACCACCGCTTCGCCCTCGGCGTGCAGTGGCACCCCGAGACCGATCCCTCCGACCCCCGCCTCTTCGAGGCGTTCGTCACCGCTGCCACGGCCACCACCCCCTAGGAGACAGCACCGTGAGTTCGGACCAGGACCTCTTCGAGGTGGTCAACCCCGCCACCGAGGAGGTGATCCGGACGGTGGAGATGGCCGGCCTCGCCGAGACCGACGCCGCCGTCGCCCGCGCCAGGCGCGCCTTCGACGGCTGGCGCAGGGTCGCCCCGGCGGACCGCGCCCGGCTGCTGCGGGCCTTCGCCGCCGCCGTCGACGCCGACCGCGACCACCTCGCCGCCCTCGAAGTCGCCAACGCCGGCCACACGGTGGGCAACGCCCGCTGGGAGGCCGGCAACGCCCGCGACGTCATCGAGTACTACGCCGCCGCACCCGAACGCCTCTTCGGACGCCAGATCCCGGTCGCCGGCGGCCTGGACGTGACCTTCCAGGAACCGCTCGGCGTGGTCGGCGTCATCGTGCCCTGGAACTTCCCGATGCCGATCGCCGCCTGGGGCCTGGCCCCGGCCCTCGCCGCCGGCAACACCGTCGTCCTCAAACCCGCCGAACTGACCCCGCTCACCGCCCTGCGGCTGGCCGAACTCGCCCTGCAGGCGGGGATTCCCGAGGGCGTCCTCCAGGTGCTGCCGGGCCGCGGCCCGGTCGTCGGCCACCGGTTCGTCACCCACCCCGACGTGGCCAAGGTCGTGTTCACCGGCTCCACCGCCGTCGGCAAGGGCATCGCCGCCGGCTGCGCCCAGCAGGTCAAGCCGGTCACCCTCGAACTCGGCGGCAAGAGCGCCAACATCGTGTTCGCCGACGCCGACCTCGCCAAGGCCGCCGCCACCGCGCCGTACGCCGTCTTCGACAACGCCGGGCAGGACTGCTGCGCCCGCTCCCGGATCCTCGTCGAGGCGGGCGTGTTCGAGGAGTTCATGGCCCTGCTGGAGCCGGCCGTCCGCGGGGTGCGGGTGGGCGACCCGAGTGACGAGAAGACCGAGATGGGCCCGCTGATCTCGGCCGCCCACCGGGCCAGGGTGGCGTCCTACGTCACCGCCGACACCCAGGTCGCCTTCACCGGCACGGCACCGGACGGGCCGGGCTTCTGGTTCCCGCCCACCGTGCTGTCGCCCGTCGGCCACGACGCGCCGGCGTTCACCGAGGAGATCTTCGGGCCGGTGGTCGCCGTCGTTCCGTTCCGCGACGAGCAGGACGCGCTGCGGATCGCGAACGCCACCGACTACGGCCTGTCCGGCTCGATCTGGACCCGCGACGTGGGCCGGGCGCTGCGGGTGGCGCGCGGGGTGGAGGCGGGCAACCTGTCCGTCAACTCGCACTCCTCGGTGCGCTACTCGACGCCGTTCGGCGGCTTCAAGCAGTCCGGGCTCGGCCGTGAGCTGGGCCCGGACGCCCTCCACGCCTTCACCGAAACCAAGAACGTCTTCATCTCCACGGAGGAGTAACGCCATGACCGAGCGACTCGACGGCCGGGTGGCCGTCATCACCGGCGCGGGCAGCGGAATCGGCCTCGCGACCGCCCGGCGCTTCGCCGCCGAAGGGGCCAGGGTGGTCTGCGTGGACATCGACGCCGCGGCCGGCAAGGCCGCCGCCGAGGAGGTCGGCGGCCTGTTCGTGCAGGCCGACGTGACCGACGAGGACGCCGTGCGCGAGATGTACGAGCGGGCCGTGGCCGAGTACGGCCGCCTCGACATCGCCTTCAACAACGCCGGCATCTCGCCGCCCGACGACGACTCGATCCTGACCACCGGCCTGGAGGCCTGGAAGCGGGTCCAGGACGTCAACCTGACCAGCGTCTACCTCTGCTGCAAGTACGCGATCCCGCACATGCAGCGCCAGGGCAAGGGGTCGATCATCAACACCGCCTCCTTCGTCGCGGTGATGGGTGCGGCGACCTCGCAGATCTCCTACAGCGCCTCCAAGGGCGGCGTGCTGGCGATGTCGCGCGAGCTGGGCGTGCAGTTCGCCCGGGAGGGCATCCGGGTCAACGCGCTCTGCCCCGGCCCGGTCAACACCCCGCTGCTGCAGGAGCTGTTCGCCAAGGACCCGGAGCGCGCGGCCCGCCGGCTCGTCCACATCCCGCTCGGGCGCTTCGCCGAGCCGGACGAGATCGCGGCCGCCGTCGCCTTCCTGGCCAGCGACGACTCCTCCTTCATGACCGCCAACACCTTCCTGGTGGACGGCGGCATCTCCGGGGCGTACGTGACCCCGCAGTAGCCCGGGACGGACGGCGCCCGGACCGCGCGCAGCGGTCCGGGCGTCGTGCTGCCCCGCCGGGCGTCCTGTCCACCCCGCCGGGCGCAGCGCTCACCCCGCCGGGCGGCGCAGCCGTGCCAGACGTGCCGCGGCGGCCTCCAGCAGCAGCTCCAGGGCCGGCGGGTACCCGGAGGTGCTCATCTCGGCCACCAGCAGCGGCGCGGTGGCGGCGATGTGCGGGTGGCTCCGCGCGGGCAGGCGGGCGTACGTCTCCCGCCACACGCCCTCGTCGGCCTGCCGGGCGGCCGGTGGGAGGGCGCTGGCCGCCGCGTCGAGGGCGGCGAAGGCCAGGGCCTGGTCGACGAAGGCGTGGTAGATCCGTACCGCCTCGGCGTCGGGGAACCCGCCGTCGCGCAGCACGCCGAGGATCACCTCCACGGCCCCGATCTCGTGGGCCCGTCCGGTGGTGCGGTACGCGGCCAGCATGGCCGTCTGCGGGTGCAGCTGGTAGGCGCGGTGGATCCGCCGCCCGATCTCCCGCAGGTCGGCCTGCCAGTCCCCGGTCGCCTGCCAGCCCTGCTGGGCGACGGCGATCAGCTCGTCGGTGATGGCGAGCAGCAGGTCGTCGGTGTTGCGGAAGTACCGGTAGATCGCGCTCGGGTCGGCCCCGAGGGCGGCGCCGAGCCGGCGGACGGTGAGCGCCTCGGAGCCGTGCTGTCCGAGCAGCCGCAGCGCGGTCGCGACGATCGCCTCCGCGGAGAGCACGGTGCCCTGCTTGGTCGGGCGCCTACGTCGGCGCTGCGGCTCCGGAACCACGCGTTCACCCATCGGGGTGCTCCCTCCAACCGCTCGTCCGAACCGGCCGCCCGTGCACACGGTCCCGCTGCTCACCGGTCCGCCTGCTCGCGGGCCGGTCCGTACCGCCGAGTGCGGCCGCCCGCGGACCGCTCCGGCCCGGTCACCGTGCCGACACCTTACGACAACGCCATTGACGTGTGAAGGACGCAGGACGTTTCATTCCTGCCAACGGAGCCCGTCCGAGGCTCCGGTCGATCAAGGTGGTGGTCCGTTGGCATCCATGGCGAACGACGGGGCGAGAGCCCCGCAGGGCGGCGGTGGGCCCGTGCGCCCGGGTCTGCGCAAGTCACTCGGGGTCGGGGACGGCGTGGTGATCGCCGCCTCCAGCATCGCGGCCACCTCCAGCGTCGGGGTCGGCCTCGGCCTGACCGCGGGCGTGGTCGGCCTGCACCTGCCCGCCGTCACCCTGCTCGCCTTCCTGCCGGTCCTCGGCATCGCGAGCGGCTACGCCCGGCTGAACCGGGTGGAGCCCAACGCCGGCAACGCCTACACCTGGGTGGGCGGCATCCTCAACCCCTGGCTGGGCTTCCTCACCGGCTGGGTGAACCTGGTCGGCAGCATCGTCTTCATGGCCTACACCACCGCGATCACCGGGTCGGCGCTCCTCCAACTCCTGGGCGAGGCAGGCCTGCACGAGCTGGCGGGGCTCACCCTGGACCCGGACTCCACCGTGCAGACCACCCTGATCGGCCTGCTGGTCCTGCTGGCCGCGACCCTGGTCGCCGTCCGGGGCGTGGGCCTGGCGGCCCGGTTGCAGAAGTACCTGCTCGTCTTCGAGTACCTGGTGCTGTTGGGCTTCTGCGGCTACGGCCTCTTCGCCGGCGACCAGCCGTTCTCGCTGTCCTGGTACGACCCGTTCGCCATCCCCTCGCTCTCCGCGCTGGCCCAGGGCATGGTGCTGATGGTGTTCTGTTACTGGGGATTCGAGTCGGTCTTCAGCGTGGGCGAGGAGGTCCGCCACCCGCGGGACGCCTCCCGGGCCGGCACGCTCGCCCTGGTGGCCGTGCTGGCGGTGTTCCTGCTGGCCGGCACCGCCTTCCAACGCGTCCTGCCGGTAGGCGAGTTGGTGGACAACGGGGCCCAGGGGCTGACCTACTTCGGGCATCGGCTCGCCCAGCAACCGCTGGCCGCGCTGCCGCTGATCGCCCTGACGTTCTCCGCCGTGGCCTCCCTGCAGGCCGCCGTCATCCCCACCGCGCGCGGCAACTTCGCGATGGGCCGCGACCGTACCCTCGGGCCGGTCTGGACCCGGCTGCACCCGCGGTACGGGACCCCGGCGGCCGGCACCCTGCTGGTCGCGGCCGTCGCCGCCGCGATCGCACTGCTGTGCCTGGTGATCCCCACCGTGACGGACCTGATCGGCGCCGCCGTCAACTCCATCGGCATCGTGGTCGCCTTCTACTACGCGCTCACCGGAACCGCCGCGGCCGTCCGCTTCCGGCACCTGCTGCGCGAGGCGCCGGCGCAGGCGCTGCGGGCCGTGGTGGCGCCGCTGGTCAGCGCGCTGGTGCTGGTCGCGCTCGGGGGCTACCTCGCCTGGTCGTTCTACACCTCCGCCGACCACTTCGAACTCAGCGCCGACAACGGCTGGTTCCAGCTCCTCGGGCCGGTGCTCATGATCGGTACCGGGTTGGTCGCCGCGGCCTGGGCCCGCTGGGTCCGCAAGTCCCCCTACTTCACCACCGGCCGCGGAACGGATGCCGAGGCCGCCGACCTGACCCCGGCCCCCGCGGCCTGAACCCGCGGTGCGGGCCGGTCGACCGCCGGCCCGCACCGTCCGCATCGTCTGCACCGAACGAACGGACCGACATCCATGAGCAGTTCCACCCATGCCGACCTGGTGTTCACCGGCGGCCCCGTCCACACCGGCGACCCGGCCCGCACCCGGGCGAGCAGCCTGGCGGTGACCGGCGAGCGGATCACCGCCGTCGGACACGACGAGGTACGGGAGTTGATCGGTCCGAGGACCGAAGTGGTCGACCTGCGCGGGAGGTTGCTGATCCCGGGCTTCCAGGACGCGCACGTGCACGCCGTCTTCGGCGGGGTCGAGCTGGGGGAGTGCGACCTCACCGGCACGACCGGCGTGGCGGAGTACCGGAGCCGGATCGCCGCCTACGCCGGGGCGCACCCCGAGCGGGAGTGGATCACCGGCGGAGGCTGGTCCATGGAGAGCTTCGCCGGAGGCCTGCCCACCCGGCAGCAGCTGGACGAGGTGGTCGCCGACCGGCCCGTCTACCTGGTCAACCGGGACCACCACGGCGCCTGGGCCAACACCCGCGCCCTGGAGCTGGCCGGGGTCACCCGCGACACCCCCGACCCCGCCGACGGCCGGATCGAGCGCGAGCCGGACGGCACCCCCAGCGGCGTGCTCCAGGAGGGCGCCACCGCCCTGGTCGCCCGGCTCGTCCCGCCGACCGGCGCCGCCGAGCGGCTGGCCGGCCTGCTGCGCGCCCAGCGGCTGCTGCACTCGCTCGGCATCACCGGGTGGCAGGACGCCCTGCTCGGCGTGTTCAACGGCCAGCCGGACCCGTCCGACGCCTACCTGGCCGCGGCCCGCGACGGCAGTCTGACCGCCCGGGTGGCCGGCGCACTCTGGTGGGACCGCGGCCGCGGCGCCGAGCAGATCCCCGAACTCGTGGAGCGCCAGGCCAACTTGGAGCACGGGCGGTTCCGGGCCCGGTCGGTGAAGATCATGCAGGACGGGATCGCCGAGAACTTCACCGCCGCGATGACCAGCCCCTACCTCGACGGCTGCGGCTGCGCCACCGCCAACAGCGGGCTGAGCTTCGTCGACCCGTCCGCCCTGTGCGAGCACGTGGTCGCGCTGGACGCGCTGGGCTTCCAGGTGCACTTCCACGCGCTCGGCGACCGCGCCGTCCGCGAGGCGCTCGACGCCGTCGAGGCCGCCCGCCGCGTCAACGGCCGCCGCGACACCCGCCACCACCTGGCGCACCTCCAGGTCGTCCACCCGACGGACCTCCCGCGCTTCGCCCGGCTCGGTGCGATCGCCAACATCCAACCGCTCTGGGCGGCCCACGAGCCGCAGATGGACGAGCTGACCATCCCCTTCCTCGGCCCGGAGCGCGCGGCCCTGCAGTACCCGTTCGGCGACCTGCTGCGCGCCGGCGCGACCCTCGCGGCGGGCAGCGACTGGCCGGTCAGCAGCCCCGACCCGCTGGCCGGGATCCACGTGGCGGTGAACCGCAGGCTGCCGGAGAGCGCCGAGGAGCGGGTGTTCCTGCCCGAGCAGCGGCTCGACCTCGCGACCGCCCTCGCCGCCTACACGGCCGGCTCCGCCCACGTGAACGGCCTCGACGAGGCCGGCAGCCTGCGGCCGGGCTACCTCGCCGACCTGGTCGTCCTGGACCGTGACATCTTCACGGCCCCGCCGCAGGCCATCGGCGAGGCGCGGGTCGAGCGCACCTACGTCGGCGGCCGACTGGTGCACGCGAGCAGCTGAGGGCGCGGCGCAACCGGCGCAGGAGCGCGGGGCCGGGGGCCGGGAAGCCGATTTCCCGGCTCCCGGCCCCCGGCCCGGGCTTCGGCCACCCGCCGCGAGGCTGCTCGGGTCAGGCCGAGGCGCCGCCGTCCATCACCAGGTCGGCGCCGACCACCGAGGCCGCGGCCGGCGAGGCGAGGTAGAGGACGGCGGCGGCGACCTCCTCGCCCGAGGACACCCGGCCGAGCGGGGACTGGTCCCGCATCCGCTCGGCGCGTTCGGCCGGGCTCTCGCCGGGGAGCAGCGACATGGAGGTGTCCGAGGGGCCCGGGCTGACGGCGTTGATCCGGATGCCGTCGCCGGTGTGGTCGAGGGCCGCACTGCGGGTGAGGGCGGTGACCGCGGCCTTGGTGGCGGCGTAGGCGCCGGTGCCGGCCCGGCGCTGGTGGGTGCCGAGGTTGGACGAGATGTTGACGATCGCCCCGCCGCCGTTCGCGCGCATGTGGGCGATCTCGGCCTGCATCGACAGCAGGACGCCGGTCACGTTGACGTCGAGCAGGGTGTGCCAGTCCTCCTCGGGGAGGTCGCCGAGCGCCTGACCGCCGCGGAAGACGCCCGCGTTGTTGACGGCGACGTCGAGGCCGCCGAACTCCTCGACGGTCTGCCGGACCAGTGCCCGGACATCCGCCGACCGGCTGACGTCGGCGGTGAAGGCGGCCGCGGTGCCGCCCTCCTTCTCGATCAGGGCGACGGTCTCGGCGAGCGGCGCGGCCCCCCGGCCGGCCACCGCCACCCGCGCGCCCTCGGCGGCGAACGCGAGGGCGATGGAGCGGCCGAGCCCGGAGCCCGCACCCGTCACGAGGACGGTCCGGCCGGCGAATCGAGTGGTCATGGTGAGTCTCCCCTTGGTCGGAACGCGGTGTGGTCGGTACGCGGTGTGGTCGGAAGGCGATGTCTCGGAACGCGATGGTCGGAGGGAAAGCGATGGTCGGAGGAACGCGACGGGCGGCACCGTTCGGCCGGGCGCCGCCCGCCCGGTCGACCTCATAGTGTACCGATCGGTCCAATATGAGGGCGGAGGGCGCCTCCGTTCCGGGTGGCGTGTCGTCCGGTCCGGATGCGTCGGCACCCGCGGCGGGTGCCGGCGGGCTCAGTCGAGCAGGGCGAGCGCCTGTTCGGCGGCGTCCCGCACCCGGGCCGGGTCCGCGCTGGCCTTGCCGACCACCCGCATGCCCTGCATCAGGACGATCAGCAGTCTGGCGAGCGCCCGCGGGTCCCGCGCGCCCGGCAGCTCCCCCCGGGCGGCCGCCCGTACGAGCGCGGAGTGCAGCAGGGTCTCCAGGTGGTCCCAGCTGGCCTCGACCCGGCGGGCCGCCTCGGCGTCGTGGGAGGCCAGCTCGGCGGCGGTGTTGGTGACGAAGCACCCCATGGTCCGCTGCTCGGAGGAGGCTTCGTCGGCGAACCTGCGCACCAGCGCCCGGACGGCCGGCAGGACGGCCCCGGGCTGGGACAGTTCGTCCAGCAGGCGGGGGTCGGTCAGCTCGCCGTACCGGTCGAGCGCCCGGAGGTAGAGCTGGTGCTTGCTGCCGAAGGTGGCGTAGATGCTGGCGCGTCCGATGCCGAGATGCTCGACGAGGTCGCTCATCGAGGTCGCTTCGTAACCGTGCTGCCAGAACAGTCGGAGGGCTGCCTGCAGGACGGCGTCGGGGTCGAATTCCTTGGTGCGGGCCACGGAAGGGACCTTAGTACTCTCTGGAACGAACGGTCAAGAAAGCAAGCCCCCGGGCCCGAGACCGGGGCTGGGTACGATCGCCGGGTATCCGCTATCGGGTACCGGGCCGCCGCCCCGCGGGCGCGGGCCGCGCGACAGGCGGGCGGCCGGACGGGCGGGGCCGGCCGGCAAGGGGAGTGACCATGATGCTGGACGCGTTCGACGCCGCGCTCGTCCGCGAGCTGCAGCAGGACGGCCGGGTCAGCTACCAGCGGCTCGCCGAACTGCTGGGCGTCTCCCGAGAGGCGGCCAGGGCCAGGGTGCACCGGCTGCTGGAGTCGGGCACCGTCCGGGTGGTCGGAATCGTCCGTCCGTGGGTGGTCGGCCTCGGGGCGGTCGCCCATGTCTCGCTGGACGTCGAGGGGCCGGGGCGCCCGGCCGCCGAGGCGGCGGCGGCCCGCCGGTCGACCAGCTTCGTGTCCTGCACGGCGGGTGCGCGATCGGTGGTGGCCGAGCTGCGGGTGGCGGACGAGGCCGCGCTGGAGCGGGAGTTCGCGGTGCTGCGGTCGGCGCCCGGTGTGCGGGGGATCGAGGTCTTCCGCTGCACCCGGCTGGTCCGCGACGCCTACTCGCCGGCCGCCGCCCCCCTCGCCGCCGCCCCCCTGTCCGCCGCCCCCCTCGCCGCCGACGGCCTGCCCACGACGGATCCCGTGGCCGATCCCGCCAACGGTCCCGCGGCCGGTCCCGCCGCGGCGCGGTGGCCGGTCGTGGACGAGGTGGACCGTACGCTGCTGGGCCTGTTGCAGGCCGACGGCCGGGCCTCGTTCGCCGCGCTGGCCGAGCGGATCGGGCTCTCCCAGCCGGCCACCCGGGCGAGGGTGCTGCGGCTGCTGCAGACGGGAGCCGTCCATGTGACCGGACTGGTGGACTCCCGGGCCGTTGGTGTCCGGGAGGCGGTCGGCGTCGGTCTCACCGTGCGCGGGGGTGCCGTGGCGGCGGCCGCGGCGGTCGCCCGCCTGCCCGGGGTGAACTACGCGGCGGCCGGCTACGGCCGCTTCGACGTGGTCTGCGGAGTGGACGCCGGCGACCGCCCGGCGCTGCTGGCCGGCCTCGACGCCCTGCGTGCGTCCGAGGGCGTGGTCCGGCTGGAGTCCTGGTACCACCTGGAGATCGTCAAGGAGTCCTACACCTACGATCTGCCGCTCTGACCGGCATATCGTTTGCCGCAAGCATCATTGCCCTATGAAACAGAGAACAGATCGGCCTCGGAAGGCGAAAAGTTAACCAGTAGGCCTTGACGCGATCTTTTCGCCACGCGTTGAATGGCCGGCACCCCCACCGCCTACCGAGTCCGGGTGCCTGATGAACGAATCCCCCAAGCCGGACCTCACGGCGCTGCCGCGCTCCCTGGGCGTCTTCGGTGGCGTCCTGCTCACGCTCTCCTGCGTCACCCCCGCCTCCTCGCTCTTCATCGTCGTCCCGCCCCTGCTGCAGAGCCAGGGCAGCGGCGCCGTCCTGACCCTGCTGATCGCCGCGCTGCTCTCGCTCGGCGTCGGCTGCTGCTACGCCGAGCTCGGCACCCTCGTCCCGAGCGCGGGCGGCGAGTACTCGATCGTCGGGCGGCTGCTCGGCAGGCCGGCGGGCTGGCTGGTCTTCGTGATCTCCCTGGTGTCCCTCCTGGTCATCCCGCCGATCATCGCCCTGGGCACGGCCGGCTACCTCTCCTCCGTGGTCTCGGTCGACCCCGCGGTGGCCGGTGCGGCGGTGATGGCGCTGGCCGTCGCCGTCGGCGTCCTCGACATCAAGTCCAACGCCCTGATCACCGGCATCTTCCTCGGCATCGAGGTGCTCGCCGCGGCGGTCGTCAGCGTCCTCGGCTTCCTGCACGTGCGCCAACCGGTCTCCACCCTGGTCCACGCCGTGGTGCCCGACGGCCAGGGCGGCACCAGTCCCTTCACCGCCGCACTGCTGATCTCCGGGCTCGCCGTCGCCCTCTTCACCTACAACGGCTTCGGCACCGCCGTGTACCTCTCCGAGGACCTGCGCGACCCGCGCCGCACCGTCGCCCGCACCGTCCTGTGGTCCCTGCTGGCCGGCGTCGCCCTCATCACCGTCCCGGTCGCCGCGATCTGCCTGGGCGTCGACTCCGCCGACATGCTCGCCACCGGCGACCTCGTCGCCGTCGTGGACTCCTGGGCCGGCAGCACCGTCGGCACCTTCATCAGCCTCTGCATCGCCGCGGCCATCCTGAACGCCGTCATCGTGATGGTCCTGCAGAACGGCCGGGTGCTCTACGCCTCCGCCCGCGACCGCACCTGGCCGGACCCGGTGAACCGCGCACTCGGCAGCCTGCACCCGCGCTGGGGCTCGCCCTGGGTCGCCACCCTCGCCATCGGGGTGCCCGGCATCGTCCTCGCCCTCGCCGTCCCGATCGACGCCCTGCTCGGCTTCACCGGCGTCGTCGTCGCGGTGATCTACCTGCTGCTCGGCTGCGCCGCCCTCACCGCCCGCCGGGCCCGTCACCGCGCCACCCCGGCCTGGCGGATGCCGCTCTGGCCGGTGATCCCGCTGGTCACCATCGGTGCGCTGGCGTACTCGCTCACCCAGCAGAGCGCACGCGACCTGCTGATCACCGGCGCGGTGCTGCTCGTCGGCGTCGCCTACTGGTTCGGCTACCTGCGCCCGCGCCGGGCCACCCACTGGGTGCTCACCCTGCCCGCCGACCTCGACGCACAGCCCGGTACCCCCGCCCCCGCCCCCCTCCCGGAGAACGCGTGAACCGCCCCGCCGGCCGTACGAGCCGCCCCGCCGACCTCATCGTGCACAACGCCCACGTCCACACCGTCGACGACGCCCGGCCGCGGGCCGAGGCGGTCGCCGTCCGAGCCGGGCGGATCGCCTGGATCGGCGACGGCGACGACTGGCGCGAACTGGCCGGCCCCGACACCGACCTGGTGGACGCCCGCGGCCGGCTGGTCCTGCCGGGCTTCGTCGACAGCCACAACCACGTCCGCCTGGGCTCCGACGCCGACTGCGTCCAGCTCGCCGGCGCCGCCACCCTCGCCGAGATCGGTGCCCGGATCGCCGAGCGGCTGCGCACCCACCCCGAGGCCGACTGGATCGAGGGCGAGGCCTTCGACTACTCCGCGATCCCCGGCGGCCGGATGCCCACCGCGGCCGACCTCGACCCGTTCACCGGCGGCCGGCCGGCCTTCGTCCTCAGCTACGACGTGCACACCGCCTGGCTGAACACGGCCGCCCTGCACCGGCTCGGCATCACCCGGGACACCACCGAACTGCCCTACGGCACCGTCCGCAAGGACCCTGCCACCGGCGAGCCCACCGGGTTCCTCACCGACTTCGCGGTCAAGGGGCTCTCCCGCGCGGGCCACCGGGCGCTGCGCGCCGCCGGCGTGCCCTGGGCGGCCCCGGACCGCCAGTACGGGCGGCTGCTCAGCAGCCTGGACATGGCCGCCCGGTACGGCATCACCACCGTCGTCGAACCGCAGAACTCGCTGGACGACCTGGCCCTGTTCGAGCGCGCCATGGCCGAGGGCAGGCTCCGCTCGCGCCTGGTCGCCGCCCTCTTCCACCCGCGCGGCACCACCGCCGCCGAACTCGCCGAGTTCGCCGAGGTGAGCCGCCGGTACACCTCCGACCGGCTGCGGGTCGGCCCGCTGAAGCTCTACATCGACGACGTGGTGGAGCCGCACACGGCCGCCCTGCTGGAGCCCTACGCCGGGCACCACAGCCACCGCGGCGAGACCTTCTACCCGCCGGAGGAGTTCGCGGAGGTGCTGGCCGGTCTGGACGCGGCGGGCTTCCAGGCCTTCGTGCACGCCACCGGCGACCGCGGCATCCGCACCGTCCTGGACGCCGTCGAGCACGCCCGCAGGGTCAACGGCCCGCGCGACGCCCGGCACCAGGTGGTGCACGTGGAGTGCCTGGACCCGGCCGACGTGTCCCGGTTCGCCGAACTCGGCGTGGTGGCCTGCATGCAGCCCCGGCACTGCTCGCCCGACATCGCCGGCCCCGGCCGGGACTGGGCGGAGGCCGTCGGCGAGCAGCGCTGGACCAAGGCCTGGCCGATGCGCAGCCTGCACCGGGCGGGCGCCACCCTCGCCCTCTCCAGCGACTGGAACGTCGCCGAGATGGACCCGCTGATCGGCCTGTACACCGCCGTCACCCGGCGCGGCCTGGGCGGCGGCGACCCCTGGATGCCCCAGGAGACGCTGGACCTCGCCACCGCCGTGCGCGGCTACACGCTGGGCAGCGCGTACGCCAACTTCCTGGACGACGAGCTGGGTTCGCTGACGCCGGGCAAGCTCGCCGACCTGGTGCTGCTCTCCGACGACCTGTTCGACCGGGAGCCGAAGGCGATCCTGGACGCCCGGGTGGAGCTGTCCGTCGTCGGCGGGGAGATCGTCCACCGGGCGGGGTGACCGCACGGGCCGGCGGCGGTGCGCAGGCTCGTCCTGCCGTCGCGCCGCCGCCGGCTGCTTCGACCGGCTGCTTCGACCGGCTGCTTCGACCGACGGCTTCGCCGGGCCGGTCGCTCCGGCCGCCCGTCGGGTCGTCGCCCGGTCCACCGGTGGGCGGGGGCCGCGGGATCGAGTCAGTCCGATGAGCTGGTAATGTTCGTTCCGCCGGAGTTCGATCTTCGGCAATGCGTCGGTGGTGCTGGTGGAGCACGTCCTACTTTCAGTAGGAAGAGTCCGTTCGAATCGGGCCCGGCGCTCCAATTCTTTCCCCGGCCGACCGGCCGACCGGCCGGCTGCCGGCGCACCGATCCGTCGGCTCGCTCGGCCCGTCGGGTCACTCCGCGCGTCAGCTCACTCCGCGCGGTCGGAACTGGATGCTGATCCGCGGACCCACCGGCCGTACCGTCTTCGGGACGGCGTGCTCCCAGGTGCGCTGGCACGACCCGCCCATCACCAGCAGATCCCCGTGGCCCAACTGCTGCCGCACCGTCCCGCCCGCCGCGGCGCCGCCGAACCGGGGACGCAGCAGCAGGGCCCGCGGCTCGCCCACCGAGACGATCGCGACCATGGTGTCCTCCCGGTCGCCCCGCCCGATCCGGTCCCCGTGCCAGGCGACGCTGTCCCGGCCGTCCCGGTAGTAGCAGAGCCCCGCGCTGACGAAGGGCTCCCCGAGTTCGGCCGCGTAGTGCGCGCTGAGCACCGAGCGGGCCCGCGCCAGGACGGGGTGCGGCAGCTCCCGCCCCTCCCGGTAGTGCGCCAGCAGACGGGGCACCGCGACCACCCGCTCGTACATCTGCCGCTGCTCGGCCTGCCAGGGGACGTCCGCGACCAGTTGTTCGAACAGCGTGTCGGCGCCGGTCAGCCAGCCCGGCAGTACGTCGATCCAGGCGCCGTGTCCGAGCACCGTTCGACGGACGGCGGCGAGCGGGTTCAGTCCGATCTCGTCCGCCTCGTCGAAGAGGCTGGCCTGGAGCTGGATGGTCATGGCACCGAGTCTACGCCCGAAATCGAACAGGTGCGCGAATCGATGGTCGCGGCCCGGCGGGGACCGGCCGCACGGGGAGTCGGCCGGTCCTGCGGGAGGTCGGGAGATGGCGGGGGTCCGTCGGTCGGCGGGCGGGCTCCGACGTGGCGGGAGCGGCGCGGCAGGGGGTGCGGGAGGGGGTGCGGGAGGGGGCGGCTCAGCCGGTCGGGGCGTCCGGGAGGGAGCGGGCGACGCGGAAGCCCACGTCGTCGACCCGGAAGGTCGGGTGGCTGCGGCGACGCACCGAGGCCCGGCAGCTCCAGTGCTCGTCGAACCAGCCCCCACCGCGGAGGACCCGGTAGCTGCGGTAGACCTCGGCGTCGTAGAGGTCCCAGCACCAGTCCCAGACGTTGCCGAGCATGTCGTGGAGGCCCCACGGGTTGGGTTGCCGGCCGCCCACCTCGTGCAGCCGCTCCTGCGAGTTGCCGCGGTACCAGGCGATGTCGTCGAGCGGCCCGTAGCGCGGCCCGGCGGTACCGGCGCGGCAGGCGTACTCCCACTCGGCCTCGGTCGGCAGCCGGTACCCGTCGGCGGCCCGGTCCCACTCGACGCCCTCGCCGTCGGGGTGCAGGCGGTAGGCGGCGCGGTACCCGTCGTGCTCGGACAGGGCGTTGCAGTACCGGACCGCGTCCCACCAGGACACGCCCTCGACCGGCAGCCGGTCGCCGGGGGTGGCGCCGGGGCGGTCGCCGGTGATCCGCGCGTACTGCGCCTGGGTGACGTGGCAGGCCCCGAGCCGGTACGGCGCCAGGTCGACCGACCAGCTGCGCTGCGTCCGCCGGTCCGCGAGCGTGACCCGCCCCCGGGGGATGGTGACCATCTCGTGCAGTGCGGCGGCGTCCATGGGTACGTGATCATACCGGTGCGCGACCCGGCCGGGCCGTGCGGCCCGGTGTTCAGAAGGATGGTGACGACGGGTCAGGAGCTCCGGGGCGGGCTGGCCTTCCTCCGACCGGCGGGCGCTCGATCCGGTGCTCGGTCCGGTGTCCGGTCGACGGCGGGTCGATCGCTGGGAACGCTCTCGGCGCCCTACCGGCAGATCGGCGACCGTTCGGCCGGGTCGCGAGGGCGGGCAGGCGTACGACCCCGGTCGGACTGGTGGCCGGCCGGAGTGTGAACAGGCTTGCCTCGGTGGCCTGTTCAGATGTTCAACGGATGCGGGGTCGCGCATTTCCGATGCGTTCAAGTCATTGACATGCCCACTCCGGCGCCTCCATTCTTGAGAGCGCTCTCACGTTTGCGAGGTCGCAGAAGGCGATGCCACCCCACACGACATCGTCGTGGCGACCCCGCCGGTGCCCGGCGCCTCTCCGCCGTGTGCCGTCGAAACCGGAGTAGAGCCGACCCCGAAGGAGTGATCAGATGAGGACGAGGAACGCCTCGGCCGCGACCGCCGCCCACCGGGCCGCGCCGGCCAGACGCAGGGCCGCCTGGGCCACCCTGGCCGTCGCGGTGGCGTCGGGCGCCGGCCTGACGGTGGTAGCCCCCAGCGCGCCGGCCGAGGCCGCCGTGCCCGCGACCATCCCGCTCACCTTCACCAACAACTCCGGCCGCACCGAGCCGATCTACATCTACAACCTCGGCACCCTGCTCTCCACCGGCCAGCAGGGCTGGGCGGACGCGGGCGGCGGGTTCCACCCCTGGCCGGGCGGTGCGAACCCGCCCGCACCGGCCCCCGACGCGTCGATCGCCGGCCCGGCCAACGGCCAGTCCACGACGATCCGGATCCCGAAGTTCTCCGGCCGGATCTACTTCTCCTACGGCCAGAAGCTGGTCTTCAAGCTGGCTACCGGCGGTCTGGTGCAGCCGGCCGTGCAGAACCCCAGCGACCCCAACCGGAACATCCTGTTCAACTGGTCGGAGTACACGCTGAACGACGCCGGGATCTGGCTCAACAGCACCCAGGTGGACATGTTCTCGGCGCCGTACGCGGTCGGCGTCAAGGCTGCCAACGGCACCGTCAAGAGCACCGGTCACCTCAAGTCCGGCGGCTACCAGGGCTTCTACAACTCACTGAAGGCGCAGCCCGGCGGCTGGGCCAACCTGATCCAGACCCGCTCCGACGGCACCGTGCTGCGCGCGCTCGCGCCCGGGCACGGCATCGAGACGGGCGCGCTGCCGTCGACCGTCCTGAGCGACTACGTCAACCGGGTCTGGACCAAGTACGCGAGCTCGACGCTGACGGTGACGCCGTTCGCGGACCAGCCGAACACCAAGTACTTCGGGCGGGTCTCCGGCAACGTCATGAACTTCACCAACAGCGCGGGCGCCGTGGTGACGTCGTTCCAGAAGCCCGACTCCGACAGCATCCTCGGCTGCTACAAGCTGCTGGACGCACCGAACGACCTGGTGCGCGGGCCGATCTCCCGGACGCTCTGCGCCGGGTACAACCGGTCCACCCTGCTGACCAACCCGAACCAGCCCGACGCCGGGTCGGCGGGCTTCTACCAGGACGCGGTGACCAACCAGTACGCCCGGAAGATCCACGACCAGATGGCGGACGGCCTGGCCTACGCCTTCGCGTTCGACGACGTCGGCCACCACGAGTCGCTGGTCAACGACGGCAGCCCGCAGCAGGCCTACCTGACCCTCGACCCGTTCAACTAGGCATCGTCGGACCGGTCTTGCACAGCCGGTCGTCGTCCGGGCCCGTCGGGGGAGTGCCCCCGGCGGGCCCGTCGTGCGGCGTCACCCCAGGCCCGTCCGAGGGGGCGCCTCCCGGCCGCGGGCGCCGGTCGTCAGCGGGCCGGGGCGCCGTCCAGCCGCCGGAGCAGCACGGTGTTGTCCGTTCGCGTGCCGGGGCGGCCGTCGGGGGTGGTCGGGCCGTGCGCGTGCTCCTCGCTGAGCAGCAACTCCCAGGCATGCGGCGGGAGGTCGAGTGCGGCGACGACCTCCTCGGGGGTGGGGAGGGGAACCCCCTGGTGCGGGTGGGGCCCCGCATGGCCGTCCGCATCGCCCTGCGCGTGGCCGCCCGCGTGGCCGCCCGCGTGACCCTCCGGGTGGCCGTCGGTGTGCTCTCCCGGGTGGGGTCCCGCGTGCCCGACGATCAGCAGTGCCCCGCCCGGTGCGACCGCCGCGGCGGCGGTCCGCAGGATCCGCTCGCGCGGCAGCGGGACTTCGGAGTGCAGGAACTGGGCCGACACCAGGTCGAACTCCCCGGCGGGGAAGGACACGGCCAGGTCGTGCCACTGCCAGTCGATCCGGTCGGCGACCCCCGCCGACCCGGCGTGCTCGGCGCCGCGCTCCAGCGCCGTGCGGGAGATGTCGACCGCGGTGACCCGCCAGCCCCGACGGGCGAGCCAGACCGCGTCGGCGCCTTCGCCGCATCCGAGGTCCAGGGCCCGGCCGGGAGTCAGCCCGTCGGCCTCGCGGACCAGGACGGGGTTGGGCCGGCCGCTCCAGATCCGTTCGCTCGCCCGGTAGCGGGCGTCCCAGAACTCCTCGGCGGTGGCGCCGTCCGCGGGGGGAGTCGGTGCGCCGGGTACGGGCGCCGCCGTCTCCGGTGCTCGGGCGGCCGGTGTCCCGGTCGTCGAGACGTCTGTCATCGGGGTGTCCCTTCGGGCGGGTGGTGAGCAGGGCGGGCCCTGCTCCGTTCCCTCCGGATCCTGCGACGTGCCCGAGGTGTTTGACAAACGTTCTTGCCGTACCGGCAAATGGGACCATGGCTGACGACGAACTCGCGAGCGTGCTGACCGGCGTGGGCCCCCGGCTGAGGGTGTTGCGCCAGGAGCGCGGCACCACGTTGGCGCAGCTGAGCGAGACGACGGGCATCTCGCTCAGCACCCTGTCCCGGCTGGAGTCCGGGCAGCGCAAACCGACGCTGGAACTCCTCCTGCCCCTGGCCAGGGCCTACAACGTGCAGCTGGACGAGCTGGTCGGCGCCCCGCCCACCGGCGATCCGCGGGTGCATCCGCGCCCCTTCACCCGGCACGGGCAGACCTTCGTCCCGCTGACCCGCCACCTCGGGGGGCTGCACGCCTACAAGCAGATCATCCCGGTGCGGTCGGGCGAGCAGGACGTGCGACCGGAGCAGCAGGTCCACGAGGGCTACGAGTGGCTCTACGTGCTCTCCGGCAGGCTGCGGCTGGCGTTGGGCGAGCACGACCTCGTCCTCACCGCGGGAGAGGCGGCGGAGTTCGACACCCGGACCCCGCACGGGTTCGCCAACGCCGGCACGTACCCGGTGGAGTTCCTCAGCCTCTTCGGAGCGCAGGGCGAGCGCATGCACGTGCGGGCCCGCCCCACCGCCGGCTGAACCGCGGCGGCCGGCCGTCGCGGGGCCGACCCGGGGCGGCCCCGGAGCCGGCGGCCCCCGCGCCGGGGACAACGGGTCGTGACGGCCGGCCGTCCGTCGTCGGGCGGTCGCCCACCGGAGGCTACGGGCAGCGGCCCGGGGAGCGGCCAGGGTCAGGGCGGCGGAACGGCGGGTGGTACGGCCCCTCCGGTCAGCCGGGCATCATGCCCATCTGGCGCATCATCGCGACCGAGTCCCAGCTCCACCAGCCCTCCTTCGCCTTGCCGTCCTCGAACCGGAACATCGTCATTCCCGCGCACTCGATGTCCTTGTTGCTGGCGGGCATGCCCATGTACTCCCCGATGTGGGTGCCGCGCCACATCCAGCGGGTCGCCACCTGGTCGCGGTCGGCTATCTGACTCTGGATGTCGAACGTGAAGTCGAAGGCCTTGCGGTAGCCCTCGATCATCTTCTTCACCGCGGCCGGCCCGATCGTGTCGCCGTCCATCGACGGGTCGTGGTCGCAGTAGTCCGACGCGAGGAGCTCGTCGAGGCAGGACATGTCACCCGTCGGCGGCTCCAGCAGCAGGCGGCGCGCCGCCTCCTTGTGGAGCTGGTCGTCGCGGACCAGGTCCAGGTTGGTGAACGTCGGCGGCTCCTGGCACAGGGCCACCATCTCCCGGAAGATCCGGTCGGTCTCCGGCAGACCGGAGTTGCGCATCGCCGCCTCGTAGGAGGGGAACTCGACGATCTCCACGATGTGCTGGGCGTCCTCCCGGTCCGCGCCCATCATCGCGTGGGTGGCCGTGCGCCTGCCCTGGGTCTGCTCCATCCAGCTGTCCATCAGCCGGTTCAGTGCTTCCGGCTGCTCCGTACGACACTCGACGATCTGTACAAAGGTCATCGTGGGCCTCCCGACCGAACCCCCTGGCTACCTCCGTCCGCAGACCGTGCTCCCTTACCACTGTCCCCCTCCCGCTGCCCGGGCACCACACGGCCGGATGCCGGGTCCGTTGCCCGCCACGTCCGCGGATCCGGCCGCCCGCCGCACCGGCCGCCCGTCCCCGCCGGTCAGCCGCCGCCGGGCCGGCCGGATCCCCCGGGCCGGCCGCGGTTCGCGGTGCCGATCCAGCGGGTCAGGGCGTCGAGGACGGGTTGCTCCAGTTTGGCCAGCCGGCGCATCGCGTCCACGTCGCCGACCGCGAGCGGGACCCGGGCCTCGTCGAGGGCGTGGGTGAGCTGCGCCCAGCGGTCGGCGTTGGCGATCACCTGGAGGGTGTCGTGGGCGCCGTGCAGGTGGACGGTCTCGTCGGCGGGCACGAAGCCCGGCCGGACGGGTGCCGCGACGGCCGGTCCGACCGGCGGGGAGCCGGGTGGCACCGGCGTTGGCGCCCGCGGGTCGGACCGGGCCGGGGGCCGGGCCTCGAACCGCGGGTCGAGAGGGACGAGCGGGACGATGGGGGCGGGTGGGGCGAGGGGTGACCAGGACCGGCGTCCCGCTGACGGGGCCCGGTGCTCCCCGGGGGTGCTGCTCACGCCCGTCTCAACGCGCCACCTCGCGCCGGGGCCACGCCCCCGGCGCGAGGTTCACCCGGTTGCGCCGCCCGCGGGTCCGTCCCCGCCCGCTCACCGGCCCCGTCCGCTGCCCGCCCGCTCACCGGCCCCCGGTGTCCGTGCGGGTCGGCTCGCCGCGGGTCAGCTCGGAGGGGTGCAGACGGTCGACTGCAGCGCGGGCTGCAGGGCGGGGCCGCCGGTCGCGCAGATGACGACGGGTCCGAGGGCCGCGATCTCCGGCGTGGTGACCCGCACGGAGCCGTACCGGACCCGGGTCGAGGAGGCCACGGTCTCCCAGGGGCTGCCCCAGGCGCGCTGGACCTTGACGTCCACCCGGACGAGCGTCAACTGCCCGGGATGTCCGGCGGTGACCTGGGCGATGCCGAGCACGCCCTGCTCGCCGCGCTCCTGCCAGGCGCAGGGCCGGTTGACCCCGGCCGGACAGCCGGCGCCGGGCGCCGCGGCGGCCGTGATCACCGGACCGTGCGGGTCGGAGCCGGCCGTCGGGGCCGGTGCGGCCCACGAGGGCCCGGCCATCGCGAGGGTCAGCCCGGCCGAAACGGCCGTCAGAGCTGCGATCCGAGCGCGCATTTCATCAACTCCCTTGTAAATGAAGGCACTGGACTTGCCTTGGCGAGTATTGCACATCATGTACATGTCATGACTGTGTGCTACGTCACACGCGATGTGACGAAACGACTACCGTGCGTACGTCCGGGGCGGAGCGGTGGGCGACGGAGGCGATGGGGTGCGACGAACGGAAGGGCGCCGGAGGGTTCCGGGTGCGAACAAACCGGGCATACCGGGCGTACGGTGACGATGTCCGGCGCGACCCCTGTGAGGGAGGTCTGCGATGCCCGACCCGAAGGGCTTTCTCACCACCGGGCGCCAGACCCGCAGGCGACGCCCGGTCTCCGAGCGGGCGCAGGACTGGGGAGAGGTGTACGACGGGCGCCCGCTGCTGCCCGTGGTCTCCCTGCAGGCCGGGCGCTGCATGGACTGCGGGCTCCCGTTCTGCCACAACGCCTGCCCGCTCGGGAACCTGATACCCGAGTGGAACGACCTGGTCTTCCACCAGGACTGGGAGGCCGCCGCGGAGCGGCTGCACGCCACCAACAACTTCCCCGAGTTCACCGGCCGGCTCTGCCCGGCGCCCTGCGAGAGCTCCTGCGTGCTGGCGATCAACTCGGACCCGGTGACCATCAAGGAGGTCGAGGTCGCCATCGCCGACCGCGCCTGGTCACGGGGGGAGGTCCGGCCGGAGACCGTGCCGAGGGCGACCGGCCGCAGCGTCGCCGTGGTCGGCTCCGGTCCGGCCGGGCTGGCCGGCGCCCAGCAGCTCACCAGGGCGGGGCACGCCGTGACGGTCTACGAACGTGCCGACCGGATCGGCGGACTGCTCCGCTACGGCATCCCCGACTTCCGGATGGCCAAGCGCTACCTCGACCGCCGGATCGCCCAGATGCGGGCCGAGGGCACCAGGTTCGTCACCGGCACGGCCGTGGGCACCGCCGTCGACGCCGCCGAACTGCGGAGCCGCCACGACGCGCTGCTGCTCGCCGTCGGCGCCACCGCCTGGCGCGAACTCCCGCTGCCGGGCCGGGAGCTGGAGGGCGTCCACCAGGCGATGGAGTACCTCCCGATCGCCAACCGGGTCTGCGTCGGCGACCTCGACGCCCCCACCATCAGCGCCGAGGGCAGGGACGTCGTCATCATCGGCGGCGGCGACACCGCGGCGGACTGCCTGGGCACCGCCGTGCGCCAGCACGCCCGCCGGGTCACCCAGCTGGACATCCACCCGCAGCCCCCGGCCACCCGCTCGCCGGACCAGCCCTGGCCGATCCACCCGAAGGTGCACCGGCTGACCGCCTCGCACGAGGAGGCCGGGCACCTGTACGGGGCCGGCGGCGGGCCCTGTGACGCCCCGGCGGAGCGCCGGTCCTCCTCGGAGAACCCGCCGGACGGCCGACCCCGGGGGGCGCCGGAGGGCGGACCGGACGCCGCGGGCGCCGCGCCGCACCGGTGCGGCCCCGCCGACGGAGCAGACCTCGTCCGCCCGGCCGGAGACCTCGGGACGGCTCCGGCCGGAGCAGCGGAGGCGGCCGCCGGGCCGGACATCCGGACGTACGCCGCCCGCACGGTCCGCTTCGAGGGCGACGGCGGGGGCCGGGTCGGGGGCGTCACCTTCCTGACCACCGAAGGGCCGTCCGGCGGCCCGCCGGTCGAGATCACCGTGCCCGCCCAACTGGTGCTGCTCGCCCTGGGGTTCGCCGGTCCGGAGGCGGACGGCCCGCTGGTGGGGCAGCTCGGGTTGGAGCTCGCCGCCGGGGGCACCTTCGCCCGGGACGCCGGGTTCGCCACCGGCCGGGACGGCGTCTTCGTGGCCGGCGACGCGGGCCGCGGCCAGTCGCTGATCGTCTGGGCGATCGCCGAGGGACGCTCGGCCGCCGCGGCCGTCGACCGCTACCTCACCGGCTCGACCGCCCTGCCCGCCCCGATCCGCGCGACCCATCGGCCCCTGGTGCTCTGACCGGCCGGACGCCCGGACGTCGCGGCGTCCGGCGCCCGCCCCCGTGGCGGGTGGGAAGGCGCGCGAAACGGGATGGACCGGTGGACGGACGTCTGGGAGGCTGAGGCGGTGAACCGCCGGGTCGGCAGGGTGGCGGACGCGGCGGTACGGGGGTGGCGAGGGGTGGGTGCGGGCCGCCGCGGGCCGGGCGGCCGGTGCCGGGCCGGCTCCCCGAACGTCTGAGGACCCATGCCCTCCCTGTACCCCCTGCTCTCCGCGTTCGTCCCGATCTGGGTGCTCACCGCCGTCGGCTACCTGGTGGCGAGGACGGGCCTGCTGGGGGAGCACGCCGAGGACGTCCTCGGCCGGTTCGTCTTCCAGGTCGCCATGCCCGCGGCGCTGTTCACCATGCTGGCCCGCACGCCGCTGGGCTCCTTCGCCAACGCGTCCATGCTGGCCTTCGCCGCCGGCACCCTGCTGGCCTCGTCGCTGGGCGTCGCGGTGAGCCGCTGGATCTTCGGGCGCCGGCCGGCCGACCAGGCGATCAGCGCGATGGCCTCCGGGTACGTCAACTCCGCCAACCTGGGCATCCCGGTCGCGGTCCAGGTGCTCGGTGACGCGACCTTCATCGCGCCCGTGCTGCTCTTCCAGGTGCTGCTGGTGACCCCGGTCGTCCTCGCCACCCTGGAGGCCGGCACTGGACGATCCGGCCCGGGCGACACCGACGGGAGCGCGGCCGGGGCGGGGAGTACCGGGGCGGGGAGTGCCGGGGCCGGCGGCGGTGACCCGCTGCCGGCCGGAGGGTCCGACCGGGCCCGCCGGCTGCTGCTGCTCCCGCTGCGCAACCCGGTGATCCTGGCCTCGGCGCTCGGCAGCGTGTTCTCCGCGGCCGGCTGGCACCTGCCGCCGGCCCTGGCCCACTCCGGTGAACTGCTCGGCGGGGCCGGGGTGCCGACCGCGCTGGTCGTCCTCGGGATGTCCCTGCACGGTCGGGCGACCGCCGACGGACCCGGACGGCCCGCCGAGGTCGGCGTCTCCGTGGTGATCAAGACCCTGGTGCAGCCGCTGGGCGCCTTCGCGGTCGGCAGCCTGGTCCTGCGGCTGCCCGCGCACCAGCTCCTCGCGGTGGTGGTCTGCTCCGCGCTGCCCACCGCGCAGAACGTGTTCGTCTACGCCCGCCAGTACGGGTCGAGTGCCGTCCTGGCCCGTGACTCGGTGCTGTACTCGACCCTGCTGTCGATGGTCACGCTGTCCGGCGCCGCCTGGATCCTGGGGTCGGCGCCGCACTGACGGCGGGGGCCCGGGGCGGGGTCGAAGCCCGCCCCGCGGGCGCGTTCGGCGGTGGGGTGCAGAGGGCCCCCTGGGACCGTACCGCCCCGGCGAAGCCGAAACCTTCGCGCAGGTAGCGGAATCGGCCAACGTCCCGAGCTGGGACGGAAGGTGACCGTACGTCCACCGAGGGTAGTCCGACCTGCCGATCTCCGGTCGCGGCCTGGCCGGCCCCGCCTGTCCGAGTGGCCGAAAATATTCGTCTCGCAGTCGAATATGCCATTGGAATGTTCGTCATACCGAAACTCTGAGTAGCCTTCCGTGTCGGAACAGCGACTCGCCATGGCGGTTCAGGTTGCGCCTGCTCACGTACGCCCTGCTGCCGAAAAACCCTCAGAAGGAGCCCGTGTGCCGGGTATCGACGAATGCCTGTCCCAGGCGATGGAGATCGTGGGAGCGCGCGGCGCGAGCCTGATCGACTGGAGCAGCGGACTTGCCCTCGGTACCGCGGGGGACAGCCCGACCGGGGACCACGAGGCGGTGGCAGCGGAGGCAACTGACTTGCTGCGGGCGGCTGCTGACAGTCCGACATTCGCCGACGAGAACGACGTCAGGATCCCCCTTCAGGACATCATCGTCACAGGTGGCCGAAGCTATCACCTGTTCTGCTTCGTGAGCACGGTCTTTGACAGCAGGCTCGCCCTGCACCTCTGGCTGGACCGGGCGGACGGCAACCTGGCCGGCGCGCGCTACCGGTTGCAGGCTCTGGCCGAGGAGTTGGTCCTGGCATGATCCACCCCGAGGGCCCGGCCGGGCCCGAACCCGCCGAGCCGCGCTCTCCGGCCGCAGCCACCGCCGGGAGCACCGGATCCGACGGCTTTCGGCCACGCCCCGCGCGGTTGTCCCACGGCCAGACCACCCGTCGGTACGTCAGCGCGTGCCAGCAGGCCGCCCGCGCCAGGACCGCCGTCCTGCCCGTCACCGCACGCCCCCTCGTCGCCCGCCCCACCGACGCACGGCCCGCCGATCTCCGGGGCACGACCGCCCCGGGCACCTCCTCCCGGGCGGTCCCCGGCCACCCCGTCACCCGCCGGCGGCCGATGTGAGCAGGCCACCCACCCGCTACTGGCAGCCCCCCGGCGAGACGATCGAGCGGCTCGCCGAGAACCGTGCCACCGGCGCCCTGCACGGCGAGGCCGGCACCGTGCACCTCTCGGACGGCTGGGTGGTCAACGTCGAGAGCGACCTGACCCCCGGCCTGGCGAAGCTGCTCACCGTCTGCGGCCGGATCCCGTCGGAGGTCTGGCAGGAGACCGTCCGCACCTCGGGCCCCGACTGCCGGGTCGGCCGGACCCTGCTCGAACAGGGCCGGCTGACCCGGGGCGAGCTGGAGATCTGCCACCTGGAGGCGCTGTACGACGCCGCGTTCTTCGTCCTCTGCGCGCGCTCCACCATGACCTGGTTCGAGCCCGGGGCGCGCCACTGGCTCGGGCCGGTACGCCGGGTGAGCGCCCGCACCCTGCGACGCGAGAGCGTGCGGCGGCGGGACGTGCTGGAGCGGATCTGGCCCTGGCCGCAGCTCGACAGCTCCCCGGTCGTGCCGGTGCCCGCCGCCGCTGCGGTCGCTCCCGCCGCCGTCCCTGCCGCCCCGGCCGGGCACCGGGGCGGCGCGGCCCGGACCCGGGTGCCCCGACCGAACCGGCGCCAGCGTGAGCTGTTGGCGCACGCCGACGGCCGGCGCACCCCGGGGGACCTCGCCCGGCTGCTGGGCCGCTCGGCCTTCGGCACCGCCGCCGACGTACGGCGGCTGGCCGCGGCCGGCCTGGTGGCCACGCCGTACGAGCCGGTGGCGCCGCCCACCCGTACGGTCGCGCCGCTGAGTGTGCCGGCGCCCGGGCCGGCGGCGGTGGCCCGGCCGGCGGTCGGGGACGCGGCCGCCCGGGCCGACCGGACTCCGGCGGAGGTCCGCAGGGACTCCCAGGTCGACACCGACACCGTGGAGCTCACCCTCGCCGGCCTGGAGCGCCGGGTCCCCGGCGTGGCCCTCGCCGCCGTCCCGGGCGGCCTGGCCGCCGCCCGCCGACTGACCGAACCCCGACCGACCCGCCGCCCCTCGCACGCAGCGGCCCAGCCGCTGTCCGTCACCGACCCGGACATCGCCCTGCTGCACCGGGTCCGAATCGCCCTGGAGGCCCGACTGTGACCCCCGCCCCGCCCGCCACCCGCCGACCGTGTCCATGAGGCGAGCACTCAAGCAGCGCGTCGGAAGGCGACAGCTGATCGCCTTGGAGACGGACCTGCTGGCCGAACTCCGTGCCCTGCGACACCGGGTGCCGCACCTGGCGGGCGGCCTGGTGGCGAGCGTGGACGGTCTGCTGATCGCCCACGACACGCACGGCACCGAGCCGTCCGGTCTGGCCGCCCTCACCGCGGCCGCGCTCGGTCTGGCCCAGCGCCTGGCCGACACCACCGGGCAGGGCGACTTCCGGGAGTCGCTGGTCCGCGGCGAGCACGGCTACGTGGCCACCTACTCGGCGGGATCCGGCTGCGTGCTCACCGTGCTGGCCCACCCGGACGTCAACGTGGGGCGGCTGCACCTGGAGGCCCGCCGCTCCGCGGAGCGCATCGGCGGGCTCCTGGAGGACTCCGTCGGCCCCAAGGAAGTGGGGTGAGCACGACCCGCCGGGCCGCCTGCCCGTAATCCCCCGACCGCACCACGCACGACCACTGACACCACGAAATCGGAGAACGACATGACTGACGTAGACGGCGCCCTCAAGCAGGCGATGACCTCGATCGAGGGGGCCATCGGGGCCGCGCTCGTGGACTACAACAGCGGCATGGCCCTCGGCATCCTGGACGGCGCAGGCGGGCTCGACCTCAACGTGGCGGCGGCCGGCAACACCGACGTGGTGCGGGCCAAGATGCGCACGATGGACATGCTCGGCCTCAAGGACGGCATCGAGGACATCCTGATCACCCTGAGCAGCCAGTACCACATGATCCGGCCGCTGGGCGGGCGGACCGGCAAGGGGCTCTTCCTCTACCTGGCGCTCGACCGGGGCCGCGCCAACCTGGCGATGGCCCGGCACCAGCTCACCCGCATCGAGGCCGAACTGGAGCTCTGACCGAGGGGCCGCGCGCGGTCGACGGCCCGCCGACGACCGCGGGCCGACTCCGCCGGGTGCCGGGCCCGCTGACGGGTCGACGGTGAAGGGCGACGGGTGGACCCCGGGTGGCGTACCGCGCCCGGGGCACCGTCCGGCAGACGGGGGCGGGCCTCCGCGGCCCGCCCTCCGGCATGTGCCCCGGATGCGCCGGGGAGGCCCGGTCGGCCGGTGGAGCCGGCCGGTGGACGGATCCGGCCTTCCCCCTCGCCCCTCGGCCGAGGGGTTCGCTCGTTCGAGTGGGATTCGCGGCGGGGCGGCCCGTTCCGGCGATGGGTCGGGCACGATGTGTCGCGTCCGCCGGATCCGGATCGCCTGCCCGGGAGGGACCCACCATGTCCGTCACCCCTGCGCCCGCCGCGCCCGCCGGTGCGGAAGGCCCCCGGCCCGACGGTGTCCGGCCCGACGGTGTCCGGCGCGGGGCGCCGGCGGTCGCGCGCGCGTCGCGCGCCCGCGGCGAGGCCCGCCCGTGCAGCTGACGATCAGTCGTGCGGACCCGGACCTGGGGCGGGTCGAGGAGGCGGTCGGCGGCCTGCTGGACAGGCTGCCGCTGGCGGCCGACGCCCACCACCAGGTGATCACCGCCGTCCTCGAAGCCGTCTCCAACGCCGTCCGGCACGGTCGGCGCGAGGGCGGGCTCGGCTGGGTGCTGCTGGAGGCCGGTGTCTTCGACGGGTCCGTGACGGTGACCGTCACGGACGACGGCCCGGGTTTCGACCCCGGGGCCTGCCCGGACCCCCGCGCTCCCGAGCGACTGCTGCTGCCCGGCGGGCGGGGCGTGTTCCTGATGCGGAACCTCATGGACGGCGTCGAGTTCGCCTTCCCGCCCGGAGGCGGCACCACGGTGACGCTGCGCAAGTCCCTGTCCGCCGCGCCGGGCGGCGGCGCATCCCTCCAGGGAGAACCACGCATGGATGTCTCGACCCGGCTCTCCGGTGACGTCACGATCCTCGACCTCAAGGGGGAGATCACGATCGGGGTCGGCGACGTGCAGGTGCGGACGGCCGTCCGCGAGGCACTGGACGCCGGCGCCACCAAGATCCTCGTCAACATGGCCGACGTGACCGCCGTCGACTCCTCGGGGATCGGCGAGCTGGTCGGCGGCTACACCACCGCGAACAACCGCGGCGCGAAGCTGGCCCTGCTCGCCCCGCCCCCCAAGGTCCGGGACATCCTCGTCATCACCCGGCTCATCACCGTGTTCGACGTCTACGAGGACGAGGCCGAGGCCCTCGCGTCCCTCTGAGGCGCCCGCGCCGGGCGCCACCACGGGGACGGGGCCCGGCGCGAGCGGCCGTGGTCGACGGGGGCACCGGTGGCCGCCGTCGGCAGCGGACGCAACGGGTCGGCGGGGCTGTTACACATCCGCCCGGAGGCTGTTACACGGCTGCGCGAGGTCCGTGCGGAGCGCTTCCTAACGTGAGCCGTGTCAGCCCCGGCCAGCAGGGTCGGGAGCGGCCAACCCAGGAGGTTTCCCCATGTCAGGTCACCTGACCGACCGCGCGTCCGGCCGTCCCTCGGGCGCGGGGAGGGCTCGGCGCGCGGTCAGGCTCGCCCTCGTCTGCGCCGGTGCCGCGGTCGCGCTGGCGGCCGCGGGTTCCGCCGCATTCGCGGACGGCAGCCCGGCCCCGGCCCCCTCGGTGAGCGCCCCCGCCGCCCCGGCCCCCGCCGCCCCGGTCCCCTCGGTGAGCGCCCCCGCCGGTTCGGGGGCCGCCCCCGCCGTCTCGCCGCGCGTCGCGAGCCCCTCGCCGGCCCCGGCCGCCCCGGCGGACCGCGGCTCCGGCACGGCGCAGGTCACCTCCGTCCCCCGGGGCGGTGCCCAGACCGGTGAGGCGGAGACCGGCCGCTCGACCGTCACCGTGCTGGCCGGCTCCGGCCTGGCCGTCGCGGGCGTGGCGGGTATCGGCTTCGCCGTCGCCCGGCGCCGTGCCGGCGCACAGGGCTGACCGCAGCCGTCGCGGCCGGCAGCCTGTCGCTCGCGCTCGCGGCGCTGATCCTCGTACCGGCTCCGCGGCACGATCCGGTCCGGATCGAGTTCGCCGGCCGCGCCCCCGAGGCCACCGGAGCCGCGGCCGACACCGGTGCGGGCCGGGCCCCGCAGACCGCGGGGGCAGCCGTACCGGCCGCGCCCGCCGGGGGAGACCAGGCGGCTCCCGCGGCCAACGCCGTGCCGGCACCGCCCGTCCGCCTGCTGATCCCCCGGATCGGGGTGGACGCCCCGGTGGAGGGCGGCGGGCTCAACCCGGACGGCACGGTGGAGGTGCCGCCGGCCGACCGCCCGGGGCAGGTCGACTGGTACCGCGAGGGGCCCGCACCCGGTCAGCGCGGCCCGGCGGTGATCCTCGGCCACTACGACACCCGCAAGGGCCCGGCGGTCTTCCACCGCCTCCCGCAACTGCGGCCGGGGGACCGGATCGACATCCGCCGCGGCGACGGCAGCACCGTCTCCTTCACCGTCCGCGAGCTGCAGCAGTTCCTTAAGTCGCGGTTCCCGACCGCGACCGTCTACGGCGACACCGACACCCCGCAGCTGCGACTGATCACCTGCGGCGGCCGGGTCGCCTCCGACGGCCACTACACCGACAACATCATCGTGCTGGCCGACCTGGCCGGTACGAAGGCGGCCACGGGCTGAACCACCGGACGCGCGGCGGGGTCGAACCTCGGGCCGAGTCGCCGGTCCGGTCAGGCGCCGCCACCTGGTCACCGCCGGAAACGGCCTGCTCAGTGCAGGTGTCCCGGCCGGGGCCCGGGGCGCCCGCCGCAGGCCCGGGTGCAACCGGCGAACGGCGCGGCGCGTAATGCAGGGTGGACCACCCGGTCGGCGTGACCCGCCGCCGTCCCGATCTGAAAGGCGCCCCCACGTGAGGACACGGCTCGGCCGAGCGATATCGGGATGGGGCGTGGCCCTGGCGGGGCTTGCCGTCCTGGTCACCGCCGGCTGCACCTCCACCGGGCAGCTGCACGACGCCGGGCAGACCCGGCCCGTCACCGCCCGCCCGAGCCCTCAGCAGCTCTGGGCCGCCGCGGACGTCTCCCCGGTGCCGTCGCAGGCCCCGACCGGCCAGCCGTCGCCCGTCCCGGTGCCGGGCGTCGGCGTGGAGGGGGACGACATCCGCGCGGTGGACGTCCGGCTGCTGCTGGAGAAGGACCCGGCGGTCCAGCCGGAGGAGCGGACGGCCGCACAGGGCTGCACCGGCTGCGCCGTACGGCCCGCGCAGTACCGGGACCTCACCGGCGACGGCCGCGCGGAACTCCTCACGGCCGTGGTCACCGCCGAGCGGCGGGCCTACCTGCACGTCTACACCCTGCGCGAGCGTCAGGTCCTGCCGGTGCTGGCCCTCCAGATGCCGACCGGCTTCAGCGCGGACACCGTCGGCGCCGACCTGCTGGTCCACGAGCCGACCAACGAGGTCACCGAGACCAACAGCACCTACCGCTGGAACGGCGTCCGACTGGCCTTCGACAACCGGCAGATCCGGGCGACCGGACCGGCCGCGGAGGTGCCGGGCTGCCCGCCCGGCGGCTCGCCGGAGTCCCGCGACCCGGGCCGGCGCAGCCCGCAACCCACCGTGACCGCCCCGCAGGGCGGCAGCGGCGCCGGCGGCCGGGACCCGAACCCGGTGGTCAGCAGGCCGGCCGCGGGCGCCCGACCGGAGCCCGCGCCCTCCGCGGCGCCCTCGACCGCACCACAGGCAGCCGTGCCCTCCCCGGCGAGGCGCTCGTGACCGGCCCCGCCGCCGCACCGCGGATCCTGCTGGTCGAGGACGACGAGGTGATCCGCGAGGCGACCCGGATGGCCCTGGAGCGCTACGGGTTCCCCGTCGACACCGCCGCCGACGGCCTGGAGGGCCTGGAGCGGTTCCGCGCCCAGCCGCCGGACCTCCTGCTGCTCGACGTCATGCTGCCGCTGCTCGACGGCGTCGGCCTCTGCCGGCGGATCCGCGAGGAGAGCCTGCTGCCGATCCTGATGATGTCGGCCCGCACCGAGCCGATCGACGTCATCTCCGGGCTGGAGGCCGGCGCCGACGACTACATCGTCAAACCCTTCGAGACGGCCGTCCTGGTGGCCCGGATCCGGACGGTGCTGCGCCGCACCGGCCTCGGCACCCGGCCGCTCGCCGAGCCGCCGGCCCCCGGCGCCGCGCCCGGCCCGGCCACGGCTCCCGCACCCGCGGCCGAGGCCGCCCCGCGGACGCCGCGCGCCCTGCGGGAGATCGACGGCCTGGAGGTCGACACCGAGGCGATGGAGGTCCGGGCCGACGGACGCCGGGTGCCGCTCACCCCGACCGAACTGCGGCTGCTGCTGGAGTTCACCGCCGCCCCCGGCGTGGTGCTGGAGCGGCACACCCTGCTGGAACGCGTCTGGGACTACTCCTGGGGCGCCGACACCCGGGTGGTGGACGTGCACGTCCAGCGGCTGCGCGCCAAGATCGGGGCGGAGCGGATCGAGACCATCCGCGGCTTCGGCTACAAGCTGCGGCGCCGGCGGTGAACCTCCGCCGGCAGATCGCCGTCACCGTCGCCGTGGTGTCGTTCCTGGTCGCGCTCACCCTCGGCCTGCTGGTCCACCAGGCCTCCGTCGGCCAGCACACCGAGCAGGCCCGCCGGTCCGCCGAGGCGGCCCTGGACTCGCTGCTCACCGGCTACTCCCGCACCGGCGAGGTCCTGGGCCCGACCTCCGCCGTCGAGGAGGCCGTCACCCCCGCCGGGGCCGCCCGCCCGGCCGGCGGGCCCCCGGAGGAGCTGCGCCGGCTGGCGGCGCAGGGCCACGAGGGCTCGATGCTGGGGCCGGGGCCGTACGGCCGCGCGATGTGGGCGGCCGCCGGCACCGGCGGCAAGGTGTTCTCCGTCCGGGTCGACTACGCCGAGGACGAACGGGCGGTCGCCGAACTCGACCGGACGATCCTGCTCTCCGCCACCCTGGCGGTGGCCGTCACGGTGCTCGCCGGGGTGCTCGCCGCCGACCGGATCAGCAGCCGGCTGCGCACCGCCGCCCGCACCGCCCGCACCATCGCCCAGGGAGACCTGGCGGCCCGGATCGGCCCGCTCGGCGGGCCGCGCGACGAGGTGGCCGACCTCGCGGCCGCCGTCGACTCCATGTCGGCCGTGCTGCGCAGCAGGCTGGCCGGCGAGCAGCGCTTCACCGCCGACGTCGCGCACGAACTGCGCACCCCGCTGACCGGCCTGCTCACCGCCGCCGAACTCCTGCCGCCGGGCCGCCCCACCGAGCTGGTCCGGGACCGGGTGCGGTTCCTGTGCGGGCTGACGGAGGATCTGCTGGAGGTCTCCCGGCTGGACGCGCGGGCCGAGCCCGCCGACCTGTCCGCGCTGCGGCTCGGGCCCCTGCTCACCGGCATCACCGCGGCCGACCCGGCGGTGCGGCTGCGGATCGACGCCGACGCGGCGGTGACCACCGACCCCCGCCGGCTCGACCGGATCGTCTCCAACCTGCTGGCGAACGCCCACCGCCACGGCCTGCCCCCGGTCGAGGTCCGGGTGCAGGGCGACACGGTGACCATCCGCGACCACGGCCCCGGCTACCCGGACGACGTCCTGCGGGACGGCCCGCAGCGCTTCCGCACCGGCGCGCGCGAGCGGGGCCACGGTCACGGTCTCGGGCTCACCATCGCGCAGGGCCATGCCGGGGCGATCGGAGTGGAGCTGCTGTTGCGCAACCACCCGGACGGCGGAGCGGTGGCCGAACTTCGGCTCCCGGCGGGGGAGTTGGCGGAACCACCGGGGTCGGCAGGTCCGTCGGGTTCGTCGGACTCGTTGGGTTCGTCGGGCTCGGTTGGCTCGGTGGCGAGAGCCGAGGGGCAGACGCCCGACCTCAGTCGGTCCTGACGTCGGCGAACACCACGTCGAACTCCTCCAGGCCGGTGACGGTCACATGGGCCTTGGCGGCGCTCTCCCCGCGGGCGGCCGCCTGGCCCGAGCGCGAAGCGGCCAGCGCCCCGCGGTCGGCGAACATCACGCCGACCGTGCCGCGTCCGCGCTCCCGGTCGACGAACAGGGTCGTTCCGATCAGGCCGTCCAGGGTCTCCAACCTGGGCAGCGTGGTGCTCCGGAAGGTCTCGACCAGCAGGTCGACGTCCTCCGGCGCGATCTCCAGCCTGCTGAGCCGCATCGCGGCCCCGGCCCCGGGGCGCCGGATCCGGTGGAAGACCGCGGCCTCGTAGTCGGCTGCCGCGACGGTCGCCGCGAAGGGCTCCAGCAGCGCCCGCCGCCTGTCCCGCAGCTGCTCGTCGCTGTCCCTCCTGGCCTGCTCGCCCTCCCACCAGGTCACGCCCAGCAGCTTGCCCAGCTCACCGTCCTTGAACAGGCCGAACCCGCGGAACCCCGGTTGCCCGGTGAGGAAGTCGCGGTCGGCGGTGAGCCTGTCGACCGCCCCGTCGAGCAGTCCCGGGTCACCCGTGACATACAGCGTGCGCACGAACATGGCGCCTCCCGGCATCGGGCGGCGCACCGCGGCGGTACACCGCCGGGGACACGAGGTCCGAGGCCCGGGCCCCGTCATCTGCCACGGACCAGTCTTCTCCCGGCGCCGGACCGGCACAAGCGTCCGGCCGCCCGGTACCCCCCTCGGGAGGCCACACCCGATGGGCCGATGTGGCGGCCGGTCGGCGGTCGAGCGGTGCGTCCCGCGCCCGACCGCGTGTTCCGTCTGCTATCTCTGGACTCCCCACCCTCCCGTACCCCCCGTCCGTCTCGGTGCCCGTTTCGCGCAGAGAGAGGCCAGATGACCAGCACGGGCCCGGTCAGCCTGGGCGCCCCGGGGTTCGCCGGCCCCCTCGGCGCCGGTGGGGTGCGGCGCCGCCCCGTGATCGCCGCCACCGTGCTGGCCGCGCTGCTCCACGGCGTCTGGGCGCTCTACCTGGCGCACGACGCGGGCGACCTGGCGGCCCAGTACGCGTGGACCGACTTCACCCGGCAGTTCCCGGCCTCGGCCTACAACCTGTCCTGGTACGGCGGCATGCACACCGCCTCCTACAGTCTGGTCTCGCCGTACCTGATGAGCTGGCTCGGCGTCCGCACGGCGGGCGTCCTCGCGGGGACGCTCTCCGCCGCGCTCGCGGCCCGGCTGCTGGTCCGCCCGGAGGTGGCCCGGCCGCTGTGGCCCGCACTCTGGACGGCCGTCGCGCTCTGGTGCAACGTCGCCTCGGGCCGGGTCACCTTCGCCATCGGCGTCGCCTTCGGCCTGGCGGCCGTGGCGCTGCTGTTCCCGCCCGGGCCGGCCACCGCGGTACCCCCCGGCCCGGACGGGCGCCGCTCGTCGGCCCGCTCGGGCGCCGTGTTCGCGCTCGCCGCCGCCGCCACCATAGGAAGCCCCCTGGTCGGCCTGTTCCTGGGGGTGGTCGCCGCCGCCCTGCTGCGCACCGGCCGGCGGCTGGACGCCTGCGTGCTCGTCGCCGGTCCGCTGCTGGTGCTGGTGGGGACGGCGCTGCTCTTCCCCTTCGAGGGCGAGCAGCCCTTCGACTGGTACGTGGCGGTGCCGCTCGCCGTCTCGGCGGCCGCGCTCCCGCCGCTGCTGCCACGAGCCTGGCGGACCGTCCGCGCGGGCGCGCCGGTCTACGCCCTCGGGGTCGTGCTGACCTGGCTGGTCCCCTCACCCGTCGGCAGCAACGTCGAGCGCCTGCCGCTGCTCTTCGGAGGCACCGTGCTGCTCGCCGCCGCCCTGCAGCCCGCCATCTCGCGCCCGGCCGTCGAGACCGCGCTCCCCGCCACCGGCGCCGGCCCCGACGCCCGCCCCGGCGCGGGCCTCCGCGGCCACCTCGCCCGGCTGCGGCGCCACCGGGCCCTCGCGGCGGGCACCGCCTTCCTCGCCGTCGCCGGCTGGCAGCTGGTCAAGCCGGCCGGCGACCTCGCCACCACCGTCCCGGTCTCGGCCACGGCCCGGGACACCGCGCCGCTGATCGCCGAGCTGCGCCGGATCGGCGCCGACCGCGGCAGGGTGGAGGTGGTGCCGCTGCGCACCCACCTGGAGGCCTCGGGAATCGCCCCGTACGTCAATCTCGCCCGCGGGTGGAACCGGCAGGCGGACGTCTCCCGCAACCCGCTCTTCTACACCGGTGCGCTGACCGCCGACGAGTACCACGCCTGGCTGCGGCACTGGGGCGTCGGCTACGTGGTGCTGCCCGCCGACGCCCCGGACGACGCGGCCGTGGAGGAGGCCCGGATCGTCGCCGCCGGCCACCCGTGGCTCAGCCCGGTCTGGCAGGACGAGCGGTGGCGGTTGTTCCGGGTCGTCGACACCGCCCCGCTGGTCGAGCCGCCGGGCACCGTCCGCGAGGCGGGCCCCGCCGTCCTCACCGTGGACGTCGCGGACGCCGGCCCGGTCCTGCTGCGCGTCCCCTGGTCGCCCTGGCTGGGCGTCGAGGGGGCGGACGGCGCCCACGGGTGCCTGGCCGAGGCCGGCGAGTGGACGATGCTCTACGCGTCCCGCCCGGGCACCTACCGGGTGGCCGGCCGGTACGGGCTGACCCGCGGCAGCCGCTGCCCGGCGCAGCCGGCCGGACCCTAGGTCACCCCGGGACGCCCGGCGACGCCCCGGGGGCCTCGCCGGACTGGTCGGCCCTAGAGGTAGTCCTCCAGCCGGGCCAGCGCGAAGCCCTGGCCGGTCACGGTGTTCAGCACCTGGCGGAGCATGTCGGGCATAGTGCCCTTCCACAGCGTGGGGCCGCGGAAGTGGGTGAGGATGATGTCGCCGGGGTGCAGTCGCTGGTCCGCGTAGCGCCACTCCATGTGGTCGGCGAACGCCTCCTCGTTCCACAGCGCCGCGGCCTCGATGCCGCAGGAGGCGGCGGCCTTCAGCGTGTCCTCGGTGAACTCGCCGTAGGGCGGGCGGAAGAGCCTGGGCCGGGCGCCGATCTCGCGCTCGATCTCGTCCTGCTGCCCGCAGATCTCCTGGCGCTGCTGGTCGTACGTCAGTTTCCGCAGGTCGCGGTGGTTGACGGTGTGGTTCTGGATGGAGTCGCCCTGGTCGGCGAGGCCGCGGAAGTAGCCGTAGTCCGGGCGGGCCAGGTAGCCGGAGACGAAGGCGGTGAAGGGGATTCCGAGCTCGCGGGTCATCCGGGCGAACTCCGGGTCCTTCTCGGCGCCGTCGTCCACGGTCAGGAAGACGACCTTCTCGTCGGTGGGCACCCGGGCCACCACCGGCGGGAGTCCCGGGCGCAGGGCCACGCCCTGGCCGGCCCGCAGCTCGGGCGGGTTCGCCGGCGGCTGCGGTGCGGCGATCGGGCGGGTGTCGAGCCCCCAGGAGCGTACGGTCTCCATGGCCTGGCGTTCGACCGCCTCGCGGAGCGCCGCCGCGTCGGCGCTGTTGCGCTCCTGGTTGCGGGCGCTCCCGGGCAGGGCGAGCGGCGCGGCGGGCGGCAGGGCGACCCGCTCCGCCGGGGTGCCGGGCGAATGCGGGGCCGCGGGGGAGCGGGGGGCGTCCGCCCGCGGGGGCGTGACCTGGCCGGTGCAGCCGGCTATGACGGTCGACAGGCAGAGCAGGACGGCTGCACGGGGCGAGGAGCGTGCGCCTCGACTTGACCGATCATATGAAGAATGCCGCATGGGATCAGCAATCCCCCGGGCCGGGGCCCGGTCAATCCCGCCATCACCCGACCGGCCCTCGGACCGGTACCTCGGATGCGCCCGGACCGGCCCCCGCGGCCAGGGCCGCACGGCCGGTGCGGTACCGCGCGGTGCTCGTCAGACCTGGTCCGCCCACACCACCTCGCCGCCCTCCAGCCCCGTGCAGACCGGCCCGTGGGGCGTGGACACACTCCACGGCGCCCGGCGGGCGTCCGGCGGCACGGAGAGGGTGTGGCCCGAGGCGAAGTCCAGTTCCAGGCCGCCGGCCATGGTCACCCGCGCCGCGTCGACCGGGTGTCCGACCAGGCCGAGCAGCGACTCGGAGGGCTCGAAGGTGAGATCCGGGTAGAAGTGCTCCACCTCCGCCGGGCCGGCGAGGCGGAACTCGTGCTCCACCCGGACGGTCACCGGGCCGTCGAGCGTGATGTCCAACTGGAACCCGCCCTTGACCGACTCCACCCGGTGGCCGGCCAGGACGTCCGTGATCGAGTTCTGCATGGCCCCAGTGTGGACCAGCCGGGCGCGTCCACCGCGTACATCGGACGTGTACCGGCCAAGCTCGGGCTGGTTGCTGGTTGCTGGTTGCTGGTGCTGGTTTCTGTCGCTGGCGCCGTCGCCCGGTACCGTCGGTCGGAGCCGCCGCCCGACGAGTTCCGCCGGGCCGGGGCGGCGCCGCCCTACGGCAGGCCGGCCAGTGCGGCCGAGACGGCCCTCGCCATCTGCTCGTCCAGCCGCGTCGTGGCGCCGCGCATCCGTCCGCGGGCCTCGGCGGCGGCCAGCGCGAGCAGCCCGGGCAGCAGGTCGGTGCTGCGCTCGGCCACCCAGCTGGTCCCTCGGGTGGCCATCCACCACAGGTCGGCCGCACGACCGGGCGGCGGCTCGGTCGCCCCGGCGGCGGGCGCCGGCCCCAGTCGGTGGCCGGCCTCGGCGAGGCAGTCGTGGAAGCCGCGTGCGATGAGGTGGTGGCCGGTCGCGCTCGGATGCAGGCGGTCCACGCTCAGCAGGCCGCGCTGGTTCGTCCACGGCAGCGCCGCGAGGTGCAGGTGAACGGCGTCGTGGCGCACCGACAGCGCGTGCACCACGGTGTTGACGGCCCGCATCCGCCGCGCGAGCGGGCCGGCCAGCGGCTGCGGCAGCCGCAGCAGCACTCCGGGATCGGGCAGGCAGGCGGTGAGCGGCCGGGCGCCGCCCTCGGCCAGCGCGCGCAGCGCGGTGTCCAGCTCCCGGGCGGTGTGCCGGATGTCGAACCCGGCCCGAAGGGTGTCGTTGCCGCCGACCACGACGGCCGCCAGCCGGGGGCGCAGCGCCAGCGCCGCGGGCAGCTGCTCCCGCGTCAGGTCCCGGCTGAGTGCACCACTGCGCGCGAGGTTGCGGAACTCGACGCCGGCCCCGTCCGCGGTGAGCGAGCGGGCCAGCAGCGCGGCCCACCCGCGCCAGCCGCCGGGGACCGGATCCCCGACGCCCTCGGTGAGGGAGTCCCCCAGGGCGACGAACCGCAGGGGCGCGACGGCCGGCACCGTCGCGTCGGGTGTCCCGAAGGGCGGCGCGAGCTCCCGGACGGCGGCCGTCCCGGCGTTCATCGCGGCCTCCCGGCCACTCCGAGCGCCGGTCCCGCTGCCCCGTCGAGCCCGGCGCGGTCGGCGCGGTCGGCCCCACGGGGACCACCGACACCAGCGGCCCCGGCGGCCACGCGTCCCGCACCGGCCGTGCCGGGCACGGGCCCGTCGACGCCGGGCACGGGCCCGTCGACGCCGTGCGCGGCGAGGAACCCGGCCACCGCGGCCGGCCAGCCGTACTCCTCGGCCCGGGCCCGCGCGACGGCCCGGCGCTCCTGCTCCGGCCGGTCGAGCAACTCCCGGACGGCGTCCGCGAAGGCCGCACCGCTGTCCTCGGCCGCGGCGCCCGCCGGACCGACGATCGCCGGCAGTGCCGAGTGCCGGCTCACCGCCACCGGGGTGCCGCAGGCGAGCGCCTCCAGCGCGGCCAGTCCGAAGGTCTCCACCGGACCGGGGGCGAGCACCACGTCCGCGCAGGCCAGCAGTTCGGCGACGGCCTCGCGCCCGCTCAGGTGCCCGAGGAAGCGTACGGGCAGCCGCCGTTTGCGGGCCCGCGCCGCCAGTCGCGGCAGCAGGGGGCCCGTCCCGGCGACCGTCAGGACGGCCGGGACGCCGCGCCGCCGCAGCTCGGCCAGGGCGTCCAGGGCGCGCTCGGGCCGCTTCTCCGCCGACAGTCGGGAGCACAGCACCAGCAGGATCTGCCCCCGCCCCGCGTAGCGGGCCCGGGTCTGCTCGCGGGAGACGGCGAAGCGGGCGGGGTCGAGCAGCTCCAGGTCCACGCCCAGCGGAGCCCGGACCACCTGCGCGGCGCCGATCCGGCGGAACTCGCCCGCCGCCCAGTCCGTGGTGCAGACGACGGTGTCGAAGTCGCGCGCCGTACGGGAGTTGAGCCGGTCGGCGAGGCTCCGGGCGGCCGCGGCCGGCAGCCCCCAGGTGCGGAGCAGGCCGGTGGCGCTCTCGTGCGAGACCATCGCGGAGCGGACGCCGGCGCGCCGGGCCCAGTCGCCGGTCCAGCGCAGCGTGGTGCGGTCCGACACCTCCAGCCGGTCCGGGGCGAGCGAGTCCAGCACCCGGGTGACGGCCCGCCGGTCGGTCAGCACCCGGTACCCGCCGCTGCCGGGCAGCACCGGCCCGGGCAGGGTGATCACCAGGCCCTGTTCGGTGTTCTCCTCGCGGCGCCGGGGCCCGGGGACGATCAGCACCGGCTCGTGGCCGGCGGCCAGGTAGCCGGCGCCGAGGTGGCGGAGCGCGGTGCGCAGCCCGCCGGAGACGGGGGTGACGAAGTTCGCCAGCCGGACGATGCGCAGCGGGGGAGTCATGCCGGTTGCCCCTCCGCGATCGTGGCCAGCCCGATGCTCCCGGGCACCGCCGCCGGCGCGGCGCCGGTCGCCGCGGCGACGGCGGGCACCGCACGGGCGTCGGGCACCGCACCGGGGGCGGGCGCGGCGTCCACGGGGTGGTGCGCGTCCGCGGCCACCAGGTCCGCCGGGTCCGCCGCCTGGACCGGGTGCGCGCCGTCCACCGCGTCCACCGCCTGCGCGATCTGCACCGCCTGCACCGCGGCGAGCGGGGGCGCCGCAGGAGCCGGGCTCGCGGAGGGCACCGAGCCCGCACCCGCCACCGAACCGGCACCCGACATCGAGCCCGTACCCGTACCCGTACCGGTACCCGCGGGCGCGGCCCCGGCCCGGTGCTCGGCGAGCACCTCCTCGTAGTGCCGTAGCAGCAGGTCCCCGACCGACTCCCAGGTCCGGGCCGTCACCTCGGCCCGGCCGGCCCGCCCGTACGCCGACCGCAGGTCCGGGTCGGCGGCCAGGGCGGCGACCGCCGCGGTGACGGCGCGGCCGTCCCTCGGCGGGACGAGCAGGCCGGTGCGGTGGTGGCTGATCAGGTCGAGCGGCCCGCCGGCGGCCGGTCCGACCACCGGGAGTCCGCTGGCCATGGCCTCCTGGATGGTCTGGCAGAAGGTCTCCAGCGGCCCGGTGTGCACGAACAGGTCCAGGCTGGCGAAGCAGCGGGCCAGCTCGGCGCCGGTCTTGCGGCCGAGGAACACCGCGCCCGGCATGGCGGCGCGCAGCGAGGGGCCGGACGGGCCGTCCCCGATCACCACCACCCGGACGCCGGGCAGTGCGGACGCCCCGGCGAGCAGGTCGACCCGCTTCTCGGGCGCGAGCCGCCCCACGTACCCGACCAGCACCTCGCCGCCGGGTGCCAGGGCCCGGTGCAGGGCCTCGTCCCGGTGGTGGGGGTGGAAGCGGGCGGAGTCGACGCCGCGCGGCCAGAGTTGCACCCGCGGCACGCCGTGCGCGGTGAGGTCCTGGGCGGCCGGGGTGGAGGGGGCCAGGGTGCGGCTGGCGGCGCGGTGCACCGTCCTGATCCGGTGCCAGGCGGCGGCCTCGCCGAGGCCCCGGCCGACCCGGTAGGCGTGCGCGTAGCCGGCCAGGTCGGTCTGGTAGACGGCGACGGCCGGCAGGCCGAGCGCGGTCGCCACCTCCATCCCGCGGGCCCCGAGCACGAACGGGCCGGCGAGGTGGACGAGGTCCGGTCGGTGTCCGGAGATGGCGGCGGCGAGCTGTCGGCTGGGCAGCGCGATCCGCACCTGGGGGTAGCCGGGCAGGGGGACGGAGGGGATCCGGACGACGGGGATGGGGGTGGCGTCCGGGCCGAAGGAGTGCGGCGGGCAGTGCGCGCCGCGAGCGGGGGCCGGGGTGATGACCAGGGGTTGGTGGCCGCGCCGGACGAGGTGCTCGGCCGTCCGCAGCACGCTGTGGGCAACGCCGTTGACCTCGGGCGGGAAGGATTCGGTGACGATGGCGACACGCATGCCATCGTTCTCTCCGCATCCGGCGTGCGTGCGGCCAAAGGGATATGTCGAACAGGCGAACGCATGTCGGCGAACGTGAGACACCCGGGCCGGCCACCGCTGACGGTGGCCGGCCCGGGTGCGCGCGGGGGTCAGGCGGGGCTGCCCGCGCCCTCCTTGAGCTCCGCGTAGGGCGCGAGCTTCCGGATCGACTCGATGCTCTTGATGCAGTCGTCGCGGTTCTCGTAGGCCTCGCCGGTCACGACGACCGACCCGTTGCTCGCCTTGAGCCGGAACCGGTGCATCCCGCTCTCGTCGGTGTAGAGCTCGAACTTTCCTGCCATGGGACTGTTCACCTCTCGTCGGTAGCCCCCCAGCGCAACGTAGGCCGGGCGCGGGGCCGCCGCATCCCGGATTCGGTCGGACGGGTGCCGCCGCCGGGAGGGGCCGCGAGCGGTCAGCCGGCGCTCAGCGGGTAGTGGTCGGAGAGGTCCGTGTACGTGTAGGCGGTGCCCCAGCTGCTCACCGTCCAGGGTGAGCTGTGCACGTGCAGGACTTCGTTGTGCCAGGCCGCGGGCCGGGCGTGGTCGGCCCGGTAGAGGACGTAGTCGAGGTCCTCCTTGGGCTCGCCGGGGTAGCGGTAGGCGGCGATCGAGTTGTCGACGGTGTCGAAGGAGTTGGCCCAGCCGGTGCGGCTGTCGGCGGGCGCGAGGTTCGCGTCGGCCAGCAGCGCGGGGTACTCCACGCCGTGCGAGTCGACGTTGAGGTCCCCGGCGATCAGCACCGGCTCGGCGGCCGGGATGTTCTTGCCGTCGATGAAGGAGCGCATCGCGCGCAGCTGCGCGGTGCGCACGGCGGCCGGCTGGCCGGCCGAGCAGCCGGTGTCGGTGGACTGCAGGTGGGTGCCGATCACGTGGGTGCGCAGGCCGTTGACGTTCAGGACGGCGTAGACGAAGCCCTTGTTCGACCACCAGTCAGCCCCGCACGCGTCCTTGAAGACGTACTGCTCCTTGCGCAGGATCGGCCACTTGCTGAGCAGCGTGACCCCGCCGTCCTCCGGGGTGGCGGAGCTGTAGCTGCCGCCGGTGGCGTCCCAGCCGCCGGTGGAGCGGCCGACGACCGGCGTGTGGTACGGGTAGGCGGCGGAGGCCTGGGCGGTGAGCGCGTCGGAGGCGGCGTTGTCGAAGGCCTCCTGGAGCACCACCACGTCGTGGCCCTGGAAGAAGTCGGCCGTGGCGATGGCCTTCGCCCGGTAGTCCTGGCCCCAGTTCGGGTACAGGTTCTTGCTCATCAGGAAGACGTTGTACGTCAGCACGTTGAGCGCCGGTACGGGCGCGGGCGCGGCCTGCGCCGGGGTCGCGCCGAGCGGGGCGATCAGGGCGGCGGCGACCGCGCAGGCGGCGGCCAGGCGCGGGGTACGACGGAGGGTGGGGAACGGCATCAGTGCTCCGCGAGGAAGTGTCCTGAACCCGTCAATCGACGGGCTGCCCGGCAGTCTTCGCGCCGCGGGTCACGTGCGGCAAGACATCGGAAGATCGTTGCGTGAACTCGACCGAAACTTGTCTGGCCAACCTGGCCGAATCAGCACGCTCCGCGGCCGGCGCCGGCCCGTCCTCGTCCGCCGCACCCCGGTCCGTTCCGCCCGGGTCCGCCGGCGAGGTCGACCCGCCGGTGGGCCGTCAGGGCTTCCTCGCCTCCGCTGGCTGATGGTCCGTCAGTTCCTCGCGCCGGCGCGACAACAGGCTCGGCCACCACATGTGCCGGTCGATGTCCATGGTGAGCGCCGTGACCAGCACCGACCGCACCACCAGGGTGTCCAGCAGGACGCCGAGGGCCACCGCGAAGCCGATCTCGGCGAAGCCCACCACCGGCAGGGTGCCCAGCACGGCGAAGGTGCTGGCGAGGATCAGCCCGGCCGAGGTGATCACCCCGCCGGTCGCGGCCAGGCCCGCGACCGCCCCCGCCCTGGTGCCGTGATGGACCGCCTCCTCGCGGACCCGGGTCATCAGGAAGATGTTGTAGTCGATGCCGAGCGCCACCAGGAAGACGAACACGAACAGCGGGAACGCGTTGTCCTGCCCCTCGAAGTGGAAGACGTGCGCGAAGAAGAACGCACTGATCCCCAGCGCCGCCGCGTAGCTGAGCACCACCGTGCCGATCAGCACCAGCGGCGCGGTCACCGCGCGCAGCAGCAGGGCGAGGATCGCCAGCACCACGCCGAGCACCAGCGGGATGATCGCCCGGTTGTCGGCCGCGGCGGCCCGGCCGGCGTCCAGGATCACCGCGGTGCTGCCGCCCACCTGGGCGTCGGCGTCCGGCACCGCGTGGACGGCGCCGCGGACCCGGTCCACGGTGTCCTTGGCGGCCTGGCTGTCCGGCGGGTCGGTGAGGGTGGCCTGGAACACCGCGATGTCGCCGTGCGTCACCGGCGCCGTGGTCGCGGCGATGCCCGGGGTGGCGCCGGCCGCCGCCTGCACCTCGCCGGCCGGTCCGGCGGCACTGATCACGGTGAGCGGAGCGCCCGTGCCGCCGGGGAAGTGCTCCACCAGCACCTGCTGGCCGACCACCGAGTCGGGCTTGCCGGTGAAGGTCCCGGCGGTGGTCAGGCCGTTGGCGTTGAGCGAGACGAGGCCGAGGCAGCAGGCCACCAGTGCCAGTCCGGTGCCGATCCAGACCTTCCGCGGCCGCCTGGCGATCCAGCCGCCGACGTGCGCCCAGTTGCCGGTCCTGGTCGGTTCCGGCGTCCCGTAGGCCGGGCGGACCGGCCAGAACACCCAGCGGCCGAAGATCACCAGCAGGGCGGGCAGCAGGGTCAGCATCGCCAGGAGCGCGACCGCCACGCCGATCGCGCAGACCGGCCCGAGCCCCCGGGTGGAGTTCATCTGCGCGACCAGCAGGCACAGCATCGAGGCGATCACCGTGGCCGAGCTGGCGAGGATGGCCGGACCGGCCCGGTGCAGGGCGAACGCCATCGCCTCGTGGCGGTCCTGGTGACGCCGCAGCTCCTCCCGGTAGCGCGCGGTGAGCAGCAGCGCGTAGTCCGTTCCCGCGCCCAGCACCAGGACGATCAGGATGCCCGCGCTCTGCGCGTTGACGGTCAGCCCGGCGTGCTTGGCGAGCAGGTAGATCAGGGCCTGCGAGGCGGCCAGCGACACGCCCGCCGCGAGCAGCGGCAGCACCCACAGCACCGGGCTGCGGTAGGTCAGCAGCAGCAGGACGATCACCACGGTGACGGTCGCGTAGAGCAGGGTGCCGTCGATGCCGGCGAAGGCCTCCGCCTGGTCCGCGCCGACCCCGGCCGGCCCGGTGACGTGGGTGGCCATGCCGTTGCTGTCGGCGGCGGCGGTGGCGCGCATGCTGTCGACGGCCGGTTTGAGGTCGTTCCAGCCGTTGGTGCCGATGTCGACGGGTACGACCGTCTGCATCGCCTGCCCGTCCTTGGACAGCTGCGGTCCGACCACCGTCCCGACCACGTGCGGTGCGCCGGCGAAGGACGCGGCGTCCTCGGCGGCCTTGGCCTGGTCGGCCGGGGTGATGCCGCTCGTCCGCTGGTAGACCACGACGGCCTGGGCGGTGTCCACCGGCTGGTAGGTCCGCTGCTCGACCAGGACCTGGGTCGACTCGGCGTTGCCCGGCAGCCAGCTGGAGGCCTCGTTGTCCTCGGCGCTCATCAGCTTCCCGGCGAGCGGTCCGGCCGCCACGACCAGGAGGATCCACAGCACCAGGACGACCCATTTGCTGCGTCGTCCACAGGGCAGCGCGGCCAGTCTGCGGGTCGGACTCATCGGGTGCTCCCTCGCGGGTGCGGCGGTGCGGGCCGGACAGCCCTCGTTCCACCCTGCCACCGCCGACCCGGCCCGGCAGCTCGGGTCCGGACGGCTCGCGTCCGGACGGCTCGGGTCCGGGTGGTGGGCTCAGCGGGTGGCGGGGTCAGCGGGCGGTGGCCGCCGCCCGCAGCTCCTTCAGCCTGGCGATGTCCGCCGCGTGCCCGGTGCCGTCGCCGCCGTGCTTGCGGTCCGGCGTCTCGACCACCAGCGGGACGCCCCGCGTCGCCGGGTGCTCGAACAGTTCCCGGAACGGCGCGGCGCCGATCCGGCCGGCCCCGATGTTGGCGTGCCGGTCCTTGCGGGCCCCCACCGCGTCCTCCGAGTCGTTGGCGTGGATCAGGCGCAGCCGGTCCGGTCCGGCCGCGGCGACCAGCGCGTCCAGCGCGGCCCGCATCCCGCCCTCGGCGGCGAGGTCGTGGCCGGCGGCGAAGGCGTGGCAGGTGTCCAGGCAGACGCCGACCCGCGGGTGCCCGTCCAGTGCGTCCAGGTACTCCGCGAGGTCCTCCATCCGCGAGCAGAGCGAGCGGCCCTGGCCGGCGGTCGGCTCCAGCAGCAGTCGGGGCGCGTCGTCCCCCAGTGCGTCCAGCTCGTCCAGCAGCGGCAGCACGTCCGTACGGACCTGGGCCATCGCCTCGGCCCGCCGCGAGCCGCCGTCCGCCGCGGTGCCGACCGCCGAGCCGGTGTGCAGGACGACGCCGAGCGCCCCGACGGCGTGCCCGCGCAGCAGCGAGTGCCGCAGCGAGGCGACGGAGTGCGCGCGGGTCGCCGCGGTGTCCGAGCCGAAGTTGATCAGATAGGGGGCGTGCACGTACGCCGCGATGCCCTCCTCGGCGCAGGCGGTGCGGAAGGCCTCGTCCTGCGCCGGGTTGCCCGGGGGAGTGGCCCAGCCGCGCGGGTTCGCCACGAACACCTGGACCGACTCGGCGCCCACCCGGCGGGCGTACGCCAGGCCCGTCCCGGCCAGCCCCTTCGCGGCGACCGGTACGTGGGCCCCGATCGGGTTGCGGACGGCGGGCGGCAGTGGAGCGGCGTTCATGCCCAGAGCCTGTCACGAGCCTCGTCGCCGCCGGTCACCGGCCCCGGGGCCGGGCGGAGGGTCGCGGTCCTGGTCCGCCGGCGTGTCCGCGGTCGCCGGCCCCCGCCACGGCGGGGAGTACCGCGGGCGACCGTCTGACACCCCGTTACGACAACCGGCCGACGCCCCGTCAGTCCGGCGGGCGCACCCGGTGGCGGGCCCGCACCATCGCCCATAGCGTCGAACCGGCGGACACGTGTGCCGCCCGCGCGCCCCGGCGGAGCAGCGCCCGAGGACGTCGGTCCGACCGGCTGTCACCCACCGCACCGCGCCTCAGAGACCGTGCAAGGAAAGCAGGTTCCGAATCATGCCCACGCGACGGGTCCCCCAGCTCGCGGCGGCCACCGCCACCGCCACGGCCCTGATCACCCTGGGCGCCGCACCCCCGGCGCACGCCTCCGCCCTCCACCTCGTCCAGCCCGGCGAGTCGATCCAGCAGGCGGTGGACGCGGCCGCCCCCGGCGACACCGTCCAGCTGCTGCCCGGCACGTACCGCGGGAGCGTGCGGGTCACCACCTCCGGCCTCACCCTGCGCGGGGCGGGCCCGAACACCGTGATCACGCCGGACCCGGCCGACACCGGCGCCTGCGCCACCGCCGGCCACGGCATCTGCGTCGCCGGCGCCGAGGGCGCGCGGCTGACCGGCGTACGGGTCGAGCTGCTCACCGTCTCCGGCTTCCGCAAGAACGGCCTCAACGCCAGCGAGACCGACGGGATGACCGTCCGGGGCGTCCGCGCGCTGGGCAACGGCCAGCAGGGCATCAGCCAGGAGAAGTCCGTCCGGGGCAGCTTCACCGGCAACGAGGCGGCCGACAACGGCCAGTCCGGCATCTTCCTCGCCAACACCGTGGACAACGAGGGCGGCGCCATCGACACCGAGGGCGCGGTGATCAGCCGGAACATGCTGAGCGGCAACCGGATCGGCGTCACCATCCGGCGCGCCCGCAACCTCAGCATCGACCGCAACATCGTCCACGGGAACTGCGGCGGGGTGTTCGTCGTCGGCGACGAGGGCGTCCCGCGGGCCGGCGCGCTGACCGTCAGCCGCAACACCGTCACCGAGAACAACAAGTACTGCCCGCCGAACCCCCGGCTGGACGCGATCCAGGGCACCGGCATCCTCCTCACCGGCGCCGAGGACACCCTGGTGACCGGCAACACCGTCCGGGGCAACGTCGGCGCCTCGTCGATGTCCGGCGGCATCGTGCTGTTCCGCAGCGTCGTCGGCGTCCCCAACGCGCGGATCACCGTCAGCGAAAACCACGTGGACGGCAACAGCCCCGCCGACCTCGCCGACCGGGACACCGGCACGGCCAACGTCTTCTCCCGCAACCACTGCGCGGTCTCCGAGCCGGCCGGGCACTGCTGATCCGTCCCCCGGCACCGCCGCACCCGCCGCCGGGGCGGGGCGCTCCACCGCCCCGCCCCACCCCGCTGTTCCCCTCCGACCACCAGAAGGACGGCCCCATGACCACCGCACCCGCCACCGACCCGCAGGCAGCGATGCGCCTGCGCGAGCTCGTCTTCGGCGCCGCCTGCGCCGCCGCCGTACGGGCGGCCGCCCGCCTGGGCGTCGCCGACGCGCTGGGCGAGCAGCCGACCACCGTGGACGACCTCGCGTCGGCCCTCGGCACCGAGCCCAAGCCGCTGCGCCGGCTGCTGCGCGCACTCTCCTGCTACGGGATCTTCGCCGAGACGGACGGCGACCGGTTCGTCCACACCGACATGTCCCGGCTGCTGCGCGAGGACTCCCCGAACAGCCTGCGCTACATCTCGCTGTGGTGCACCGAGCCGTGGACCTGGGAGGCCTGGCCCCGGCTGGACGAGGCGGTCCGCTCCGGCAGGAACGTCTTCCCGGAGGTGTTCGGCAAGGAGTTCTTCGACTACCTGCACACCGACGGGCGCGAGTCGGCCAAGGTCTTCGACAAGGCCATGACCACCTCCAGCCGTCAGTCCGCCGCCGACTTCGCCGAGTACCTGGACCTCACCGGCGTCAACTCGGTCGTCGACATCGGCGGCGGGCAGGGCCACGTGCTGGCCAGCCTGCTGGAGAAGCACCCGGGGCTGCACGGCACCCTGCTGGACCTGCCCAAGGTGGTCGCGAACGCCGATCCCCGGCTGCGCGACGGCGGCGCCCTGGCCCCCCGGGCCCGGCTGGTGCCCGGCGACTGCCGTGAGGAGATCCCGGTCAAGGCGGACCTCTACATCATCAAGAACATCCTGGAGTGGGACGACGAGAGCACCCGCCGCACGCTGGCCAACGTGGTCGCGGCGGCCGCCCCCGGCGCCCGGGTCGTGGTGGTGGAGAACCTGGTCGACGACAGCCCCTCGATGCGCTTCACCACGGCGATGGACCTGCTGCTCCTGCTGAACGTCGGCGGCGCCAAGCACTCCAAGAAGAGCATGGTCGCCCTGATGTCCGCGGCCGGCCTGGAGCTGGGCGAGATCCGCCCGGTGAACCCGTACCTGCACGCCTTCGAGAGCGTCGTCCCGGCCTGATCCCCCGGGCGTGGGGGGGGGGGGGGGGGGGCCGGGGGGGGGGGGGCGCCCGGCCCCCCCGCGC